>JBJEOT010000013.1:0-44509 GCA_051880855.1 Ruminococcus sp.
AGTAGGCGAGCAGAATAAAGAGTACGGAACGGATGGACAGTTTTACGGGATCCTCGGCTTCAATGCCGGCGGATAGTCCGTAGTTCTTAAAGAGCTGCCATACCCAGTTCAAGAGTATTAAGCCGATCGCCAAAGCAACGAAGATGTCATACAGCGTTTTCGCAGCCGGAAAATACCGGGTAAAGGTTGACATATTGCAGCCCAAAGCGCCCAAAACCGAAGTGTTGATTAAATCCAGTCCGTTCATGACCTGTTCTGCAATCCACTCTACAATTCCGTCAAGTATGCCCACAGCATCACATCCTTTCCGAAACGGAATCGGTTATCCGTTCCACTTTCCGCCTGTAAAGAAGGGAGTGATATATGCCATGATGAAACCGAGACCATTGAGGATTGCCCAGGTAATGATGATCCGTTTCAGCCATGCGCGGGATTCATCAACCGTCCGTCCTGATTTGGAGAAATTCATCAGCAGCAAAGCGATGGATGCCGTAACAATGGCGGCGATAGTTGAAATCGCAAGGATCTGTGTATAGACATCCTTCATGATCTCATTTGCCTTGTCCCACACATTGGTTGCGGCAAATGCCTGCATGGAAGTGCCGCCTAACATAGTTGCGGTGAGAAATCCGGAGAACAGCAGCCTGCCGACATCAATATGCCGGCGTTCCTTTTTCTCCGGTTTTACGGGTTTCAGTTGTTTTTTCACAGTGTACCTCCTTGAAAATGAAATGAAGCCGCCAAAAAAATGGACGGCTTTGGTGTGTGCGTACCGTTTCGGGCAATAAAAAAACACCATCGAAAGAATGGTGTTCACTCTGCCCGGCCGGCACCTGATACAGTTTTGAGCAATATCATTTTACCACGTACAGAATTGCGGTGCAATCGCAAAACCCTGCCAATGTACTGCCATTTGCCGCCGATTTACTGCCACTTTCAGTTTTCAGGGAAAAATTGCTCCAAAAGACTCAAGCTGTCCTTGGAAGTATAGCCCCACAAGATTGACGAAAGAGCTTCAATGGCATCCTTTCTCCTGCGGAAAAAAGTACGTTGGCTGATATCCGAAATATGCGGACGGAGCATCTCGATGATCTCGTCAACACTTTGGTACTGTTGAGGTGAAAGATAACTGTAATAGAGCAGCCAATAATACTTCTCGCCATGTTTATGCTTGTTTCGCATGATGTTGATTGAGGTCTCAAGCAGTTTAAGCATTTGATAGCTTTTCTCAATACTTCGAGCCTGTTCTTCAATGCCATTGTCAGAAAAATCTACGCCGGCAAGATAAATCGATTCCAAAAAGTCCTCAATGCTGCTTCCAAACTCCATTTGAAAACGCCGTTTGACCTGCTGCACCGACAATTCAAGCCCCCACACCACATCCCTGTATTTTCTCAGTAGAAGTAATGTGTCGTGGTATTTCGGATTGTCGGAAACCTGTTCTGTTTGCTTTTTCATCATCTTACACCTCCTCCGGATAAATCGGCGTCAGCCGTATCTCAAACTGGAATATCTCCGTGGAATTCTTGCACGACATAACAAGCAAGTAGCGATACTCCTTCACATCTATGAGATTACAGGTACTAATAACAGCTTTCCTGCAATCGTCTGATAAGGGTAATAACTTACATTGGATTCGCGGGCATGAAAAGCACGGAAACCCTTGTGCGGCAAGGACTTTTGCCACTTTCTGCAAGATAATTTCCGTGTGCGATTTTGACACGCCGGATTCGTTTTCTGACACGCATTCTTCTTCCGAAGCTTCATCAATACTGATGTTAATATTCAGCGACATTGCCACTTCATCCTTGTCGATCATTACATCGGATATCTGGAACATCGTGGACAGATACTTCTTGAGATAGATTGCCGTTCCGTGTGTGCCGGGGAAGGCAACCATAGAAAGATAGCCGAGCTCCTGCATTTTACGAAGATATCTGCCTGCTGTTGCCTTGGAGATACCCCAACGCTCTGCAAGGTCAGCATATCCTATAAGCGGACTTCCGGTACCGTTACGCATATATACAACGGGTCCGATTTCCGAGCCTTGCACCTGGGTGTCGTTGTATATGGTATTGACCCACAGATCCAGCATAGCATCCATTTCTGAGCAGCGACCGGCACTGACTAATTCATTGGCTACCGAAATAGGCAGAAAGAAAAAGCCTGTGTCTTTTTGGCAAGGGGCGTTGTAGTCTAAAACTCGGTTGTATTTGCACCATCCTTTGATTTTGAATTTCACCAATTTCCCGCGTTCGAGAAGAGTGTAGGTGATAAGATGCCTGTCCTGCAGATCCTTCAAAATGGAGAGCGCCTGATGCTGAAAGCGGGTACGGAACCATTCAGCCAGCTCACTCACACGGCAAAGCCATTCACCGGGATAGATGGTGTAACTGATGCCGTCAATTCTTTTATATGATGTGCGAAAGTTTGCATAGCAGGACAGAACCGTGAAATAGTAGAGCCCTGAGTTGCCGCCAATGCGGATGTTTTTGTCCTGCATCAGCATATTGATAAATTGCCGATAGATTCGGCAGCGTGGATAGTCCACGATTTGTTTTAGTTCTAACTGATATTCTGACATGATTTCCTCCTATAAGCAAAAAAGCGGCGCAGACTCAAAAATGAATCTGCACCGCTGGTGTGTTGTTTGAAATATTGAATTATCAGAAAATTTGTGTTATAATATAACATATGTAAGCGTGGCAAATAGATTCTACCGGTGAGAACACTCACCCCGTCCTTGCTAATTTCTTGCTAATTGGAGTTCGAATCATCAAGAGAAATTAGCAGGAACAGGAGCGTCGAACAAAAACGATGTTCGTTAAAAAACCCAGTATTTATGCGGGTTTGGAGCGTCGTGATAGACCAAACTGCATTAGGGAAAAATGTGTAAAATGTTCTCCTAAGCGGTAGGCCGGAGGTTCGAATCCTCTTAGCGACGCCAAAAAAATGCCGAAAGTCTTGAAATATCAAGGCTTTCGGCGTTTTTGTTTATACCTGATTTCTTTAACGATTATTGCAGAAAACACAGCTCGGCTTGAAGCATAATACCACTCATTGCGTTATCAGTTTGGTATTGGCTTTCCCCATTCACCATCTTGATTCGGTGCTTTTGGAGGTAATCCTATATTTTCTGTTGTATCTTGGTTGGCTTCGGTCTTAGGCGGAGTGTCGTCTTGTTCCGGATTCTTTGCTTCGGTACTGCTGTTTTTATCAGAAGAATCACTTTTATTTTCCTCTAATGCATCTTCTTCCTCAAATGCAGCACCGTCACCGGGACTTTCTTCAGCCGCTTGCGTAGTATTGCCGTTTCCCCAAAATATACTATCCTCAAACGGATTGAACGGAATAAACGGGTTATCCGGATTAATAGGATTAATCGAATTACTATTATCGGTATCTTCCTCTACAACATCTTCAGGATGGGTTGTATCGGCAAAAGCATTACCTCCTCTGTTATTATTATCTAAAAAGGCAATCTTAAAAACAACAATAGTCAAGACTAATATCACTACTAAGATTGACATACCTCGTGTGATTTTTTTCTCGTTATTCCTTAACCATTCCTGAATCACTATTCCGATTCCTCCTCTTGCCAGACTGTATCAGAACTTGCTGCTTGATTACCACTCATTGCAAAACGGAAAATACATAGGAATAATCAAATTAGGCTTCAGGTGCTGTATCGTGTGCCGGCATATTTCAGCTTAATATCGCAATGCGGATTATTCGATATTATTCTTTGCTTGCTCAACGAGGGCAAGGTAATTAGTTAAGGCAACTGAATAATCCGAAATTGACTTGCTGACATCCTTATACTCCGATGAATCACTTGCTGCTAAGTCGTTGTAAGTGTTCTGGACAATATCTGAGTAATAGAAATCTCCCTGCTTATCCTTAACAAAAAATGCAACATATGTATTTTTGTCAAAATCTGATGCAAGTATATTGTTAATGTAATAAATATCTATAGCGCCGTCTTCACCGGAGTAAACATTGCTGTTTGCTTTTGAAAACATTACTGAATTATCATTATTCAACAAATTCTCTATACCAACACCTTGCTCCTGGAAACTTCCGTCTTTATCCGTTAAGACAACAGCGCCGTAATCGGCAAAATCCGTAACAGTATTGCCATCCACTGTAAATGAATATTTGAATCCCCAGGGCTCAATATTCCTTAAGGCTGTTGTGGAATTGAAGGTATATGTATGATCCGTGGCGGGATCGTAGGTCAAGCCCTCCACGCTGCTTGCATCGGCATACTTGGTCGGGTTGGAAATGCCAAACTGTGCAACTGCATCGTACATTGCCTGAATACTGTTCAACAGTGTGGTTTGTGAATTGCGCAGTTCAGCCTGAGTTTCCGGGGGGAATGTGGTAAAGAATCCATTCTCAGACTCTGCCATATAAGTTGTAATATCGTTATAAAGGGATCTGTCATGAACCGTACTTGTGTATGTTACTCCTTTATATGTGAAGTCAAACACAACCCAGAGCGGTGTTTTCATGTTGAATAAATAAAAATTATGATAGTTAGCACCGGCTCTGTTAAATGTCTCTCCGGTATTTGTCACAGTATTAAATTTCAGACTTGAATTATTTACTGACATACCAACCTTTTTGGTATTTTTATTATTCTTTATACTGCTTGGCGACGGAGCACTTTCGCCGAGAGTTCCCTTTAATATATAGACATTAAAATCCGTCACATCCGCATCGTTTTTTAAGTCTATATATTTGTCAGATAGCTTAAGTGTTCCGTATGTATTTATGCTCCACGGCTCTTCAATAGCAAAATCATTAAAATAATTGTAAGCAAATGTCGGACCGGCATACAGATTAGTCCTCTCGGTAATAGGACTGTCAAAATCAAAGATATACTCTGCGTCTCGTTTTGTGGGAGAGGTATACCAAGTCACAACAGATTTTGAATCGCCGGAAGGCTTCACAGCCATTTCGCCGATAGTAACCTCCTGATAATATTTACCATACTTGTTTTCCGTGGATTTATCATAAAAATCATAATCCTGCGGACTGCCTGTTTGCGTATAATGGAATATTACAGGTACTGTCATCTTTTGGAATCGGGCATAGAAGGTGTTCAGTTCTCCTTCCTCAACAGTGACTGCAATTGAAGTGGATGTACTCCTCAATACCTCTTTATATGTGCCGTCTGCCTGCTTTTCTCTGTAATACCAGCCTACAAACATATAATCATTCCGGTAATCCGGCGTTGCCTTAAACATAATTTTGTCGCCGATATTACCAAATGCATCTATACGCTCAACCCGATCCTCGCCATTGATATTCTGAGTATATTCCTTCACATCGCTATCTCTTAAAGCAGCGGGAATCAAGGTTTCTTCAACCGTTCCGCCAACAGCAGAAACTTCAAACTCATCGGTTATGCCGTTATAAGTTTCTGCATAAGCTCTGTTTGCAAATTTCCAAAGTGCGGTCAGTGTAATACCGTGGGTAGCATCCAACAGCAAGTCATGAACAGAGCCTTGAGAATCTGTGAGTGATACAATACCGCCATTACCCTGAGTCGGGTTAAACTCTATAGTATGAACACCGTCCAGAACAACCGGATTTCCATCCGCGTCTAAAACACTCCAGCCGCAGAATCGGTGCGGGCTTGTACCGTCATCATTTTTATCCCAGCTTGTATTGGGCAATGCTGCATGGGAAATATACTTTCCGGGAATGATGAGTTCCTTGCCTATTTCATCAACGGTTGCTACATAATCAGAGTAATACTCCGATGTATCCACATAAACCGGCTGACCGTCAACCGTTTTTTCCACAATCTTTTGAAAATAACCTGCAAATCCGATAAGATTACCGCCAGCGGTATTGTCCGGTGAAAAACAATAATCACGGCCGCCGTTTGCATCATACAAAACCAGCGGAGCCTTTGCATAAATCAAATGAACAGATACCGGGGAGTTAACTGAAACATTAAAATAATACTGAAGTTTTTCTTCGCCGCTATCCGGATCTGTAACTATATCTTCTATAAAATATTCCCTTGACAGCTGCTCTAATTCTAACTCCGTTAAACCGCTGATATCTCCTTGGTATATCTCGACATATTTTGTAACAGATGTGCCGTCATCATTATTAACTGTGACATAGGCGCCCTGAAAAGTACAGTCTGTAAGACCACCCTCTTTGTTGTAAGAGGATGTATATACGGTACAATACTGTCCGTCCCCAAGTACTGTATGCAAAGGGTCATCACTGGTAATGTTAGACTTGATTGTAATATTGGATAATTCAGGATCATCTGCGTCTACGCTGCCCATACCGCCTTCGGTAGAGGATGTTGAAAAAGGCTGATAAAGATCAAAATTGATACCGTCCAAAAGATTTCCGTAAGTGATATCATCCTGAGTTTCCCTGCCGGATGAATAGGAGCAAAAAGCAAACAAAGTGTTGGTTTGTCCATAGGGAACCGTATAAGTACAGTCATAACCGAGAGAGCTGCCTGCTCCCTTCATGATATCGTCAAAATCATTGGAAACATTTGTTCCGTACCGAGACCAGCCGTTGACGGTATTTTCCTCACTGGTATTGCAGTAAGGCGATGAAATAATCCAAACACTCCATTCCTGATTGATTTCACCGGTTTCGTACAAAGAAATATTCAGATTCTCATCGCTTGCTTCATTCTCGAATTCACCGGCTGCGGCAAACGGCTTTGAATATACTGTATATTTTTCAGAACAGCCAATCTCCGGATATTCCACGCCATACTGATTCTTTAACCAGTTGGTGATTCTTACGAACTGGTCTTGCCCGGTTTTAGATGGCTTTGACGGATCAACAGGCTGCTCCGGGCCGATAAACAGCACCATACGGTCTGTTCTGTCTCTTCCTCTGTGGTCAAGTCCCCAGGTGTAAGTAGAGCCGGAAACGGTTTTAATTCTTTGGTAAATTGTGCTTTCTTCTTCTGCATTCAGCTCGGCAGCCACCGCGCCTTCTGCAACATTCCAGTATTCCGGATTATTGGGATATACTCTTTTTGTAACTTTGAAATGATAATCATTTTTACTTTTGAAGAACTCGAATTTTCCGCCAAAAGCCGTGGTGTCCCAATACGGCACACTCGTTCGGTTAGGCTGAACATAACCGTTACTAAATGTATAGCTGCTCATATTTTCCTCAAAGTTACCGTTTTGAAGATGCTTTACAGAATACTTTGTATCTGTAGTAGAAGCGCTGATTTCAAAAACACTTATGTTAATCATAGAGAAAGAAAAAATCAACGCAACAAGTAACAGTGAAGAGATCATTCTTTTCATTTTCATATTTTCAAACCCTCCTATAAATCTTTCAAATTTATGGAATTTTACTATACTTTTTGCTATTCTGCCTATATCCTTAATGCACGATTACTTATTCTTCCATTGCAATTATGAAAAAAACCTAATAGTTATTGCAATTATAATACTTTTTTCGACAATAATCAAGCCCTGTATTTATCAGATTGCAAAAAAATTTTTTCTATGTTATAACGCTTCAAGCGTTTCACAAGAAGATAAAAGGCAGGCAATTTTCGATTTTGCTAATCAAAATTGCCTGCTCATTGCTCAATAAATTCTGCTGAAAATCCTGATAATTGAAAAGAGCGTTCATAACAGTTCGACCTTGTTCTAAGCTGTTCCTTTTTATCGCTCTTTATTTTTATCTGTGTTATGCTTTCTCTGCATTGCACATTTTGCAAAATGACCGGATTATTATATAATCAACGCCGGAGATTACTCTTATGAAAGACAAAAGTATTACATCGCTGGCAACTATCGTGAATATGCCAAATCATTTTTTCTCTTATAAACGAACGCAATTCGTTTATCCGTCTTAGCAGATATACCGATGGTGTCGATGAAGTCATTAAGAAAGTCAAGCTGGCAAAGAAAAGAAGTTTCCAAATTCTCATTAAATCCTCATTATATAAAAAATCAAATCGAACAAAAAATTCAAACTGCACTATGTCGTTCAATTATGATATAGTAATCTAAATGTATTTTTTTCAAATTCCAATAGTCCTTCGTCACGCATTTTGCAAAGCTCGTTTGACATCGCACTTCTGTCCACCGATAGAAAATCTGCAAGCTGCTGACGGTTAAATGGAATAGTAAAATATGAACTGTTATGCTGCTTTGCTTCTTCGGATAAAAAAGAGATCAGTTTTTCTCGTGTAGAACGCTTGGACATATGACCGAGTTTCTGCACGAGTTTTCTGTTTTTTTCGGATATTGCAAAGAACATATTCTGCACTACCATAGTGTGAAAACGGCAGGCAGAAGAGCAAGTGGTAATTATTTTTTTGACATCAAAGAAAATAACGGTGCTGTCTGCTACTGTTACAACATCATTGAGCAAAGCGCCGCTTTCAGGAGCAATGTAAGCCTCACCGAACATTTCACCCACAGAAATCTGACCAAGTATACTGCGATTTCCCCAATAATCATCCTTTTGTATATGGAGATTACCTTCAACTAAAACGATAATATCACTTAAATGTTCGCCCTGTCTTAAAACATATTCGCCCTTTTTATAGGTATGAAGTCTTGCCCCAAGACAAGAAAGCAGAGAGATAATATCATCATTTCCTACGCCGGCAAACAGCTGTGTTCTTTTTAAGATAGAAACATACTTTTTCATAAAACATCACTTTCTGTTGTAAAAACAACCGTATTGTTTTATTTATTATAATATAATTGAGCTGAAAAGTCAACGGAGGTGATATGTTTGAAGCTGAGAATCTGAATTACATTAGTTGACAAAAAGGCTGTTACCCTGTCACAGCGGGCACCGGATCGGAGACAGCTTTGATTACGATACCCAAAGAGGCTACCTCTGCCCGATGGGCAGGTATGCTGCTTTTCCGCATATAGATATTTCCGGTACGGCAGTGAGCCACCGAAAGCAGAGTGCGGTGAGATTCGGTTTGTTGTCCTGACAGTGATGTTATCAATATCTTTAGAATTAAAAAGGAGTAAGAATATGATCAGAAAAATTATCAAAATTAATGAAGAAAAATGTAACGGCTGCGGTGCTTGTGCTACCGCTTGCCACGAGGGTGCTATCGAAATGATAAACGGTAAAGCGAAACTGACACGCGAAGATTATTGCGACGGTCTTGGTGATTGCCTGCCTGCGTGTCCCATGGATGCAATAACCTTTGAGGAAAGAGAAGCCCCTGCTTACAATGAAGCCGCTGTGCTTGAAGCTAAAGCGAAAAAGCACGGCACTTTGCCTTGCGGCTGCCCCGGCACTCAATCCAAAGCCATTCCCAGAGGAAGCTATGATTACAACAATCCTGCTATCAACGCAAGCAGCCAACTCTCGCAATGGCCCGTGCAGATTAAGCTCGTTCCTGTAAATGCACCGTATTTTGACGGCGCAAACCTTTTAGTTGCTGCGGATTGTACGGCGTATGCATACGGTAATTTCCATAACGAATTCATCCGCAACCGTATCACACTTATCGGCTGTCCTAAACTCGATGATGGCGACTACACCGAAAAAATGACTGCCATCATCACAAACAACGATATTAAGAGTGTAACCGTTGTGCGTATGGAAGTGCCTTGCTGCGGCGGTATTGAGTACGCGATAAAGCAGGCTCTGCAAACAAGCGGTAAACTTATTCCGTGGAGAGTTGTTACCATCTCTACCGACGGTAAAGCATTAGATTAACATAGGACAAAACGTATAGAAATATGAAAAATTCTACCCACAGCCTGTTCCTTGACCGGAGCAGGCTTTTTTCGTAATAGGAATAATTTTTACAGTACAAGAATATTTGCATTTCTTCTCAAGCCGGAGAATAAGTCTGAGGTGAACTATCCGAATAATTCACAGGATTAATCTCCAAAAAAGTGAAATCAATCCCTCTTATAAACTCTGAAGCTGAACACTCGTTTACTAAGACCATATTTCAGACAATTATCCGCTATGACGGGCTGCATCAGAATGGCGACGGAAGTCAGAATGATAACGGTAATTCTCTGCGAGGGCGGAAGATAAGTCGAAATCCTTAATTCGACCTAAAACAGGGTGCAGAATCTCGTTTTTTTCAAAAATTTCCTTTTTGCGTTTTGCCTGATTCCAGTATAATTATTATTGAAAAGTATAATTCACTGATTATATTTGAAATACCGGCCTTTTGAAAACGATATGAAATTATAACCGTTCTAAGTCCAGAAGGGCATTGCAGGCTTAGTTCCTTTGAGCGACTATCAGAAAGCTTGCCCAAGCAAAAAGGGCGGAAACGCAAGCGTTGTTGACGCTACTCACATTCAAAAGTATATTTCAGGTATAATTGCTGTGCTTTAATAACGCATAAAACAACAACAAAGCACCGTAGAATCTGAGATTCTACGGTGCTTTTTGCTTTACATATATTGAATAATCCGGCGTTCTGTACTATACTGATATTAAGGAAGGTCGTAACAGCAGTTTCAGAAACGCTCTGAAAAGGCGCAATACTTCTGTGTTATAGCAATAATCAGTCAGATTAATTTTGATTTACGGAGAAACCTGCAATGGATATTAAAAAGGCTCAAAGGTTTATTTACCAAAACGCAAGGCCCTTGGATTTGGCAAGATGGAAGTATCTGTTTGAAAACGGAAGCAAAGAAGATGTGCTCGACGCTCTTGCAATATACCAAAACGGGGACGGCGGCTTTGGACATGCTTTGGAGGCGGATTGCTGGAATCCCGAGTCCTCTCCTATTCAGACTTGGGCTGCAACAGAAATTATCAGAGAAATCAATTTAGAATCAAAGGACCACCCTATAGTTCAGGGGATTCTGCGCTATCTTAAAAACACAGAATATTTTGACGGACATTTCTGGTTTAACACGGTTCCCACTAACAACTATTATCCTCATGCTCCGTGGTGGGATTATGCTCCCGAACAGGAGATAAATTATAATCCAACAGCTTCGCTGATCGGATTCATTCTCTGTTACGCTGAGCCTGACAGCGATTTATACGAAACGGCAAATTCTCTGCTCAAAGAAGCATACGCTTATTTCAAGGCTAACTGCCCTTTGGAATCAATGCACACGGCTTCCTGCTTTGTAAAGCTGTATGAGTATCTGCGCGACTGTGACTCACTTATAAATGATATGAAAGAATTTGAAGCCTTGCTTGAGCTCCAAATTAAGCATATTCTGACAAAGGATACTTCTGTTTGGAAAACGGAATATGTGTGCAAGCCGTCGCTGTTCATTCGTTCCCGAAACAGCAGTTTCTACGATGAAAACAAAGAGCTGTGCAATTTTGAATGTAGGTTTATCAGTGAAACTCAGGAAGCAGACGGAACATGGGCTGTTACATGGAACTGGGAGCATTACCCGGAGGAGTGGCACATCAGTAAAAATTGGTGGAAATCGGATTTGATTATTAAGAACACAGAGTTTTTCCGTAATATACACGGATTACCTTCTATATATAAAACCGCTGATTAATAATGTATAAGAGGAGACTTCAATATGAGTATCTGCTTAAAGCCTGTCAATGAAGAAAATTTTATTGATGTGTTTAATCTGAAGCTTGGTAAGGGACAGGAGGCTTTTGTTTCACATCCTATCCGCAGTCTTGCTCAGGCTTATGTTTACCGTACACAGTGCCAGCCTTTTGCAATTTATGCCGGAGAAAGAGTTGTCGGATATGTTATGGTCATTTATGATTACGACATACCGGAATATGATATCTGGCATATGATGATTGACACATCCGAGCAGGGAAAGGGCTACGGAAAAGCTACGCTTAAGCTTCTGCTTGACTATATAAGAGAGAAGCCCTTCGGAGATTCCGACAGAGTTGCCCTTACCTGTAATAAGGACAACCTAAACGCCCTCGGCTTATACAAGTCTATTGGATTTGAATTAACCGGCAACACCGACGACGATGAAGTTGAGCTCGCGTTAACGCTGTAAGAACGCAGGCTCAAGAATATAGAAAACTTTTGCAAGAAAAGCTGAAAACGCCTGAAAGCCTTGATTTTTTCAAGGCTTTCGGGCGTTATTCTTTTTTGTGCTGATTTATCTGCGCTCTTTGAGATGCTAACCTCATTTCATCATACGGTAGCCTGTTTATCCAATCGGTTGTTCTTTACAAAAAAGCACATCGGCAAGAAGATGAGCCGCTTTTTCAAGCTCTGTGTTAGGTATTCCCGAGGGAGAGATAACCAGAGTTATCCTATCATTCTCGTACCTTTCAGTAAACACCCTTATCCCGGCTTTTTCAAATTCCGCAAGTGATTGATTCCAATAGGCTCTGAGGACAATCTGAAGCGTGTTTTCGCCAATCTCAATTTCGGCTTTCGGCAAAAGCTCTTTCAGTATACCGGCAAACCTCTTTGTTTTTGCGGAATATATCCTTCTGATTTTTCTAATCTGCGATTTGATGCGACCGTCTCTAATGTAACTGCAAAGAGCAATTTGTTCTGTTTTTCCTGCGGTCTGAGCGTATCTGAAGGCGTTCTGATTGAATTTTTCGGTAAGCTCTTTGGTAAGCACCATAAAGCTTATTCTGATTCCCGGCAACAGCATTGCGGAGAACGAGCCCATATATACTATATTACCCTTTCCCAGCGCATAGAGCGACGGCGTCGGCTTCACATTGTAAAGGAATTCGTTTTCGTAATCGTCCTCTATAACAAGAGAGTTGTGCTTTTGGGAGTAGTCAACAAGCTCCAAACGCCGCTTAATAGGCATAACATCACCCCACCGAGTCATATGCGATGGCGATACATATATAACATCTGCGTTTTTATCCCTTATGTGAACATCAAAGCCGTAGCCGTCAAACACACTCATACCTAAGACAAAGCTTTTATCGGGAAAGGATACGCTCATTCTCTTGTCAAGCAAGGAACAAAGAATGTGCAAAAGCGGCTGCAGGCCTGCTCCCACAATAATTCTGTCGGGAGAGGTTATGACATTTCTTCTCTCCTTAATGTACTGAGCTATGGCGCATCTCAGGTCGTACTCCCCTTTCGGCTGACTGTAAGAAAGAAGTCTGTCGCTTTGCCTTAAGGCACTCTTTATGTATTTTTGCCACAGCGAAAAATCAAAGCTTTCTTCGTCGGCAATTCCTCCGGACAAATCATATGTTATGCTGCTCTGAACATCCGGGAACTCATCTTCAGAATGGCTGTGAGCAACATCCGAAACATAGTAGCCGCTTTTGCTGTGAGCGATAATATATCCGTCTGCACACAGCTCAAAGTAAGCGCTCTGTACCGTAGTAAGGGAAACATTATAATTTGCCGAGGCCTTTCTGACTGAGGGTATTTTATCGCCCGACTTCAGCTCTCCCGACAAAATCATATCCTTGATTATATTATAAATCTGCGTGTATTTTTTCATATCTGTACCCTAAAAAAATATTAAATCTGTGTATTTTATTCATTACAGAGTTATTATATAATATCTTCATTGATTTTTCAAGAAGGAAGAATGCTTTATGAAAAAATGCGCTGTCATAAACGATATTTCCGGCTTCGGCAAATGTTCTCTGACAGCCTCTATTCCTGTGATGAGTGCAATGGGCATTCAGGTGAATCCTGTTGTGACTGGTGTGTTTTCCAATCAGACAGGTTATGATAGCTTTGAATATACCGACCTTACGGATATGCTGCCGCAGATAACCCGTCAGTGGTCACGGCTTTCTCCGCACTTTGACGGCATTCTTACGGGATTTCTGCTTTGTGCGAAGCAATATGAGCATGTGATTGAATTCATAGAGACTTTTAAGCAACAGGATACGCTTTTTTTGGCTGACCCTGTCATGGCAGACGACGGAGTTATTTACGATACATATACAGCAGAGATGATTGAAGGCGTCAAGGAGCTTTGCTCAAAAGCCGATATTATTACACCGAATCTGACCGAGCTTAGAATTCTCAGCGGTGAAGACGATATTATGCTTGCCGGAGAAAAACTCTTAAGCAGCGGAATAAAGACGGTTATTGTCACAGGCGTTGTTGAAGACGAGAAGATGGCAAACTATGTTTTCAGCGACTCAGCTGTAAAGAAGCATGAAACCGAATTCATCAGAAGTGCCACTCAGGGTGGCAGTTTTTCCGGCACAGGGGATATTTTTTCATCTTTCGTGATGGGAAAAATCCTAAACGGTGCTTCCGCTTTTGATGCGGCAGCGCAAGCGGCAGATTTTATCTGCAAAGCAATCAAAGCAAGTGATATAAAAAACAGAAACGACGGAATTGATTTTGAGCCGTTTCTGAAAAATATATGAGGTGAAAAATATGAAAAGTAATCTTAAAAAATTGGCGTTTGCCGCAGTATTCGCTGCGCTGATCATCGTAACAACAGCTTACATTAAAATACCGACAGGTATTAACGGAGGCTATATTCATCTTGGCGACTCGATGATTTACCTTGCGGGCTGTTTGGCAGGTCCCTTTGCAGCACTTGCCGCAGCAATCGGCGGTGCATTAGCTGATATTCTTGCAGGTGCGGCTGCTTGGGCACCCGGTACCGCAATCATCAAAGCATGCATCAGCTTGCCCTTTATTATTGCAACATCTATCTATGTAAAGAAAAAGAATAATCACAAAATTATTCATCTGTCAACTATTCTTTTGACACTTTTATCCGGCGCAATTACAGTATTCGGTTATTGGCTCTATGAGGGTATTTTGTATTCGTTTGCATCTGCCTTTGCCGCTATCCCCTTCAATATAGTTCAGGCAGTAGGCAGTGCAGTTGTATTTATTCTTATCGGCTTAGCTTTGGATGCCGCAAAAATCCAGAAGCTTTTGAAATAAGAGTCTCAAAACAACTACGATATTATATTAATAATATCGTGATGCTTTCAGAGTCATTGAAAAGGCACTCCGTTCGCTATGAGCGGAGTGCCCTTTTGCTTTTTATAATCTATACTGTTTCAGAGCTTTTATCTGCTTCAGGTGAAGTTCTCACAATGTTATAAGAGAAATCTATCTACCACCTCGGCAACGCCGTGGTGATTATTGTCATTTTGAGTTACATAGTCAGCACAGGCCTTGACTTCTTCTGAGGCGTTTTGCATCGCAACGCCTAAGCCGACAGATTTAAGCATGGATATGTCGTTGGGACCGTCTCCCACCGCAACGCTTTGCTTCACATTTATGCCCAGAAGCTCGCAGAGCCTTAACACAGCAATACTCTTGCTCATACCCTTTGGTACAATCTCCAAAAACTCCTTTTGAGAGAAAAAACAGTCCATTTTGTCAGCCAGATTTTCATTGAGCCAGCTCTCAAACTCTTTAAGGTATCTCTGTGTATTGAGGTCAATTAAAAGCGCCTTTATTGGCGGCTCGTCAAAATCCCTGTACATATCCTCAAAGACACGGTAGCTCATTTGAATATAATCACAGTAATACCGAATTTCCTTGTCATCGCAACGGCTTTCAACAAGCACATCACGACTATCGTAGGTTTGAATGTGAAGACCGCGGCGCTTTGCCTCATCAAAAATTTTTTTCAGAGTATCGAGGCTTAAGGTGCTTTTTGATAGTATCGCTTCCCTTTCAAAGTCGTAAATCACACCGCCGTTGAAGGCTATGACAAAACAGCCTTTATCGTTAAGCGAAAGCTCCGCAGACTTTTTGATTGCACTCCTAAGAGGTCTGCCTGTGGCAATTACCACTCTGTGGCCCTTGCTCAAAGCAAGGCTCAGAGCCTCTCTGTTCACCTTTGATATCTCTCTGCTGTCATTAAGAAGAGTTCCGTCTAAATCTAAAAACAGTATCTTTTTATCCATTTTTATTTCCTTTTCAGCATTAAGCTTCTCAAAATTTCTATTGTCAAAATTATAGGATAACTGCCACTTATTGTCAACCAACCTTAAGGCAAAGAATATGGAAATTTTATTGACAATTTATGTGTGAAAATGCTATAATATTTTTAATCTTTACTTGATAATACATAAAACGCTATGACCGAAAATAAGTAAGACTTTTTTCTGAATTCAGAGAGTCGGCGGTTGGTGCAAGCCGATTGAAGAACAAGCGCTGAATACCTTTCGAGAGCGGCACACCGAACTCTATTTTTGACAGTAGGCTGTGACGGCAGGCGACCGTTAATCGCTTTGGGAGCTTGCTCCCGCAGAGGCTCTTTTTATTAAGAGTAAACTGAGGTGGTACCACGATAATTCGTCCTCAAAGGCGCTTCTTTCCGTGCCTTTGAGGTTTTTTATTTTCGGTCAGCTTTTATTTAGGAGGAAATAATATGACTATTGTTGATATGCTTGAAAGTAACGCAGAGAAGTTTGGCTCTGATGTTGCTTTAGTTGAAATCAATCCCGGTCAGCCCGAAACAAGGCGGCTCACTTGGAGGGACTATGACCTTGTTCAGGAGACCGAGAAAAAGTATTACCGCAGAGAGATTACCTGGAGCGTGTTTAACGAAAAGGCTAACCGCTTTGCAAACGCTCTTGTAAACCGAGGAATCAAGAAAGGCGACAAGATTGCCATTTTGCTTATGAACGGTATTGAGTGGCTTCCGATTTACTTCGGTATTCTCAAGACCGGTGCTCTTGCCGTTCCGCTTAACTTTAGATATTCCAGCGATGAGATTGAGTACTGCCTTAACCTTGCTGACTGTGACGCCCTTGTGTTCGGCCCTGAGTTTATCGGCAGAGTTGAAGATATTGTTGAGCAAATCAGCAAAAACAGACTTCTGATTTACGCAGGTATGAGCGGTTGTCCTACCTTCTCTGAGGACTATAACGAGATGACCATGGAGTGCTCTTCTCAGTTTAACAGAGAAAATCTTACCGAAGATGATTTCGCCGCTATCTACTTTTCTTCGGGCACTACCGGATTTCCCAAGGCTATTCTTCACAAGCACAGAAGCCTTACTCACTCCTGCTATGTTGAGCAGAATCACCACGGTCAGACCAAGGAGGACACCTTCCTCTGTATTCCTCCTCTTTACCACACAGGCGCAAAAATGCACTGGTTCGGAAGCCTTTTGGTAGGCGGTAAGGCTGTACTGCTAAAGGGCACTAAGCCCGAATATATCCTTGACGCCGTTTCAAAAGAGCACTGCACAATTGTTTGGCTTTTAGTTCCCTGGACACAGGATCTGTTAAATGCTCTTGACAGCGGTGAGCTTAACATAAACGACTACAACCTTTCTGCCTGGAGACTGATGCACATAGGTGCACAGCCTGTA
Source organism: Ruminococcus sp. (assembly GCA_051880855.1). Lineage (GTDB taxonomy): Bacteria > Bacillota > Clostridia > Oscillospirales > Acutalibacteraceae > Ruminococcoides. Next base: position 17,211 of record JBJEOT010000013.1, read on the forward strand.
CCGAGAAGCCTAATTAAGAGATGGAAGACTTACTTCCCTCATCATCAGTACGACACAAACTACGGACTTTCCGAATCTATCGGTCCCGGCTGCGTTCACCTTGGCGTTGAGAATATCCACAAGGTTGGCGCTATCGGCAAAGCCGGATACGGCTGGGAAGTCAAGATTGTTGATGAAAATGCAAATGAAGTTAAGAAGGGTGATGTCGGCGAGCTGTGCGTCAAGGGTCCCGGTGTTATGACCTGCTACTACAAGGACGAAAAGGCAACCGAGGCTTCTATCAAAGACGGCTGGCTCTTCACAGGAGATATGGCAAAAGAGGACGAGGACGGATTTATCTTCCTTGTTGACAGAAAGAAGGATGTTATTATCTCCGGCGGAGAAAATCTCTATCCTGTTCAAATAGAGGACTTCCTCAGAGGCTTTGAGGCTATCAACGATGTTGCTGTTATAGGTCTTCCCGACGAACGTCTCGGCGAGGTTGCCGCAGCTATCATTGAACTAAAGCCCGGTTTCAGCGCTACCGAAGAGGATATCAACGAATTCTGCAAGGGTATGCCCAGATACAAGAGGCCTCATAAGATTATCTTTGCCGATGTTCCGCGAAACGCAACAGGCAAGATTGAAAAGCCCAAGCTCCGCCGGATTTACGGCGCGGCAGACTTGGTAGACGCACAGAATAAATCATAACACATAATATTTCATACACAAAAAGGAGCTGTCGCAAGTGAGTAAAATCACGAGCGGCAGCTCACTTATTTCTTTATCGGTTTTCAGCGGTTACTCATTCCATAAGCTGACAAATCTGATTTGAAAGCTCTACGGGATTTTCAATCTCCAGGCCACTTATCTGACGAGCCTGGGCATAGAGAATTTTTGTGTAGAGTGCAAGTTTCTCCTTATCACAGGCAAAGAGATTCTTGAGAGAATCCGCAAGCTTGTGATTGAGATTTATCTCCAGGGCAGTCTCTGCCTTTGCAAAGCCTTCATTTCCGGGCATTTTGCTCAGTATATTTGCCATCTCGGCAGAGATGTAGCCCTCACTTGACAGGCTGACGGGATTGTCCCCCAAGGTGTTTGAGAAACGCACTTCCTTAACTGCGTCGCCCAAGGTCTCTTTCATAGCTTTCAGCATATCCTCATTTTCTTCGTTGGCGGTCTTGACTGCGTCTTTTTCCTCGTCGGTCGCAAGGTCGAGGTCACCGGCGGTTACATTCTTAAAGCTCTTGTCTGAGTAGCTGTTGATTGCAGAGAGCGCAAACTCATCAATGTCGTCTGACAAAAGGAGAACATCAAATCCCTTTGCAAGAACTGCCTGTGTACGAGGCAGAGCTTTGGCAAGCTTTGTTGTACTGCCAAAGGCATAGTAAATATTCTTTTGACTTTCCGGCATAGCCTCAACATACTCTTTGAGGGTAATTGAGCTTTCTGCGTTGGCGCTTTCAAACACAAGGAAGTCTTGAAGCTCGTCTTTGTGCATACCGTAGTCGCTGTAAATACCGTACTTCAGCTGATTGCCAAAGGCGGCAAAGAATTTATTGTACTTCTCTCTGTTATCTTTTTGAAGCTTCAGAAGCTCAGACTTAATCTTCTTTTCTATGCTTTTGGCAATGGTACGCACCTGATAATTCTGCTGAAGAGTCTCACGGGAGATATTGAGGGTAAGATCAGAGCTATCCACAACACCTCTCACAAAATTGTAGTAATCAGGCAGTAAATCGGAGCATTTGTCCATTATCATTACGCCGTCGCTGAAAAGCTTAAGACCTTTTTCGTAGGTTTTGGAATAATAGTCATAGGGTGCATTGGCAGGAATAAACAAAAGCATTTCGCACTCAACATTGCCCTCAATATGGCTGTGGATAGTGGCAATAGGGGCTTCGCTGTCGTAGAAGTTGGATTTATAAAAGCTTGCATACTCCTCATCGGTAACCTCAGATGCCTTGCGGTGCCAAAGGGGAACCATACTGTTAAGTGTGCGTGTTTCTGTTACTGTCTCAAACTTTGGCTCTTTGTCCTCAGCGTCATCCGCATTTTCAACAGGGCGAGAGGTTTCTACATCCATCATAATGGGATAACGGATATAGTCGGAATACTTTTTGACTAAATCAGCAATTCTGTAAGACTTTAAGAATTCGCTGTAATTCTCGTTCTCTGTATCCTCCTTGAGATACATCTTTATCTCGGTGCCTGCCTCGGATTTTTCTGCTTCGGATATAGTATAGCCATCTGTACCCTCAGACTGCCAGCAGAAAGCTTTGTCGCTGAGTATGGATTTTGTGGTAACTGCCACCTTGCTGCACACCATAAACGCCGAGTAAAAGCCTACGCCGAACTGACCGATTATACTGATGTTCTCATCCTCGTTGTCAGACTTGAATTCTCCGGAACCGCTCTTTGCAATAGTGCCCAGATTTGTTTCCAGCTCTTCTTCTGTCATACCGCAGCCGTTATCGGTAAGGGTTATTGTGCGGGTCTCCTCGTCAGTGGCAATGACAATTTTGTAGTCCTCTCTGTTAAGTCCCACAGCGCTGTCTGTCAGCGATCTGAAATACCGCTTGTCAATGGCGTCGCTGGCATTTGAGATAAGCTCGCGCAAAAAAATCTCTTTGTTGGTATATACTGAGTTTATCATCATATCCAGCATCTTTTTGGATTCGGTTTTGAACTGTTTTTTTCTCATACTAATTACCTCCGATTAACATTAATAACAGTAAAATTTTACAACATTACTATTGTAGTGCTCAAAAACATCAAAGTCAAGGAGGTTGCAATAAAGTTAAAATATAGTTCATAAAAAGTAAATAAGAATCTACAGACAATTTCCGAAATAGTATAGCAAAACCCTCCTGCGGTATTTTTCTGTGACCGCGGGAGGGTTGTTCTTTACAGTGTGCTCTTACCTCTTTTTCTTATGCTGTAAGGGCAATACTCTTATTGTTCTCCGTATTTATTCTTTAGGTATTTCATTGCTTCTGCATAGCCCCGGAAGCCTTTGCCTGTGATAACCTTTTCGGCGTAGAGGGAAACATAAGAAAACTGACGGAACTTTTCTCTTTCGGAGATTTCGCTGAGATGTACCTCAACAGTGGGAATTGCCACCGCCTTCAAAGCATCCAGAATCGCAACGCTTGTGTGGGTATAGGCGGCAGGATTGATAACGATGCCGTCGTACTCTTTGAAGCAATTTTGAATTTCGGTTACTATATCGCCCTCGCTGTTGCTCTGAAAAGTACTGATTTCCACACCGATTTCGTCAGCTGCAGCTTGAGTAAAACCAATTAAATCGGCAAAGGTCTCTTTTCCGTAAATATCAGGCTCACGAATACCGAGCATATTCAGATTTGGACCGTTGATAACTTTTATTTTCATTTATTCTGTAACCTCCTTGAACGCTTCAATTACACGCTCAGAGACATCTTCGGCGCTGCCGTTGCCGTCTGCTTTTTTGTCGGCAAAGCTCAGATACATAGGCAGTCGTTTTGAGTAAAGAGTTTGAAGATTTTTTGAGAGAGGCCTGTCATCGGTAGCAAGGAGCAAAAGATCACGCTCAATAAAGATAAGCCTGCCGTTTTGCCTGAGAATATCACAGTTTTCACTCCTCGTCACAACGCCTCCGCCTGTGGCGATAACTCTTCCGCTTTGCTTTGCAATATTCTTTAACACATCGGTTTCGATAAGTCGAAAAGCCTCTTCTCCCTCGGAGGAGATAATCTCTGAGGGGGATTTTCCGCAATGGGCAAAAACTGCGTCATCACAGTCTGCAAAGGCCCGGCTCAGCTTTTTGGAAATGATTTTGCCAACTGTGGATTTACCGCAGCCGGGCATACCGATTAAGATAATATTCTCGGTTTCGAGAGCAATTTCTCTGCGAATTCGCTCAATCTCCCGGTTGTCGATTTCCCGGCCTTCAAAAAGCTCACAGGCACGCTTTGCCTGTGCTACAAGCATTGAAAGTCCGTTTTGGTATTTAACCCCCAGCTTCTCCGCCTGCAGCAAAAGAGCTGTTCTGGCCGGATTGTAGATAACATCAAGAACACCCTCAAGAGAAGTGAAAAGAGAGAGGTCAACAGGTGACTCGCCGTTGTGGGGATACATACCTACCGGGGTTGCGTTAACTACCAACGAAGCGTCACGGTGCTTTGCAATATTACCGTAGTTATTCTCGCCCTTGCGAGAGACCGTCACAACCTCTGCACCCTGCTCTGAAAGCACGGTTTGGGCGGTTTTTGATGCTCCGCCCGAACCTAAAACCACTGCCTTTTTGCCCTTCAGAGAAATATCCAGAAGGCTTAGCATATAAGAAAAGCCGTAGTAATCGGTGTTATCGCCATAGAGCTTGCCGTCTTCTCTTTTTATAACAGTATTTACTGCACCAATCTTCTCAGCGCACGCCGAAAGCTCTGCACAATACTTCATAATCTCCTGCTTGTAAGGGATTGTGACATTATAGCCCTTGAGGCCGTTGTTATTTACCCAATCTGAGAGACAATCTTTTTCAACCTCGTAAAGACTGTAAGGATACGATGCAAGCTTGCGGTGTATCTGCGGAGAAAAGCTGTGTGCAAGCTTCTCCCCTAAAAGTCCGAATTTATCTTTCATTTTTCTTTCGATTCTAACTTTCGTTTTATGTGAGCTCGGTGTAGCTTCCGAGGTACTCAAAGTCTTCTACCTCGCTCTCAAGCTCGCAAAGGAGAGATGCAAGAACAGGTGAATAAACTGACTCGGAAACATCAAAGTAGAACATAAACTCAAAATCAGAGCCTGGCAGGGGTCGGCTTTCGAGCTTTACAAGATTTACTCCCGAAGCGTAGAATCTGGCCAGAATGTGATACAGTGAGCCGGGACGGTGAGGCAGAGTAAGCTTGATACTTGTGCGGTCTGCACCGGGATAAACCTCTAAGCTCTTGGAAATACAGATGAATCTTGTGTCGTTAGCGGCATTGTCCTTAATGTTGCGCTTTATAACCTTAAGGCCGTAAAGTCCGGAACAGTCGGTAGAAGCTATAACAGCAACATCACTTCTGTTTGATTCGGCAACAGCTTTTGCGGCAACTGCGTTATTCTCAAAGGTTACTACCTTAATATCCTTATGCTCAGAGAGGAACTGTGAGCACTGAGCAATGGACTGCTCGTGTGACCAAATTTCTTTAATCTCGGAAAGTCCTGCGCCCTTAGACATTAAGGCATGATTGATTCTGCAGCGAACGCTTCTGACGATGTAGAAATTATACTGACTCATTAAGTCATAAACCTTATTGACAGAACCTGCTGTGCTGTTCTCCAAAGGGAGAATTCCGTACTTGCAAAGTCCTGAATCAACAGCCTTGAAAACAGCCTCAAAGTTGCCCATATACATAATCTGAGGAAGCTTGAAAATCTTTTCACAGGCTTGCTGTGAGTAAGCACCCTCTGTACCTTGACAGGCAACAACCGCTCTTTCGGGGAATAGCTTGTCGGTGTTCTCTAAAGCGGTTTCGATAGTCTCGGAAAGAGTTTTCTTTTCATTAATCAAGCTGCTCTGATACGCACGGCTGAGGTTGGTTAAGGTTGAAAACAGAACCCTTGTGTAAAGCTCGGTATCCTCAGGCGATGCCTCGGCAGCCTTTGCAATAAGCTGACGCTCACGCTCTCCGTCATATAAAGCTGTGCCTGTTTCTTTTTTATATTCGGCAACCTTCTTGACGGTATCCATACGCTTGTTGAAAAGTTTAACAAGCTCTGCATCGATTTTGTCTATCTCCTGTCTGTACTGCTCAATGCTCATGATACATTCTCCTTTATGTAAAATAATAATTACCTTAACAAAAGCCGTCGGCGTTTACAAGTGCCAAGGCTACCGCAGACTCGACTACTGCTGCCGCACGGGGCACAATACAGGGGTCATGTCTGCCTTTAATGACAAGCTCCTCTTCGGTTTTGCTCATTAAATCTACGCTCTTCTGTGCAGATGAAATTGAGGGTGTAGGCTTGAAAGCACATCTTAAAACCAAGGGCATTCCCGAAGAGAAACCGCCCAGGATTCCTCCGCAGTTGTTGGTCTCTGTTTTCACATTACCCTCGTTATCAACAATAAAATTGTCGTTTGCCTTTGTACCGCAGAGCTTTGCAAACTCAAAGCCTGCGCCAAACTCAAGTCCCTTTACGGCAGGAATTGAGAAAACAGTCTGTGCGATTAAGGCTTCAAGTCCCCCGAAGAAACCAGAGCCTAAAGCAACGGGAAGCCCGTAAACCGCACATTCAATCTCTCCGCCAACGGAATCAAGCTCAGCTTTTTTCTTTAGGATTTCATCGGTCATCTTTGCTTTTGCGGCTGCATCAATCACCGGAAAAGCCGATGACTTGAGAGCCTTTGTAAGGGAAGAATCCATATTCATATTATCAAGAGGAGTATCCTGTGCGGCTCCTATTCGGCTGACATGAGATACAACCTCAATTCCCCTTTCTTTCAGCATCTCAAGGCAGATAAAACCTGCGGCACACATTGCCGCCGTAAGTCTGCCTGAGAACTGACCGCCGCCTCGGATATCGTTATTACCGCCGTACTTAACAAAAGCAGGATAATCTGAATGTGAAGGTCGGGGCACAAGCGAAAGATTACTGTAATCAGCCGAACGGGTGTCTTTGTTCTCTATCTCCATACAGATGGGCGCTCCGCAGGAAACACCGTTAACTACACCGGACTTAAAAATAACCTTATCGGCTTCGTGTCGCCTTGTGGCAAGGTCTCCTGTTGCTCTGCGTCTGTCCATAAAAGCCTGAAGCTTATCCTCGTCAATCTTCATTCCTGCGGGAACACCGTCGAGGACAGCGCCGATTGCCGGCGCGTGAGACTGACCGAAAAGTGTAATCTTGACTTTGTTTCCGAAAGTTGCGGACATAGTTATTCCTCCAGTTTGACTTTTCCGCCTAAGGCGATAAAGTCCTCAAAAAATGTGGGGTAGGATTTATTGACAGCCTCTGCGCCCTCGATAATCACAGGTGAGTCACAGCAGAGGGAAGCAATTGCGGCAGACATTGCAATTCGGTGGTCACGCTCGGCTTTAACAGTGCCGCCCGAAAGCCTTTCTTTGCCTTCGATAACAATGCTGTCGCCACAAGTTTCGGCACTGCCGCCCAAAGCATTTATCATATTTGTGACGGTACTTATTCTGTCGCTCTCTTTAAGCCGAAGCCTCTCAACGCCTGTTATCACGGTTTTGCCCTTGGAAAGTGAGGCAATGACGGATATAATCGGTACAGCGTCGGGAATATTCTGAGCATAAACATTAACTGAGTTTAAGGCTTTTTTCTCAGCAGAAATGCTCTTATCAAGCACCTCCACCTCGGCGCCGAAGTCTCTGAGAATACTCAAAATTGCCATATCCCCCTGGGCAGAATCGTTCTTAAGTCCCTTTACCTCTACCCTATCTCCTAAGGCTCCTGCTGCAAGCCAGAAGGAAGAGTTTGACCAATCGCCCTCAACGGTGCAATCGGAAAGCTGGTACTCTCCGCTGACATCATAGGTATTGTCGCCCACAGCAATATCAACACCAGAAAGGCGCAAAGCGGAAACAGTCAGGTCAACATAGGGTTTAGACTGAAGCTCACCTGTAACAATAAGCTTAGATTTTTGACCCTTGCAAAGGGGAATCATCATCATAAGACCGCTGATAAACTGCGAGCTGACTTCACCGCTGATTGTAAACTCGCCGGGAATGACAATTCCGCTCTGAAGAATTCTGTTATTCTCATCACGGGTAATAACCATTCCGTGGCTTGTAAGCACATCCACAAGAGGAATTAACGGTCTGCTGAAAAGCTTGTCTGAGCCGTCAAACTTCGCTCTGAGTCCGAGACCTGCACAGATACAGAGCATAAGCCTTAAGGTTGTACCGCTCTCGTTGCAGTTAAGTGTTACCTGTGAGCACGGAGAAGCCGTTACCTTGGGTACCAAGAAGCTGTCGCCTATTCTTATAATATTACTGCCAAGCGCTTTGAGACAAGCCACAGTTGCCTCTATATCCTCAGATGTAGTAGGACATTTTACCTTGGTGACGCCCTCGCTCAAAGCGGCACAGATAAGTAGCCTGTGCGCCAGAGACTTTGAGGCTATGGCGTCAACAGAGCCTTTAAGCTTTGAGGGATATACAGTTACTTTCATCTTTATCCCTCCACGCCGAGTTGAATTATTCTTTCCAAATCTTCAATCTTTGTTTTACTTAAACAGCAGTCGCCGACGCCGCGAATCATAATTAGAGTCACATTGTCGCTGCTGCATTTTTTATCGTTATGAGAAGCCTCGAAAAGCTCCTTTATAGAAATTTCGGTATTAGTCGGTAAACCAAAGCGCTTGCAAGCAGACTCGATATACTCAGTTGTAGAGGCAGAGCAGATATTCATTGCTTGGCACGCTCTTGACATAATGCACATTCCTGCGGAAACCGCACTTCCGTGAGCAACTGAAAAGTTGCTTTTTCTCTCAATAGCGTGGCCAATTGTATGGCCTAAGTTCAGGAACTGTCTGTCACCGTGATCGAATTCGTCAGCAGATACATAGTCACGCTTTATGCTTATGCACTCCTCAATAAGCTCATCATAATAAGGCTTGATGCCGTCATTTTTCAGAATGTCTGTAAGCTTTCCGCCACGGAGCACAGCATACTTGATAACCTCTGCCATACCGTTTGAAACTTCTTCTTCCGGCAAGGTAGAGAGTGCATCAGAATCGCAAATGACAACTGCCGGCTGATAGAAAACACCGAACATATTTTTACCGCTTTGCAGATTGACTGCGGTTTTTCCTCCTACTGAAGAATCCACCATTGCAAGCAAGGAGGTGGGAATCTGCATCACAGTCACACCGCGCTGATACATAGCGCCGCAGAGTCCTCCCAAATCGGTGATAACTCCGCCGCCTAAAGCGACAATCAGATCCTTGCGGGTAAGAGATGACTCTATACAGAAGTTCGCCGCTCCTACCAAGTTTTCGGGATTTTTGGAGGCTTCTCCTGCATCAATCACATATGTGTATACTTCAAAGCCTTTTTCCTCCAGGCTTTTTTTAACTCTGTCCGCGTAAAGGGGTGCGACATTTGAGTCTGAGATAATTAAGGCTTTTGTACCTGTGCAGATTTCTTTTGCATAGTCCCCTGCCCTATCGATAATACCCTTTTCGATATAAACCTTGTAATTACTTGAAGCAGTTACATCTATTACTCTCATTCTTCTGCCGCCTCCTTTGCTTTTTTGCCCTCTAAAAGCAAAGTCTTTAGCTTCTGCTCGTCTGAGCTTTTCAGGGCGTCGGAGTACTCTGTAAGGTTTTTGACAATTGTGTCAATCTCACGGATGAGATTGTCGCGGTTATCCATAAACAGCTCTGTCCACATATTTTCATTTAGATAAGCAACTCTTGTCAAATCTCTATAGCTTCCTGCTGAAATGCCCTTGTGATTAAGCGCAGAGGGGCTTTTAACGAAAGCGTTTGAGACTATATGGGCAAGCTGTGAGGTGTAAGCAATCAATTCATCATGTCTCTCGGGAGTCATAACGGATACTCTTGAGAAGCCTGCTCCGAGGACTAACTCCCTTGCCCTTGCAAGGGTTTCGATATCCTCACCATGTTTAGGCACCAAGACAAAGCACGCGTTGTAAAACATTGTGTCCTTTGAATACTTAAGTCCGCTGTGCTGAGTACCTGCCATTGGATGTCCGCCTATAAACACAAAGCCGTTCTCCTCAGCAATTTCATAGCAAGGAGCACAAACGCTTCGCTTAATGCCGGCGCAGTCAAGAACCATAGCTCCCTTTTTGAAGACACTCGCTTTCTGCTTAACAAAGTCCACAACTGCCTGAGGATACAGACAGATGAACACAGCGTCACATTCCTTAAGGGTGTTTTCGTCAAGATTGCCGTCAATTATACCTGACAGCAGTGCATATTCAACGGTACTCCTGTCGAGGTCGTAGCCGAAAACCTCACCCGATTTATTTTTCTTAATAGACTTTGCAAGTGAGCCTCCGATAAGACCCAAGCCTACAATACCGATTTTATTCACAAGAAGTCACTCCCTTACCGGAAAAGTAATATTACGAAATAGCCTCGCGAATCTTCTTAACCTTTTCTGTGACAGTTTCAAACTGGTCAAAGGTAAGGGACTGAGCTCCGTCGCAAAGTGCATTCTTGGGATCGTTGTGAACCTCTATGATAAGGCCGTCTGCGCCGCAGGCTGTAGCTGCATATGCCATAGAGGGTACCATTCTTGAAATACCGCAAGCGTGGGAGGGGTCAACAATAACCGGAAGATGAGTCATCTCCTTAAGAGAAGGAACAGCAGAAACATCAAGGGTATTTCTTGTGTAAGTCTCAAAGGTACGGATTCCACGCTCGCAGAGGATAATGTTCTCGTTACCGCCTGCCATAATATACTCTGCGCTCATAAGGAGCTCCTTGAGAGTATTTGCAAGACCGCGCTTGAGCAAAATAGGCTTCTTTGTTCTGCCGAGTTCTTTGAGAAGCTCGAAGTTCTGCATATTGCGAGCGCCTACCTGAATAAGGTCAACATCTTCAAAAAGAGGCAAATGGTTGGCGTTCATAATCTCGCTTACAATAGGAAGTCCTGTCTCACGCTTTGCTTTAAGCAAAAGCTCAATACCGTCTGCCTTAAGGCCTTGGAAGTCGTATGGTGAAGTACGAGGCTTGAAGGTACCGCCTCTGAGCATATTGGCTCCGGCTTCCTTAACACGCTTTGCAACAAGGATAATCTGCTCCTCACTCTCTACTGAGCAAGGTCCTGCAATCATTGCAAAGTGACCCTTGCCAACCTTGACGCCCGAAATATCAACAACTGTGTCATCGGGGAAAAATTTTCTGTTTGCCTTTTTGTAAGGCTCGCTGATTCGGCGAACACTCTCAACAATCTCAAGTCCTTCCAGAAGGTCCATATCAACCTTGCTGGTGTCACCGATAAGACCTAAAACGGTCTGAAATTCACCCTCGGAAATGTGAACCTTAAGTCCCATGCCCTCCAGCCAATTAATAAGATTTTCTCTTTGCTCTTTTGCAACATCCGGTTTTAATACTGCTATCATAATAATTCCTCCGTAGTTTTAGTCGGCTTCAGATACTCGCCTTCTCAGAAAAAAATAAAAACACCGCAGTGATTATTCACTGCGGTGGAAAAAACAATATCCGGAAAAGGTTTCGGAAAATTTGCAGCTCAAATCACTTCTACTATTTTAGTTAATGCTAAAAAAGTAAAAGTAAAAGTAATATGCAGCTGCAAATGTTCTTACCATATCAATAAGTCTCCCTGAAAAATTTAAGGTTATTTTATCACACTAAAGTCTGGATGTCAATACAAATTGCAAATTTTTTCAGAATGAAGTGCCGTTTGACAGCTTATTACGCACAAAAAGGGTACACGGAATAACCGTGTACCCTTTAAGGTTATTTCAGCAATTATCTGGTGTATACGCCAACTGACCACTTGCCGTTACTACCCTGAGAATCAAGGTAGAAGCCGTTGCCGCCTGCTGCGCTGATGATGATATCAGCAGTCTGGTTACTGTTACCGTCCATACCGTTGTTGAAGATAACATTATCTATACCTGAGGGAAGATCGAAAGAGTAAATCTCCTCACCCCAATCATTAGTCTCAACATATGTCATAGGAACGCCGGGCCATGAGACTTCAGTGCCTGATGCCCAGTAGTAGATATTAACTGTGCTCCAGCCTTTGTTGTTTGAGAAGTAAATAGTACCGCCGTCACCGGAAGAACCGCCTACAACAGGCTCGGGATGAACTTCGGTAACATAGTGTTCAAACCAACTTGATGCCTTTGAAAGGTCATTAATAGCAGTCTGAAGCTCTGCATCTGTACCGCCCTGTACTACATAGAAGCCGGCATCACTAAGGGTTTTGTTGAACTTCTGATACTCGTTCTTTGAGGTGTCCTCCTGAGAAACAACAAAGCCGAAATCAGCCTTCAGTGCAAGCTCTTCAGCTGAGAGAGGAGACTCAACTACATAATCCTTGTTGTCGTTAAGAAGTGTGCTTGCCGTGCCGTAAAGAGCAGTGAGCTCAGCAACTAAACCGTCGCCTTCAGAGGGCGTTGTGGGATCATTGTTATCTCCGCTTCCCTCTGTAGGTGTAACAGGTTTGCCTGTACCGGGAATAGTCTCGCCGATAGCGTAGCCTGTCTCAATATTTGCCACAAACTTCTGGATAGCTGTTGCATCTCTTACATTGGGCTTTCCGCCGCTTCCGTCAACATCGGCTGCGAGGAGTGCATTATCAGAGAGGAGCGAGATAGAAGCTGCGTACTTCTGAATAAGAGTTGCATCCTTAACATTTACATTGCCGTCGAGGTCAGCGTCACCGAGGAGGATTCCGCCTTCTTCAGAGCCTGTGGGTGTAGTAGGCTTGGGATCGGGAGTTGTAGGCTTGGGATCATCACTGGTATCGTACATAAATACAACGCAAGTTGAACCTGCAACGAGGTTACCCGATGCATTTGAAGGAGTGATTACTGTACCGAGACCTGCTTTGGGAGAAGCAACATAGATTTCGTTACTTGTAACATTGTCATAAGCAATTCTCTCATCGGCTGCAAGCTTTTTACCTGTGTTTGCATCGATGTGAGAAACTACAACATCTGCGTTGAAGGTAACAATCTTGTTCTTAACATAAATTGTACCTGATGCATCGTAGCCTGCCTCACCGTTCAAAGGCTCCTGGAGTGAGTTATCGGGACGGAGGAACATAACCTTACAGCTTGTTACAAGGTAGTCAACATTGCTGTTGGGTGTTACGATTTCCTTCTTAAACCACTTTCCTACTTCCTCACCGTCGGGAAGCTCAGAAGCATCGGTAACCTTAGTCATAGTCTGACCGGAGTTATTCCATGCGCCCAGAGGCTTATCCTCGGTTTCGGTGTAAGCATACATTCTTGGGGTATAGTTATCACCCAAAGCATTGTAGTAGTATACAGTGATTTTGTCTACCTCAAGCTGTTTGTAGGTGAAGGTGATAGTTGCGGGATTCTCAGCGTCAAATACGCCCTTGAAGTTTGTGGGATACTTATCGGAGATAAGCTCATAACCGGCAACATTCTCAAAGGGAATATTGTACTCTGTGCCATCGAGCATTCTGTAAGCAACATCAGCAGAGATAGTCTCACCGTTCTCGTCTACATACTTAACTGTGAGGTAACCGCTGGGGCTTGTCTGCTCATAGTAGTAGCTTACTACTACATCGGAAGTACCGTCCACTGTGCCGTAGTAGCTGTCGCCGGTCTTTGTGCCCGAAGTAGCTTCAATCTTTACAATCTTATGGTCAAAAATTGTGTAGGAATCGGGATTTGCTCTCCAAGTGTCCCCAACCTTGTACAGTGACTCGTTGGACTTGATGAGCTTGTCGCCTACATAGTGGTTTACTGTAACAGTGTTATACTCAGCAGACTTAGCTGCAGTTGTACCCTGAACAAGGATAGCAGAGCCGTTGGCTGCAATATTGTATGTGCCTGAAGCAGTACCGAGAGAAGTAAGACCTGCCTTCTCTCCGTTTGCAATAATTGTCCAGCTGCCGGAGGGAAGTGTAACTGTACCTGCTGCACCGTTGTTAACAGCAACAATTACGCTGGACCATTCGCCGGACTTATTGTTGTCGAGCTGGTATGCAAGAATGCTGTTTGCGCTGGAGGTTGTGAGCCAGTTGAGTGTGTTGTAGGTTGTGCCGTTTCTGAAGGGACTGTAAGCGGCACGAATCTCTCTCATGCCCTTTGCATAAGCAACCTCAGTTGCGTAAGTTTCAATTCTTGTCCAATCAAAGGCGTTGGTTTCGCCTGCGTTGTAGGAGTTACCGTTGCCGTACTTGGAACGGGCAAACTCTGTACCTGCAAGGGTAAAAGGAATACCCTGTGTGGTAAAGAGGAAGGTGAAGGATGTTCTGAGCTGTTGTCTGTAAAGAGCTTCAGTTGTATCAAAGCCTGCTTTGTTTGTAGCAGAAGCGGCTCTCTGAGCCATAAGGATATTATCCCACCATGTTACACCGTCGTGGCAGTCAACATAGTTGATTGACTGGTTGGGATACTTGATGTATGCATCACTGGAGAACTTACCGAGGGCAGCTCTCTTCATTTTGTTTACATAAGCGTTTGTGGTAGCACCCTGGAACCAACCCTTGGTGGTACCTGACTCCGAGCCGTGCATAGCCTGTCTTGTGTCAGAGTTAAAGCCTGCAATATTGGAGCTCAGCTTAGAGAAGTTGGGAGTTGTTGCTGTGTAGCTTGACTGGATACCTACATCGCCTGCACCCCAAGGCTCACCGTACATGATAATCTTCTTGCCTTCGCCGCCGTACATATCGTCGAACATTGCGCGAATCAAATTCATTGTTTCGATGTCGTGAGCACCCATAATGTCAAAACGGAAACCGTCGATATGATACTCTTCTACCCAATACTTGAGAGACTGCATCATATAGTTTCTGAACATTTTTTTATCAGAAGCAGTTGTGTTACCGCAGCCTGTACCGTTGATGTAGAAGGTAGAGCTGCTCATTCTGTAATAGTAGCCGGGAACGGTGTAAGTAAAGGCGGACTGCTCTGTTACATAGGTGTGGTTGTAAACAACACCCATAATAACAGCAATGCCTCTGTCGTGAAGAGCCTGAATGAGCTGTTTGAACTCACGGATTCTTACATTACCGTCGTAGGGGTTTGTGGAATACATACCCTCGGGGAGGTTGTAGTTCTTAGGATCGTATCCCCAGTTGTAGCTTTCGGGGTTAGTCTCGTCGCCGGAAGCAAAATCGAAGGGACACTGAATGTGAACAGCATCGATACCCTGCTCTACAAGGTAGTCAATACCGACCTTCTTTGCGCCGTCCTTACCGTTAATGGTAAGACCGCCCTCCATAAAACCGAGGAACTTGCCCTGATAGTTCTTGTCAACGCCTGATGTGTCAGATGATGTGAGGTCAGCAATATGAACCTCCCAAATAACACGGTCGGTCTGGCTGTCGTAGAACACATGCTCGTCCTTATCCCAGCCGTCGGGATCGGTAGAATCAAGGTCAACTACCATTGAACGGTCGCCGTTTACACCTGCTGCCTTGGCATAGATGTCATAGGTCTCGTTAGTACCGGCCTTTGACTTAATTACATAGGTGTAATAAACATTCTTGTAATCGCCGTCAAGAGAGATTGACCATACGCCTGTAGACTGATCAAGCTTAAGGTCATACTTGCCCAGGTTCTTTGCGCCGCTTTCCATATCGGAACCGGTAGCGTAAAGCTTAAGCTGAACCTTGTCTGCATCGGGAGACCAAACCTTCCAAGTTGTCTTGGAGGGTGTGTAGGTACAGCCCAAATCAGTACCGTTGTAAGCTTTGTCTTCAAGGTAATCTACATTGTAGTAGGTACCTATCTTGACACCGGTACTTGTAGTTTCGGTCTCTGCGGCACTTGCTGTTAAGCAGATTGTAGAAAGACCCGCAATCATCAGAACTGCGAGCAACAGAGAAACCAATCTTTTGAGTTTCAACATTATCCTCTCCTTTAAGTGCATAAAACCGCACTATATTTTGTGATAATTATACCATAAATACCGAAAAAATGGAATACTTTTAGTACTTGATTTTTGACTGCGTTTTGCACAATGTTTTATTTGCTTCTTTGTACAGTATGCATTAATCATACTCTGTGCAATACTGACTTTCTGTGCAAAGGAAAAGGAAAAGCACAGTCCGAATGAAACGCACCGACAAAAGAATCGTACTTTTGGGTGGGTACATAAGGACTGTGCTTAGTTTTCATTATCTCAAGGGAAGATGCTTTTTCAAAAAAGCAAGTGTCTTGTCTCAGGCGCGGGGACCGAACTTCTGATTGTAGGCATCCTGGTTACGCTTGATTTCATCGAAGGTTTCGCGGTTGCTTTTAACAAGTACAAAAGCAAGGATAATAAACACCATTGCGATTGTATTGAATATAGCTCCGAAAACAATCATACCAACAGAGCTTGAGCGCTCAATTGCAGGACCTGCGTCGGTATAAAGCTTACTGCGGTAACCGTCAACCTTCTTGACCATTATGAAGCCGACAACAGTTATGGGAATATAAACAGTAGACACGATTATGTACCAGATTCCCATAACGGCAGGTGCAAATTCACCCGAAACGATACCGGCCAAAATCATAAGCATTCCGATTCCCACAAACATAGCCGTAAATGCCAGGAACACAAAACTGCTTATACGCCAGCATAGTCTCTCGTGCTTGAGGTGAAGATTAAGAGAGTTAAGACACTTCTGCTGATATGCTTTGTCACCTGATGTGGGAGGCATATCATTTTGGGGAGCAGTATAATATGCGGCATTTTGCTGTTTGGTATTTTCAGCGCCTTCGTAGGGGTTGCTGCTCTGCTGTGGATTCTGCTCCCCGGACTCAGGTGCACTGTTCACAGGAGTTTCAGCCGCAGGCTTAGGCTCTTCTACAGGAGTCGCCGTAACATTGATAACATCTTGCGCCTCTTGGATTTTTACATGAGCTCCGCACTGATTGCAGAAATTTACGCCCTCGTCAAGAGCGCAGCCGCACTTATTGCAAGTAATCATTACTAAAACCTCTTTTCATTATTCTAATATACATCATACATCCGAGTTGTCTCGGTTACAATAGATAGGGCAAAAATTTCACATTAATTTCACAATTTATGCTGAGGCGGGAAGCCTACTCCGAAGGCTGTACCCAGAGAAAGGCAAACCGTATCCTCGTGCCCTGCAAAATTCATAGCAATCGCCGTACCGTCATGAATAAGTCTGACTCTGTAAGGACGGTGAAAGCGGGAAGAAAGCTCGTCAGAAAGCAAGCTTGCATAATCGTGACTGAGAAGGCTGAGCTTGGCATATCCGCCTCGGAAGGTGTTGAGCGTGCCGCCCACAACATAGTTTGCAATGCTGATGATAACCTCACCTCGTTCGTTTGCGTCAAGATTTATCCTTTTACAGGTATCTGTGAGAACATTAAGCAGATAACGGTGAAGCTCCAAAGCTCTGCTGTAATTCTCGTCGCTGTCCGAGAAAACAAGCTCCATATTAATAGAAGGCTCGGTGGGAAGAATACTTAGATTCTCAAGCTCTCCGCCACGCTTAGATACAATACAGCGCTTGATATTGGTCTGACCGAAATCAAGTACAGCAAAGGTTTTGTTGCTTTCTTCAATCAGCTTTGCACAGCCTATTGTACCGATATGAGAAGAGTTTTCATAGATATCGATATTGTAACCTCTCTCCCCCGCCATATCGAAAACATACTGAATTTGCTCCTTAAAGCGCTTGCCGAGAATTCCCCCTGCAAGGCCGCCTGTCAGGATAATATTCTTAATATTCGCCCAGTATTCCCAATGCTCATTGCTCCAATCAAGACGCGCTTTTCGGTTTGCTTCTTCCCCTCGCTTGAGGGTGAGGAGTATGAGTCCCAAACGGTTGCCGTATTTCTTAGCCATTGACTGAGCAAGACGCCGACGGAGAATATTATCTGACATCATATTGTCAGACATAAACCGAGGCAGGTCGCTGTAACTGTAAGCGGAAATGTCTATCTTCATATGCTCGGCGTTTTCTTTTATATCTTCGCTGATAATCCTGGCAGAGAAGATATCCATTGCACGCTTGCCCTCGATAGAATCATCTATACCCTTTATGGGAAGCTTAGCAATAACAACGCTGTTCACAGAGCAAGCACGGGAAAGATATTCTGTTTTTTCTTCTTTGCTGTAGAGAATAAAAGGATTTTTCATATTTTTCCTCTTTCCAAGGGTTATGTTAACGGAAAGCTAAATTGCAACCAGGTCACTCGTGCTGTGAAAAATACTCCTGGCGCCGGTAAAAACAGATTCACCTAAGGCGTCACGGTTTTATCCTGACGCTTTGTATCATAAAATGCTATGCTTAGCTTCCTGCCGACTCATAAGCATTGATTCCTCTGTTCCAGACAAGCTGAGATATGAGGAAAAACAGCACCGATATACCTACTGTAGCAAATATACTCCAAAGAGCTTCCCCTCGCAGGATATATATTGCCGGGTAGTATGCCGTCAACGCAAAGGGCAGAATATAGGTGATGACGGTTTTTACAAAGCTGTTGTAAATTTTGGCGGGATATTTTGCAAACTCATTTGTCATATAGCACATATGTGTAATATGACCTGAGCGCTTTGTCCAGAATGAGATAGCCGCTGTGCCTGTCTTTATTGAGGTAAAAATCATTACCATAAACGGCATAATGACAATAATAGGAACCACTCTCCAAGGATTAATCAGCATCAGAGTATCCGAAGGCATAGTCGCAAGGCTGTAAACAATAAGCGCAACGCCTACCACAAGGTCGCCGATTGCGTCTATGCAGAACTTTTCGCAAAGAACATAAACCCAAGAATTAATAGGTCTTGTGAGGTATTTGTCAAAGTCTCCTTTGTCAACAATCCAATAGCCGAGTCCCCAGAGGTTATCATACAGCAGATGGTCAATTCCTTTGGGAATCAGAGAGAAGCCATAGATAAACAGTACCTCTTCAAAGCTCCATGAATCAACAACCGTACCGTTTACCTTGTAGAAAAGGGCAGGTATGGAGGCAAAAATAATTCCGAGACATAAAATCTGCACCGCCTGTGTCAGAAGGAAGCCCACGGCTCCAAGGAGAAAATCCACCTTGTACTCCATCATCTTCTTAAGGTCCTGCTTAATAAAAATCCAGTGTAATTTCATCATTCTCTTCATAGGTTAACCTCCGTGCACAACAAGCCGGCGCATTGCACTTCTGAGCACCAGCTTGGAGATTACTATAAAGACAACAAGCCACACTACCTGAAGGCCCAGGTAGAATACCGTCTGTTTCCAGTCATACATTCCCATATAAATCATAACGGGCGTATAAGACAGAGACGCAAATGGAAGATATCCCAGCACCTGACCGAAGCCGCCCATAAAAGCAAGGGGAATCGTAGCACCGGACAGAAAATCTACTATAACGCCCTTGATTATATCCGTACCCCAGAGATTCTTGAGGAAAAATGCCAGAAAGCCGTAGGCAAGATTAAAGAAAAAGTTTATGCCGTAGGCAAGAATCAGACTGACTATGTAGAGCAAAAGCAGATGAGGCTTAAGGGCAAAAGTACCGCTTTCTAACCAACGGAAAATCTCAACACCTGCGGTAATGGGTAAGAAAATCATCAAAAGCTGAACCAGCTTTGAGCCCAGCTCCTGGAACAAAAAGCACATATCAAAATCGACAGGCTTTATCATTCGCATGGCTATTGTGCCGTCAACTATTTCCTTGCCGATTGCGTATGAGCCGTCGGAGTAGGTTATGTATCCGCACAAAAAGCTTATGAACAGGTAAACTACCATATTCTCATAGGTAAAGCCATAGAGGGTTTCACCCGTTGAGCTGTTATAAACAGCCTTCCACACGAAGAACATGACAAAGCACTTCATTATTTCGCCCAAAAGGAAGAAAAGAAAGTTGACTCTGTAAACAACCATCTCCTGAAGGCCTGCGCTTGTAAAGGGCTTATAAATTCTAAGAAGCTTCAATCATGTCGCCTCCTATCAGATAAAGCCGACGGATAATCTCCTCAATATCCGCGTCCTTGACATTGATATCCTTAACATGAACTCTCTCCAAAGTATACGAGAGCATCTTCTCAACAGATACTATGTCACAGTTAAAGCGCACACTTGTAATACCGCTCTTGTTTTCAACAATGAGGTCATCCTCACCGAATGAGAAATCCCCGGCATAGCTGAGCTTTTCAATATCGGCAGGGTTACGAAGCTCAAACTGAAGCTCTCGCATCTGACCGAATCTGCGCCTAAGCTCGGAAAGCTCGCCGTCAAATATCTTCTTGCCCTTGTCAATCATAACGATTCTCTGGCAGAGAAGCTCAATATCCTCAAGGTCGTGAGTTGTCAAGATTACGGTTGTACCGCTTTCTTCGTTGATTTTTTGAATTGCCTTGCGGATGCTGTCTTTTACGACAACATCCAAGCCGATTGTAGGCTCGTCAAGGAAAAGCACCTTAGGATTATGCAGAAGCGATGCGGCAATGTCGGCGCGCATACGCTGACCTAAAGACAGAGTACGCACAGGGCTTGTAATAAAATCGTCAAGCTCCAGCACCTCGTTGAGAAAAGCCATTCTCTCTTTATACATATCATCGGGAACCTCATAAATTTCCTTGAGCACCTGGTATGTCTCCCGAAGCGCTAGATCCCACCACAGCTGAGTTCGCTGACCGAATACAACGCCGATTTCCTTAACATATTCCTTTCGGTTTTTTGTGGGGATTTTTCCGTCGATTCGGCAGATGCCCGAGGTAGGAGTCAGAATACCGGTGAGCATCTTGATTACTGTTGACTTACCTGCTCCGTTAGGACCTATAAATCCGATAATCTCGCCCTTGGGCACATCAAAGCTGACGCCGTCTACCGCCTTGACTATATCGTACTTAGGCTTAAACAATGCCTTAAAGCTTCCTTTGAGTCCGGGCTCCTTTATAGCTTTTCTGAATTCCTTTTTAAGGTCTTTAACTTCTATCATTATTTCATTATTGTTCAAATAAATTCCCTCCTATTTCTCTATACAGTTATTTATGTAACTGTTCGCTTATCATACATATATGGAGTTATGCTAGTGTCACATTATAAAAACTCTGTTCGGCACAGTCAATGCCGGTTTATAAGGTTTTTCAGCTTCGGTTACCGAAACAACTGTAATAAATAAGATTCTCTTAAGGTTTCGTTTTGTTTAGTTTTCATAGATTCAGATTATTTGCAAAGAGTTGAGTATGTGATATAATTGAACCGGTGATGCATATGATTTGCAAGCTTTGCCCTCATAAGTGCTCAGCTTTCAGAGACGAAAATACAGCAGGCGGAAAATGCAACCTCAGCCTTACTCCCCTTGTGGCAAGATCCTCACCCCATTTCTGGGAAGAACCGCCAATCAGCGGAGAAAAAGGTTCAGGAGCAATATTCTTCAGCGGATGCACACTTGACTGTATATTCTGCCAAAACTTCGAGATATCAAAGGAACACAGAGGTACGCCCGTATCAGCAGAGACACTTGCTGAGGAGTACAGGCGCCTTGAAGAAGCCGGCACGCACAACATCAATCTTGTGAGCGCCACTCAGTTTCTGCCCACAGTACTCAAAAGCTTTGAGCTTTACAAGCCGAAAATCCCCGTTGTTTACAACACAAGCGGTTATGAGCGGGTTGAAACTCTCAGAGCATTAGAGGGGATTGTGGATATTTACCTTCCGGATTTCAAATATTCGGACAACTCACTGGCTCAGGAATACTCCGGCGCAGCCGATTATGTCGAAGTTACCTCCAAAGCCATATCCGAAATGCTGAGACAAAAGGGGAACCTAACCCTTGACTCAGACTCCGTTGCAACAAAAGGCGTAATCATACGCCACCTTGTCCTTCCCTCACATACAAAAAACAGTATCGGTGTACTTAATATTCTCAAAGAGAATTTCGGCACCGACATAACCCTTAGCCTTATGGGACAGTACATACCACACGGCCGGGCAGTATGTCACAAGAAGCTGGGCAGGAAAATAACCGAACGCGAATACGAAAAAGTCTTCAGTCACCTTGTAGATTTAGGCTTTGACGGCTTTGCTCAAAAGCTTGAAAGTGCCGATGAAAGCTTCATCCCCCTATGGGACTACGGCAAATAGTCAGACAAAAAGCAAAATACCGCAGTAAGCAAGCTACTCACTGCGGTATTTTTTTATATACAAGTCGATTATAAGGGCACAAACGCCCCTGTGCTTATTGCAAAAAGCCGGGAAAACTCTCAGCGTCAATGCAAAACCGACTTCCGTCTAAAAAACATTTCCATGCAATTGAGTACGGTATTCACTTTTTCAAAGCACTGAAGCGCAGACAGCTTATGCTGAGCCGAGAAAAAAGCA
This sequence comes from Ruminococcus sp., assembly GCA_051880855.1. GTDB lineage: Bacteria > Bacillota > Clostridia > Oscillospirales > Acutalibacteraceae > Ruminococcoides. The sequence continues at coordinate 39,176 of JBJEOT010000013.1, forward strand.
GCAGAATAAAACAATGCTTGAGGCAATGAGGTGCGGTTACATTCTGCACTGATATCACAAGCAACCTTATTAATGTTTTTACAGCCAAACATTGCTTCACTTTCTTTCAAGATTGATTCTCAGTTTATTAGAGCTGTACACACTAAGCCCTTTAGCTGAAATCACTTTTTGCTGCCGTATTTTCCGCTCTTTTCAGAACTCTGACAGGCAGGTTTTTCCTTAGGTAAAAGTATAACACCTGCCGCCTTTGATTTCAAGCTATAAATTACCTCATTACATTTGAATAACAAATATGCTGTTTGATGTTAATTTTTGCCCTCAGAATTTTTGTCCGCAGATTGATTTTTGTGCCGATGCGTGATAATATATTTACATACCACAAAAGGAGGTTTCCTCTATATGCCAATTAAAGAATCCGGCGAGATGTACCTTGAATCCATATATGTTCTTTGCAAAGAAAAATCCGCTGTTCGCTCTATTGATGTTGCTGAATATATGAACTTCTCAAAGCCCAGCGTGAGCCGAGGTTTGAGCATACTCAAGGCTCAGGGCTTCATCAGCGTTGACAAGGACGGATTCATAAGTCTTACCGAAGACGGAAGTGCCCTTGCTGAGAAGATTTTTGAGAGGCATACCGTTATCTCCAAATTGCTCACAGCCCTTGGAGTCAGCGAAAAGACTGCCTCTGACGACGCTTGCAGGATTGAGCATGTTATCAGCGAAGAATCCTTCAGCGCTGTGAAGGCTTACTTTGAAAAGCTCGAACAGTAATCAACCGTATACTCAAAGCGCTTGCCGAAAGAAACAGGCAGGCGCTAATTTTTTATCCTCAAAAAATTTACAGTTGCACCTTGTTTGCAGCCGTATTATTTTTTCATTTTATATGCCTCTAAATTGTTGACTATTAGGATACTTTGATGTAGAATATGAGCGTTTATTTGAGCTGGTTTTTTAGCAGAGCAAGTGAAAGGCAGGACAGCGTATGAAATTCATAAGAAAGCTATCTGCAACACAGTATATTATGCTGTGCTTCATATTCGTTATTTTAGTGGGCGCAGGACTTCTCACTTTACCCATAAGCCACAAAAGCGGTGTGAGTATGCCCTATATAGACGCCCTGTTTACAGCTACATCGGCAACCTGCGTGACGGGACTTGTAACTGTCACAACTGCAGATTGGAGCATTTTCGGGCAAATAATAATACTGTGCCTTATTCAGACCGGCGGTCTGGGTGTTGTTACAATGGTAACGGGAGTTATGCTCATACTCAGAAAGCGCATCGGACTGACAGACCGGCAGCTTATTCAGGACGCCTTTAACCTTAACAGTATGGCAGGTCTTGTGAAATTTGTAAAAAAAGTTTTTCTCGGCACACTCTTAATTGAAGTTATCGGCGCACTCCTCTATATGATTGTTTTTGTGCCGGATTTCGGTCCTGTGGGAATCTGGTACTCTTTCTTCAACTCGGTGTCCGCCTTCTGCAATGCAGGTATGGACATTATCGGCACAAACAGTCTTTGCGACTATGCCACAAATCCGCTGATAAACGCAGTTACCTGCACGCTTATAATTCTGGGCGGTTTAGGCTTCTTCGTCTGGTGGGACTTTGTAAGAATTATCAAAGAGAAAAAGTCCTTAAAAAACCTTACTCTGCACAGCAAAACAGTGCTGACAGCAACTGCAGCTCTTATTGTTTTCGGAGCTTTGCTTATTTTCATTTTTGAATTCAATAATCCCAAAACTATCGGAGAGCACAATATTTGGGAGAAAATAGAGATTTCCTTTTTCCAATCTATTACTGCCCGTACAGCAGGCTTTGCCTCTGTCCCTCAAGAGAATCTGACGCCGGCCTCCGCGCTTATTGTCATTGTTCTTATGTGCATCGGCGGCAGCCCCGGCGGTACCGCAGGCGGTATCAAAACAGTTACCGTAGCTGTTATCATTGCCGCAGCAATCTCTTCGGTATTTAATAAAAACAGTATCGTTATGCTCAGACGGCAGGTAAGTGTAGACAACTTCAAAAAAGCAGTTGCCGTTACCACAACATTCTTTTCAATCGCATTATTCACTACGGTTTTTGTTACTGCTTTATTAGGAAACTCACCCGATGTATCTGCTCTTGACATCGTTTACGAGACAATAAGCGCCACAGGCACCGTAGGTCTGTCAAGAGGTCTGACATCAATGCTTGACAACCCCTCAAAGATTGCTGTAATTTTAGCTATGTATTTAGGTAGAATAGGTCCTATATCCCTTGCTATTGCAATCAGTCCCAGAAAAAGAAATCAAAATATGATAAACGAACCCGTTGAATCGGTAAGTATAGGATAATCTGTGAAAGGTTAGGTAAAAAATTATGAGTATTGACAAGACATACGCAGTCTTAGGTCTCGGCAGCTACGGTATGGCAGTTGCCACTGAGCTTTACAGAAGCGGCGCTGAAATTATTGTAGTTGACAAAAACCAAGCTATCATCAACGAAGCAAGCGAAATTTTCGATATGTGCAAGTGTGCCGATGTAACCGACCCTCTGGTTATCAGAGAGCTCGGCATAAGTAACATTGACACGGTAATTATCTCTATGGCAGGCAAGCTTGAAAACACCATCACCGCCACTATGCTCTGCAAGGAAGCCGGAGCTAAACAAATCATTGCAAAATGCTCCTCTGAGCTCGGAAGAAAGATTCTATATAAAATCGGTGCTGACAAGGTTGTCTTTCCCGAAAAAGACTCCGGAATCCGCCTTGCAAAGAATCTGCTTGCCTCAGGCTTTGTAGATACCATAGAAATTTCAGACAACATCTCTATGGTAGAGATGAACATAAAGCCGGAATGGGCGGGAAAAACCTTAGCCCACTTGAATCTGAGAAAAAAATACAATATGAATGTTGTTGCTATTAAGAACGGCGATACTATCTCAACCTCTATTTCTCCGGAGGAACCCTTGGCTGCCGGCTCCTCCATCGTTGTTATTGCAGACACCGACAAGCTCAAAAAGCTTTCCTGACAGACAGTCTTTCCATATTGCTTGAGTTTCAAAAAGGGCAGATAAACTTAAGGAGTAAATATGAAATATCAAAACATCACACAGGGAGAGTTTATCAAGCGTCCCAACAGATTCATTGCCGTTGTTAACATAGACGGCAAAGAAGAAACCGTTCATGTTAAAAACACGGGAAGATGCAAAGAGCTTTTAGTACCCAAAGCTAAAGTATACCTTGAAAAATCCATAAACCCTGACAGAAAAACCAAATATGACCTTGTTGCTGTTTTGAAAGAAAGAGAGAAGCTTCCGCCTCTGCTTGTAAACTTAGACTCCCAAATACCCAACAGCGCCGCGGAGGAATGGCTAAAAAAAGGTGAGCTTTTCGGGGCAAATGCAATAATAAAGCGTGAAGTTGTCTACAAGAATTCACGCTTTGATTTTTACATAGAGGATAAGGGCAAAAAGTGCTTCTTGGAGGTAAAGGGCGTCACCCTGGAAAAAGACGGCGCCGTACTTTTTCCCGACGCGCCTACCGAACGAGGAGTTAAGCACATAAATGAGCTGATGTGTGCTTTAGAGGAAGGATACAAAGCATACATCCTCTTTGTAGTTCAGATGAAAGGCGTCACTTGCTTTATGCCAAACGACGAGACTCACCGGGAATTCGGCGACGCACTGAGAGCTGCCGACAAAGCCGGAGTTAAAATTCTCGCATTAGACTGCGTGGTAACGCCCGACAGTATGACAGTTGACAAACCAGTAAAGGTAGATTTATATAGATAAAGTTCAGCTGAATGTATTTCTTTTGTGCGAAATTCAGAAGGTTAGTATAACCTCTTGACTTTAGCACAGTATAGTGATAAAATCTCTATATATTAAATCGGTCTGTTATTTCAGTTAACCTATAAAAAGGAAGGAAAAAGCAATGAACAAGCTGAAAAGCGCAGAGACAGATGCTCTTTTTGAAGCTATACTCTCTCTTAAATCAATTGAAGAATGTTACCTCTTTTTTGAGGATGCCTGCACCATTAAGGAGCAAAAGGAGATTGCCCAGAGGTTTTATGTTGCAAGGCTTCTTGAAAGCGGTAAAAATTATCAGGAGGTCAACGCTCTCACAGGCGTGAGCACAGCAACCATTTGCAGGGTTAACAAGTGCCTCAACTACGGCGAGGGCGGTTACAGAACGGTAATAGACAGGCTGAAAAAGGAGGGTAAGCTTCCCGATGTTAAATGAAAATGTAATCAAAAATGACGAGCGCGCGATTTTTGAGCTGCGCAGTCTTTACAGGAACTTCGGCTATACTCAGTACAAAATGAGCCGTTTCGAAGAATACGATTTATATGTTCGTAATAAAGATTTTCTCATTTCCGACGAGGTAATCACCTTTACCGACCAGAACGGCAGACTTCTTGCGCTGAAGCCTGATGTGACCCTTTCCATAATCAAAAATTCTCCAGATAAAGAAAACCATGTGCAAAAGGTCTACTACAACGAGAATGTTTACAGAGTAAAGAAGGGCACTCACAATTTCAAGGAGATTATGCAGGCGGGCCTTGAGTGTATCGGCGACCTTAAAGAATACGATATCGCAGAGGTTGTGCTTCTTGCCGCAAAGAGCCTTTCTCTTATCAGCGACAGCTTTGTGCTCAATATTTCTCATATGGGACTTGTTACCGCTGTTTTAGAGGATGCAGGTCTCTCTGACAGCAGTAAAAAAGAAGCTCTTTCGTTTATTCGTCAGAAAAACGCTCACGAGCTTTCTGCCCTGTGCAAAAGCGAAGAAATCAGCGAGGAAAAGACAAGGAAGCTCCTTGCCCTTGCAAGTGTAAGCGGAAGGCCCTCAGAGGTACGAAAAGTTATCTCTGCCCTGCTTACAAGCGAAAAAGAAAGAGAAGCCTTCAGAGAATTCATTGCGCTTTGCGAGATTATCGAGCAGAGCGACTGTTCAAGCGCCGTTAAGGTTGACTTCTCTGTGGGCAATCATATGAAGTATTACAACGGTGTTGTGCTTGAAGGCTACATAGAGGGTATTCCCACCAGCGTACTCTCAGGCGGTCAGTACGACAAGCTTATGAAGAAAATGGGCAGAAAAAGCGGTGCCATCGGTTTTGCAATCTACCTTGACCTTTTGGAGGAGCTTGACCTTGATGCAAAGTCATACGATATAGAAACCGTGCTTGTTTACGACGAAACCGCTGATACTATCAGCGTTACCGAGCTCTCAGCAAAGCTTTCAAAAGAAGGCGGAGTTCTGGTTTGCACAACTGTTCCCGAAGACATAAAATACAAACGACTGATTAAGCTCACAGAGGGAGGTGCAGTCACACTTGAAGAAAATGGTTAATG
>JBJEOT010000014.1:0-13098 GCA_051880855.1 Ruminococcus sp.
TCTTATCTCTCCCTCTCTCTGCTCCTTTCCCTTTATTCAGTTTTCAGGGTGCATACCCTTTAATAGCCTCAGAGAGAAATCTCTGAGGTTTTTTATTTTTAGAAGTGTTTTAATGTAAAGGTGCTATAATTATTTTGTATTCAGCGATAGAGCTTTTGTAATTGCTGATATATTGTTGACTTACAAAATATCGTATGATACTATACAAGAAAACAGATTTACAGAATATCAGGCAAAATATACATATTCTTACCGTTTAGGAGGAGAGATTAAATGAAAAAGATTCTATCCTTTGTGCTTGTGATCACCTTGATATTTGCTTACACCGCAGTGGCAGTTCCTGTCTCTGCTGCCGCAACAGGCAACTATGAGTATGCAGTCAACTATGACGGAAAAACGGCAAGTATCACTGGCTATACAGGAACGGAAGATGAAATTGCTATTCCCGAAGAAATCGACGGATACAAAATAACAATTATTGGTTATTCGGCATTTCATGGTTGCGAAAGCATCAAATGCGTCACTCTCCCCGACAGTGTGGAAAATATTGGAGCTTCTGCATTTGGGAATTGCTTCAGCCTTGAAAGCATAACTATTCCCGACAGCGTGACAAGTATTGGTGATGCCGTATTTGGAAATTGCTACAATCTTGAAAGCATATCCCTCCCTGATAGTATCAAAAGTATTGGTGAAAGTCCTTTTGGGGGTTGCAGTCGCCTTGAAAGAATTACTGTGGATGAAAACAATGGCTTTTATTCATCACAAGACGGTGTACTCTTTAATGCGGATAAGACGAAACTGATACAGTGTCCTATCGGTAACAGCAGAACATCTTATTCTATTCCCGATAGTGTAACAAGTATTGGCGTTGCGGCGTTTAGCGGTTGCAGTAACCTAAAAAGCATAACCCTATCCGATAGTGTGATAAGTATTGGCGCTTCTGCATTTTCGCATTGCGGGAATCTTACAAGTATGACACTTCCGGGAAGCTTGATAAGTATTGGTAAATATGCATTTAATTGTTGCATAAGCCTTGAAGGTATAATCATACCCGATAGCGTAACAAGTATTGGTAATAGGGCTTTTTCGAATTGCAGAAACCTTGAGAGTATAACTATCCCCGATAGCGTCGAGAGAATTGGTTATTATGCATTTGAGTATTGTGAGAGCCTTGAAAGTATAACTATCCCCTCAAGCGTTGAGAGTATTGGATATGATGCGTTCTGGGGCTGCGATAACCTTACGATATACGGATATAGCGGTTCTTGTGCTGAAAGTTATGCAGAGGAAAACGGCATAGACTTTGTTGCTCTGGAGAAGCCGATCGACATAAAAATCGGCGATGCAAACGGCGACGGTAATGTTACAATAGCCGACGCTACCCAAATCCAAAAACACCTTGCAAATATTTTGCAGTTGGAGGGTAAAGAGCTTTTGGCTGCCGACACAAACGGTGACGGAAGAGTTACCGTTGCAGATGCAACGCAAATCCAAAAGTATCTTGCAAATATAATCTCTTCATTGGGTTAAATCGTAATATTACTATAAAACAGCCTGTCGGGGTTTCCTCGGTGGGCAGTTTTTTTGCGCAGAAAAAAGCAGAGACAGCTTCTTTGGAGAAGTGTCTCTGCTGTGTGTTTTTTTGAACTGCCCATTGGGCTTTGCCTAAAAAAGAGAGGTCCTATATCAAGCGGTTTATGCCTCAGGGGCGTCGGTTACAGGGGGATCGGTTACTGTGGGTGCTTCGGTTACAGGGGGTGTGGTAGGCTTTGCCTCGGTGGGTTCTGTTACAATAACCGCAGGCTTGGTGGGTTTTGGCGTCGGCTTTGTGGGCTTGGGTGCAGGCTTTGTGGGTTTTGCGGTTGTCTCAGGCTCTGCATCGGGGCTTGTGTAGTGATACATTGAAGAGGGAAGCTCCTCCTCGCCGACTTTCTTGCCGTCTTTGTAGTATGTACGGAAAGCACTTGCGTAGTAGTAATTCTCGGCACGATTTGCGCTGTGTATATTAGATGTTATCTTTATCTCATCAAAAGAGGGGTCTTGCCAGCCGTAGATTTTGCAGTAAAGTGTTGCGCCGGACATATAGCACTGCAAATATACAGGATACTCGGTATCGTTTCTGAGCTTAAGGTCAAGATTGGGATAGTCGATTGTAGCGTCAAGACCGGCAGGTGCGTAAGAGGACTGGTAGTAGTGGTTGTATCTCTCAACAACCGTGAGGTTTGCAAGCAAAGCGGCGTTGTAGATTGTTGTGCTTGCCTGACAGATTCCTCCGCCGATGCCCTGTTGGTACTTACCGCCTACAATAACGGTGGCAGGTCGGTAACCCAAAGAAGTCAGGTTGCTGTCGCCTGTGCAAGCGTTAAATGACCAGGTCTCGCCGGGTTCGATGACTGAGCCGTTGCAGGCTGCAAGAGCAAGAGCCATATTGTGGTCGCCGTCAGCGGTGTTGTAGGAATATGTAGAGAAGGTTGCGAGAAGCTCAATGTTGCTGTCGATATCGTCATAGGTGAGCTCAGGCTGAATTTCTTTGACCGTAGCCTCAATTTCTGCTGATGCTTTCTTGCCGGTAGAGAGCTGTCCGATTTCCTTTGTCATATCCTCTGCAAGGCTCTTTGTGTCCAGCTTGTAGCCGACGGAGTCCTTTACGATTTCAACATCGTGGTTGTCTGTGTCGCCGATAGCAGCGTTCTTGGGCTCTACATCAACTTCTTTTGCAATGGCGGAGCATACGCTGTCAACAGACTCCGGGTTTACCGAGAAAGAAAGCTCAAAGGTCCGTTCCTTGGGAGCAGTTGCGCCGGTTTTCTCAGCTTCAAAAATCTCCTCGCTGTAAGAGACGGCTTGCTTCAGCACAGCCTCGGTGGTTGTGTCCCATTCAAAGCTGTCCTTTTTATATTCAAAGCTTTTGTTACGAGCCTTGACGGTGAGAGTAAAATCGGATATCATATTATTACATTCTTTATCAAGGAGCTTTACTGCTTCACCGTAGGTGATGCCGGAGAGATCTATTCCTCCTACCGTCACACCCTCCGCGAAGACATAGCTGTCTTTAATTTCAATTTCTCCGATAGCAGGCGAGTCGGGAGTGGCGCCGCCGTTGTCTGAGCAGGAGCTGCAACCCCAGAATGAGGTAAGCATAAGTGAAAGGATAAGGCACATTGCCAGAGCACTTACGCCGATAGTCTTCAGCTTGGAAGCGATAGTGTTTTCGTTAGCGTTATTTCTGTTCATTGTATAACCTCTTGATATATATTAATTTCGTTGTATATGTTTTTTCTGATAACCGTAATACGGCTTTAGCCAGCCAAGATATATGATACAATATATCAACGGAAAAATAAAGAAAAATGACAGTTTTTTAATATGTTAAAATTAACAAACTTTTAGTGTTCGATTTTGCTTTTTTGCAAGCAATAGCAAAAAGGCAGGCAAAATTTATGTATAAACTCAGGAGGAGCCTATGAAAAGCATAAAAGCTAAGGTTATTTCGGCAGTTTCCCTTGCCTTGGCAGCGGCCGTTTTGGGTGGCTGTGCCGGCGCGGGAATAAGCAAGGAAGAGGATTTGCAGAGGGAGTACAAAAGGTCAGACACCGTGGCTGTCTATGACTTCGGCAGCGCCGATACTCTTTCCCCCGAGGAATACGACAAATACACAGAGGGCGTTACCGACTTTTCGCTGAAGCTCTTTGCTGAGAGTGTGGAGGACGGCGAAAACACGGTTATTTCCACCTATTCAGCGCTTTCTTCCCTGTCTTTGCTTGCAAACGGCTCTTCGGGCAAAACTCTGTCCCAATTCAAAAATGTTCTTCTGAGAGGAGGGGACATTACTCTTCTCAACGAGGGCAATAACTACTTATCTCAGAGACTTCAGTATCTCTCGGGCGAGGAGGGAAAATTCACCGCCGTGAATTCACTCTGGCTTGACGAGGGGTTTGATGTAAGAGCGTCCTTCTTACAGTCTGCGGTAAATTTCTACGATGCGGGAGTTTTCCGTACAGAGCTTCAGAGCAATGAGACCGTGGACAAAATTAACGGCTGGATTAGCGAAAATACAGAGGGCAGCATAGATAAGGTTGTGGACAGAATCTCCGACAGTGCCGTTGCGGTTGCGGTAAACACAGCCTTACTTGAGGACGGCTGGCTCACACCTTACACCGAAAGTCAGATTGACCAGGGTACCTTCCACGGTACCGACGGAGACTCAGAGGTAAGCTTTATGCACTCAGAGGAGTTTTACCTTGAGGAGAGCTTTGGCACAGGTATGGTAAAGAGCCTGAAGAATACTCCCCTTAAGTTTACGGCAATTCTCCCCAATGAGGGCGAGAGTGTAGAGAACCTTGCACAGAAGCTTACGTATTCAAGGCTCAAGGCTATGATAGATTCCCAAAATCCTTTGAATTCCTGCAAGGCGTATCTGCCGGAGTTTAAGATTGACAGCTGCATAGAGCTTTCAGAGAGCCTTGCCGAGTTAGGCCTTGACAAAGCCTTCAGCCAAGAGGAGGCAAGCTTTGCCGGTTTGTCAAACCGGGGAGATGTTTATCTTTCGTCGGTAAGGCAGAGCGCCTTTATAGAGGTTAGTCCCGCAGGCGTTAAGGCAGGGGCAGCTCAGATAATCGAGGGCAACACAAGCGCTAAACCCTCAGAGCTAAAGGAGCTTCGCTTTGACAGACCCTTTGTCTTTGTAATTTACGATAACGAGTCGGGTATACCTGTGTTTATGGGCGCGGTTAATAACATCTAAGTGTTGACATTGTATTTTTGATGTGATACTATATTTATATGTTATTTAGTATTTATGGAGGCATTTGTTATGAAGCATATTCAGACTATTGAGACTAAGAACCTTTGCGACAGCGCTAAGTGCGGCGGCTGCGGTGAGTGCCAGACTTCTTGCCAGTCCGCTTGTAAAACAAGCTGCGGTATTGCTAACCAGCAGTGCGAGAATAACGAGGGTTAACAGCTCGGAAAAGCAAACTTAAAACAGTCACTGAATGCCACCCTCCGGGTGGCATTTTAATTAGCAGAAGTCTTCTGCGAAAGGAAGAGTTGGGTTTATGATACACCAATATAAGCTTGGCGGATACAACATTGTTCTGGATATTTGCTCCGGCGCGGTCCATGTTGTTGACGATATTGCCTATGACATAATTTCAATATATGAGGAAAAAACCAAAGATGAGATTATCGCCGAGGTTTATACTCGCTATGAGGGACTTCCCGATGTCAGCGATCAGGATGTTCTGGACTGCTACGATCAGATTACAGAGCTTAAAGACGCAGGAAAGCTCTTTACCGAGGACACCTTCGAGCCTATGGCAGGTATGCTCAAAGCCAAAACCGCAGGAGTTGTGAAAGCGCTTTGCCTGCACATTGCCCACACCTGCAACCTCAACTGCTCATACTGCTTTGCAAGCCAGGGCAAGTACCATGGAGAAAGAGCGGTTATGAGCTACGAGGTAGGAAAGAGAGCACTTGACTTTCTTGTGGAAAATTCAGGGAACCGCCGTAATTTAGAGGTAGACTTCTTCGGCGGAGAGCCTCTGATGAATTTCGGGGTTGTAAAAGACCTCGTAAAATATGCCCGCAGCATTGAAAAGGAGAAGGGAAAAAACTTCCGCTTTACTCTAACCACTAACGGCGTGCTGATTGATGACGATGTTATTGACTTTGCAAACCGTGAGATGAGTAATGTTGTGCTGTCGCTTGACGGCAGAAAAGAAATTCACGACCGCTTCAGAGTAGACTACTCAGGCAAGGGAAGCTTTGACTGTATCGTGCCTAAATTTCAGCGCCTTGTCAAGGCTCGTGAGGGCAAAAACTACTATATGCGCGGTACCTTTACCCACGCAAACCCCGACTTCTTAAACGACATCAAGGCAATGCTGGACTTAGGCTTTACCGAGCTTTCTATGGAGCCTGTTGTTTGCGCCGAGGGTGACCCTTCACAGCTTACAGACAAGGACATAGAAATTGTTAAGGAGCAATATGAGAAGCTTGCGGAGCTTATGCTTGAGCGCCGCAGACAGGGCAGACCTTTTACCTTCTATCACTATATGATAGACCTTAAGGGCGGTCCCTGCATTTACAAGAGAATCTCAGGCTGCGGCTCGGGAACAGAATATATGGCAGTTACCCCCTGGGGAGACCTGTACCCCTGTCACCAATTTGTGGGCGAAGAGGAGTACCGCTTAGGCTCGGTTTTTGAGGGTGTAACCAATACCGAAAAACAGCAGGAGTTTGCCGACTGCAATGTCTATGCCCGAAAAGAATGCAGAAGCTGTTGGGCAAGGCTCTACTGCTCCGGCGGCTGCGCCGCCAATGCTTACCACGCAACAGGCTCGGTAACGGGAATTTACGAGAAGGGCTGTGAGCTCTTCAAAAAGCGTATGGAATGTGCTATTATGCTTGCGGTTGCAAAGGAATTTGAGTAAGTCCATGAACACACCTATTTGTGATTTTGCAGAAAAATATGCCAAAGAAAAAAAGATTCGGCTTCATATGCCCGGCCACAAGGGCTTGGGCGGAGAGTCTTACCTTCTTGATATAACCGAGATACAGGGTGCAGACAGCCTTTACGAAGCAAAGGGAATTATTGCAGAGAGCGAAAAAAACGCAGGCTCGCTGTTTTCGTGTGATACCTTTTACAGCGCCGAGGGTTCATCTCTCGGCATTAAAGCGATGCTTTATCTTGTGACGCTTTTTGCAGGGGAAAAGGGCAAAAAGCCCTCTATTCTTGCCGCAAGAAACGCTCACAGCGCCTTTGTGCGGGGCTGCGCGCTCCTCGGTATTGAGGTGGCGTGGCTATGCCCTCAGAGCGGGAGCTACCTTGCCTGTGATATTTCCGCCGATATGCTCAGAGAAGCCTTTGAGAGCGGTGCCGAAAAGCCTGAGGCTCTTTACATAACCTCTCCCGATTATCTGGGCAATGTGGCGGATATTGAAAGTATTGCCGGGATGTGCCGTGAATTCGGTGTGCTTCTGCTGGTGGATAACGCTCACGGAGCGTATCTGAAGTTCCTGCCAGAGAGCAGACATCCTATGGATTTAGGCGCTGTTATGTGCTGTGATTCTGCGCACAAAACCCTGCCTGTGCTCACAGGCGGTGCCTATCTGCACATAGCAAAGGATGCTCCGGAAATGTTTTCGCAGAGAGCAAAGGAAGCCCTTGCGCTTTTCGGCTCAACAAGTCCTTCGTATTTGATTTTACAATCCCTTGACAGAGCGAATAAATATATATCCGAGGGCTTTCCATCGGCGCTCAGCCGTAAAGTTGAGAGCATAAACAGGCTAAAAAATGCGCTTGCCGACAGAGGATTTACCCTTGTGGGCAACGAGCCTTTGAAGCTGACGGTCTCAGCCAAAGAATACGGATACAGCGGAGAGGAGCTCTCGGCAATTCTTTTTGAAAAAGGCATTGTGTCGGAATTTGCCGATAGGGATTTTCTTGTGTTGATGCCAAGCGTATATACTGCCGACGCAGAGCTTTCAAGGCTTAAAGAGGCGCTCCTTTCGCTTGAGAGGAAAGCGGAAAGGGGAGACGCCTGCCCCGGTTTTCACCTGCCGAGGAAGGTGATGTCTCTGCGCGACGCGCTTCTTTCTCCGGCAGAGGCTTTGCCTTTGGAGGAGTGCCTGGGCAGAGTTGCGGCTACTCCCTGTCTTACCTGTCCGCCGGCGGTGTCTGTTGTGCTTCCCGGCGAAGAGATTGACAGCGAATGTCTGAAGGTTCTTGACTACTACGGAACAGACCGCTGCGTTGTATGTAAAAACCGAACATAAACAAAAAGTCCACGGCAGTACAGTGAAAACTGCCGTGGATTTTTAATGCTGTTTGATATTTATTTATAAACATAGCCGATGTTCTGGCTGTCGGTAAGCTTCCAGTTTGCAAAGTCATTGGCGTCGCCTATAATGGTATAGGTCTGATTAACATCGTCATTGTTTCCGTTGCTCCTAAGCTGGAAGTAATTGTAGCGGACAACTGTCTCGCCCTCAGGTACTTCGGAGTAAGCTCTGCCGTAATCGTGAGTGGTGCTGATGCCGGCGGACTTGATGATTGTTGCGTGAAAGTTTTCCTGAGAAACCTGAGCTGAGGAGGTTTTGAAGGCGGTGCCGTGCTCGCCCTTTTCCTTTACAAGAAGAGCAGTAACAACAGCCTCGTCGTAGGTTTTGGAATCGTAGTTCAGTCTGCCGTGGTCGCCGGTGATGATGATTGTTGCGTCATCGTAGATGCCAAGCTCTTTCATCTGAGCAATGAAATCGCCGACAATCTTGAAGCAGCCTCTTGTCTGCTGAAGAGAGGTTATACCGGCGTTTTCATAATCCTCATAAAGCTGGCAGTTTTCGTCCATCGTAAAGGGCGAGTGACAGCCTCTGAGATGATACATAGAGAAGTTGTTTTTGTCACTTCTGAGGCTCAGACCTTCATTAACAAGGCCCCGGTAAACCGACGCATCGTCGTTGTCTACATATTTGGGTTTGCTGCCCTGAATCTGAACAACATTAGTAAAGTAGCTTGAGGATACCTTCTGGGATTTGAGAATGTCAGGAGCCCAGAAATAAGAGGAAAGCAAGAACATATTTCCGGTAAGGTCGCTTTTACTTGTAATTACCTTACGGTTGGCTGTATCTACATTATTTACCAAGCCTTCCATAACAGAAGCGTCTTCGTAGGCATAGAAGCCGGGAATGTAGAGGTTGATGTTGTAGTTGTTGCTCTGCAAATCCTTAAGGAAGTTAGAGCTTGAGTAAGCTTTCTGAAAATACTCAAGCCGAGAGGTAGAGAAGTCGCTGTTTACGCCTGTGGCAAGAGAGGTTGAAGCAGGGTAGGTACGGGGGTAAGTGGTAACATTATCCCTGTAATATGTAAAGCCGTCATAGTCCTTGAAGAAGTCGGGGTCATACCTTAGAAGCTCGTTGTAGTATTCGTTGTCAAAGCGGTCTAAGATGAAAACTACAATATTATCCTTTTCAGAGAGGGTATACATATCCTTTGTAGAGAGAAAGGTCTCAACCTTTTCCTCAGGAGTGTCCGAGCGTTCCGTTGCGTAGGTGACTGCAGAGGGCAGTATGCTGAAAATCTGCATAATAGCTACCAGCACCAGAACGAAGGACATAATCTTCTGCACAGAGGGAGCTTTTTTTGAAAGTGCGCCAAACCAAATGGCAACAACCAAAAGCAGTGCCCAGACAAGGAAGTCCGCAATAACCCACCATTCGGGAGTTACAGGGGCGTTGCCGTCTCCGGGGATGCCCTGGAAGGTGAGGGTAGTGACTACGCTCTGCAAAAAACCGCAGACAGTAAGCCAAACAAGAAGCGAGAAGATAATCTTGCGAAACAGGCCCTTTGTAAAGAGAAGAAGAAGGGTAGAAACTGCAAAAACAGCAAGAGAAATAAGCAGAAAAGCAGGGAGAAAGTCCCAGACTCCAAACTTAAACTCAGTTGCGTTTGAAAAGAATACGCTGATAGTTGAGCAGATTAGAAGCACAAAAGAAGGAACAAAGCCTCCGAGAAGAGAGGAGATAAGCTTATTTTTTGAAATACCCGGCTTAGAGCTTTTATTTTTTTTAGAGTTTTTATTGCTCAAATTAATCGTCCTTTCCGAATTTAAACTGACATAATAACATAAAATACATTATATCACAGGCAGATGAAAAAAGCAATCCTTTGACAAAGGGAACAGGCCTCAAGAGCAAACAAAATAAAAAGATGAAAAATCTGAAAAAACAGTTGACAAAATAGAGCTGATATACTATAATTACTGTTGCTACTTTTGAGTAACAAGAGTGGTATTGTGGCGGAATAGCTCAGCTGGCTAGAGCATTCGGTTCATACCCGAAGTGTCGTAGGTTCAAGTCCTATTTCCGCTACCATATCCGGCCCGGTGGTCAAGCGGTTAAGACACCGCCCTTTCACGGCGGTAACACGAGTTCGATTCTCGTCCGGGTCACCATTGTTTTTTCTGCCGGTGTGGTGGAATAGGCAGACACAAGGGACTTAAAATCCCTCGGAGTAAAATCCGTACCGGTTCAAGTCCGGTCACCGGCACCACACAATGGTATAAAGAGACAAGGCACACAGCAAAGGCTATGTGTTTTTTATTTGCCGAAAATCCTGATTTATCGCAAAATGGGCTGTAAAAAACGAGATTTTTACAGCCCTTTTCTTTATATAATATAATATAATATATAATATGTTATTGTTTGCTTACTGTAATCTGTGTCAGTTTTTGTTCATCTCTCTGGCGAGAGACTTGAATTTCTCTTTCTTGTCGGAATCAAGAGCTCTGTATAAAATAAGAATGTCCTGCTCCTCTTTGCTTAGGTTATATATCTTGAAATCTTCCGTACCGCGGTCCTTGGCAGGTTTGTCTGCGAGCTCAGGGTCGGCGATGCTCGTCCTTATGCCGTCATTTATAGGCAGGAAATAATCGAGAGGCACATTATATATCCGCGCAAGCTTCGTCAGAGTTTTCAGGTCGGGCTCCGTGGTACCCCTTTCATAGTAGGCGTAGGTAGAGCGCTCCAAATGCAGAATATCGGCAACCTGTTTTTGTGTAAGCTCACAGTCCTTTCTGAGTTTAGCTAAGGAGTGACCAAGCTTTACTGACATAAATTCAGCACCTTCTTAATGTATAATAAATACAGAAAAATTCCATAAATATATTTTATGTGAAAAAAACTCACTCTCTCATAATGTGAATAATTTTCACACAAGTTACCGGATGCTTCTGTCGTCGGTACGCTTATTTTTACAAAAGGATGTGCAGACTGTTGCAAATTTGATTGTTTTGCTGTATAATCAGAATATGGCCTTTTTGAGAAGCTTATAAAGGCAAGAGGTTAAATCTATGCTGGAGTAGCTCAGTCGGTAGAGCAGCTGATTCGTAATCAGCAGGTCGCGTGTTCGATTCACGTCTTCAGCTCCAAAAAGACAAACCGCAGGCAAAGGGAAAAAGTCAAGGGATAAATGCAAAAAAACCTTTACATTTCAGTTTGCCTGTGTTATAATAGCAAGGCTTGAGCCCCTTTCACGGGTTTTGGAGTATGCCCATTGTGGGATTCACCGTCCTTTTCCTGTGATTGAGTAAGTTACTTACTTTTGGGTAATATATAAAGAAGGTGGCTATTAAAATGCTGAAAGAAGAAAAACAAGCTATTATTAACGAGTATGCTCTCAAAGAGGGCGATACAGGTTCTCCTGAGGTTCAGATTGCTCTTCTCACCAAGAGAATCAACGACCTTACCGAGCACCTCAAGGTCCACAAGAAGGACCATCACAGCCGTAGAGGTCTTCTGAAGATGGTTGGTCAGAGACGCTCTCTTCTCAACTACCTTATCAAGGTTGATATTGAGAGATACCGTGCAATTATTGCAAAACTCGGCATCCGTAAATAATCTTGTAACCATGAGGGGCAGACGGCTTTTTGCCGTTTGCCCTACATTCAGTTTTTAACAGGGTTTTATTCTTTAGATTTAGCGGTAAAATAAGGGCGCATCAACACTGTTTTTTCAGAGCTTTTTTGAGTGCACCTTTATTTTATTGCTAAATGAGGACAAGGCCCTGTGAAAATATAATTTTATTTTTATAGGAGAAATTTATTATGGCTAACAAAGTTATGACCTTCGACAAATTCAGAACATTTGAAACTGATTTTGCCGGCAGACCCCTTGTTGTCGAGACAGGTAAAACAACTCAGCTTGCAAACGGCGCCTGTCTTGTTCGCTACGGCGAGACCGTAGTCCATGTTGCCGTTACCGGCGCAACAAAGCCCAGAGACGGCATCGACTTCTTTCCCCTTTCTGTTGATTTTGAGGAGAAGCTCTATTCGGTAGGTAAGATTCCCGGCAGCTTCCTGAAGCGTGAGGGCAGACCCTCCGAAAAGGCAATTCTCACAAGCCGTGTTATTGACAGACCCATCCGTCCTCTTTTCCCCAAGGATATGAGAAACGATGTTTCCGTTGTCTGCACAGTTATGTCTGTTGACCCCGACTGTATGCCCGAAATTACCGCTATGGTAGGTACTTCCATTGCTCTCTCTATTTCCGATATTCCCTGGAACGGTCCTATCTCCGGCGTTTCCGTAGGCTACATTGACGGCGAGTTTATCATCAACCCCACAGCCGAACAGCGTGAGATTTCAAAAATGGCTACAACCGTTGCTTCTACCGACAGCCGTATCGCTATGATTGAGGCAGGCGCCGACTGCGTAAGCGACGAGGAAATGTATAACGCAATTATGGCAGGCCACGAGGCTAACCAGAAGATTATTGAGTTCATCAAGGGAATTCAGGCTGAGATCGGTAAGGAGAAATTCTCCTACCCCTCAAACGAGCCCGATGAAGAAATGTTCGAGGCTATCAAGGCTTTTGCAGAGGCAGATGTTAAGGTTGCTATGGACACCGATGACAAGACTGTCCGCGATGCAAGACTTCAGCCTATATACGAGGCTGTTCACGCAAAATTCGACGAGATTTATCCCGAGAGCGAAGCAAAAATCGACGAATGTATGTATAAGGTTCAGAAGTATATCGTTCGCCGCTGGCTCTTAGATGAGCAGAAGCGTGTAGACGGCAGAGGTATGAACGATATCAGACCTCTTGCTTCCGAGGTTTCTATCCTTCCCAGAGTTCACGGCTCAGGCCTCTTTACCCGCGGACAGACTCAGGTGCTCACAGTTGCAACCCTCGGTCCTGTCTCTGACAGACAGCTCCTTGACGGTATCGACGATGAAGAGTACAAGAGATATATGCATCACTACAATTTCCCCAGCTACTCCGTAGGTGAGACCCGTCCTTCAAGAGGTCCCGGAAGACGCGAAATCGGTCACGGCGCACTTGCAGAGAGAGCCTTGGTTCCCGTAATTCCCTCTGTTGAGGAGTTCCCTTATTCCATCCGTCTTGTTTCCGAGGTTCTTTCCTCTAACGGCTCTACCTCTCAGGGCTCTGTTTGCGGTTCAACACTTGCTCTTATGGACGCAGGTGTTCCCATTAAGGCTCCTGTTGCAGGTATTTCCTGCGGACTTATCACCGAGGGCGAGCGCTGGATGACAATGGTTGATATCCAGGGCGTTGAGGACTTCTTCGGCGATATGGACT
>JBJEOT010000015.1:0-12876 GCA_051880855.1 Ruminococcus sp.
TTATGAGCGTAGAAACACCTGTTTTTAAGGCAGGAACAAGAACAAACGACAAGGGAGATATTTTTCCCTACGGGTTTGCGTTTACCTCCTTTGAGCTTGACGACGCGGTAATCTCCCTTGAAAAGCTGCTGCCCGACCTTATCAGACTTGCTCAGATTGAAAAGAGCTGTGAGATGATGTCGGCAGAAATCGAAAAGACGCGCAGACGCGTAAACTCCCTTGAACATGTAATGATTCCGCGCTATCAGGAAACAATTAAGTATATTTCAATGAAGCTTGAGGAAAACGACCGAAGCAGCCGCACAAGGCTGATGAAGGTCAAGGATATGCTGCTTGACAAAGCGCATAACTATTCCGCACATTAAGCTCAATTTTCAAGAGGCTGCCGTGAACTTTAATTGTTTGCGGCAGCCTCTTGTTGCATTATTGTCTGCAAAAACGCTTTTTGCATAACATAAAAACATCCTGTATCAAATAAAGTATAACCTGTAATAATCGAATGAGCAATGATGTCACAGAAAACTTAATTCTACATTGAAAATTCCGTCCAAGCTTGGTGAATCATTGAAATTTTGAGAGTATTATGATACAATTTTGTATATATAAATACAGAGAAACTGTTTCTTTAGTTTTCGGTTTATAATATAGCTTTGAAAGTAAAAGCAATTTGTAAAAACAGGAGATGTTTAGTGAATGAATCAGCCCACCGCTAGTCTATGCAAGCCAAAATCAGAGCGCATTTATTATCTTGACATATTAAGAACAATCGCATGTTTGTCTGTAATTATGATTCACGCCACAGCAGATTATATATACCTTGCTTACGGAGCAGTCCCTTTTTGGGTCGGAAATATTTTGAATTCCGCCTCAAGAATTGCCGTTCCGCTGTTTGTTATGATTTCAGGTGCAATGATGCTTGACAGCGAATATGAGTACACTGCTAATAAACTATGGAGTCATATCAGAAAGCTGATACTGTTCTTTTGCTTTTGGTCGCTTTTGTACACCCTGCATTACAAAGTGATAATGCCGTTACATAACGGAACTCCGCTTGAAATCACAAGTATAGTTTTATACTTCTTTTCGGGTCATTATCATTTATGGTTTATCTATATGCAGATAGCTCTGTACCTGATTGTTCCCATATTGCGGTTATTTGTAAAGCACGAAAACAAAAAGTATATTGAGTATTTTTTGTGCTTAGCCTTTGTTTTCACATTCCTTGTTCCGGCAATTATCAGATACGGAAAAGTTGTTTTCCCTATATTTGACAATGTGTCAAATATTTTTCGTACATTCAATATGACTTTTGTCGGTGGATATACCGGTTATTTTATACTTGGTTGGTATTTGCACAACTATAAGCTGAAAAAAAACAAATTGATTTACTTTTTGGGAGTCGGCGGATTTATATTTACTGCAACTATAACATACTTACTTTCAGTATATAGCGGAATAACTGTGCAGGCTTACAGCAATGCCAGCTTTAATGTTCTGTTCCAGTCTGTTGCAGTGTTTGTATTTGTAAAGCAAGTTTTTGCAAAGCATCAATACGGAGAGAGTTTCTTTTCAAAGGTTATTAGTATTATATCAAAATACAGTTTCGGAATTTACGGAATACATATTTTCTTCATAGAATTCACAAAGAGTATATCTAATCGTTTAGGGATAGAATCGATCCCCTTAACAATTTTGCTGGTATTTGTTTTTTCGCTTATTGCATCGGTATTGTGCGTGGCTGTACTAAAACGAATCCCCTTTATTAACAGGTTTGTTTGTTAATCAGCGATTGAATTGCCGAATGTATATAGCGCCGGCTTTGAGTTTCAGCACCGGTTACATCAGGTGTAAAACTCAGCACAACAAACAGATGGTTATTCTTGCTTTTTGCCAAGTCGGTGCACATTTATTGTGACCGACTTTTGTTGCTTTTTTCAAAAAACGGTGATATAAAGCATTTTTTTAGCCGCTGCGGTGCTGTATCGAATATTACTATCAGAGTCCGAGACCGGTCAGTTTCTTTTCGTTGACAAAGACTGCTGATTATTATATGATAATACATTATACTATATTGATGTTGTTTACAGCTTTTGCTGTACAAAGTGAGGTTTAACCAAAACAAATGGACATATTTCTGATTCTTTTACTTCAGGTTGTTCTCATTGCTCTCAATGCAATTTTTGCAAGCGCGGAAATTGCTGTGCTCTCTATTAATGAAACAAAGCTTGAAAGGCTCTCCGACGAGGGAAACCGTAGGGCTAAAAGGCTTTTTAAGCTTACCCGCGAGCCTGCCAAGTTTTTGGCGACTATTCAGGTTGCAATTACCCTTTCCGGCTTTTTGGGAAGTGCGTTCGCTGCCGACAACTTCTCCGGTCCTTTAGTTGACCGGCTGGTAAGCTTGGGCGTGCCTTTTTCAAGAGGTACTCTGGACTCAATCGCCGTTGTGCTGATTACCCTTATACTCTCTTACTTCACTCTGATCTTCGGTGAGCTTGTGCCCAAGCGCCTTGCAATGCAAAAGTCAGAGAGTATTGCTATGGGCATCTCCGGCCTTGTCAGCGTCATCTCCCTTATATTCAAGCCCATTGTCTGGTTCCTTTCTGTCTCCACAAATCTTGTGCTCAGACTCTTTGGCATTGACCCGAATCAGGATGACAACGAGGTAAGCGAAGAAGAAATACTAATGATGGTTGACGCAGGCAGTGAGAAGGGAGCCATTGAGCACCAGGAAAAGGAATTCATCGAAAATGTTTTTGAATTCAATGACATTACCGCAGGAGACATCACAACCCACCGCACAGATGTTACTGCTCTTTGGACTAAAGACAGCGACGAGGAGTGGGCTGAGATTATCCACAAAAACCGCCACACACTCTTCCCTGTTTGTGATGGCTCTGCCGACAACATTATCGGTATCCTCAACGCAAAGGATTACTTTCGTCTGGATGATAAATCCAGAGAGAGCGTGCTAAAAAACGCTGTGAAACCTGCATACTTCGTTCCCGAAACAATCAAAGCCGACGTGCTCTTCCGCAATATGAAGAGCACCCGCAACACCTTTGCCGTTGTAATTGACGAGTACGGCGGTATGGAAGGTATCGTCACCCTTTTCGATCTGATTGAGGAGCTTGTAGGTGACCTTCACGATGAGTGCGAAGAGCCCGACAACCCCGACCCTGTGATTGAGAAGCTTGACAGTCACAGCTTTAAGCTTTCGGGAAATGTTCGCCTCAGCGACCTTGAGGAAGCAACAGGCGTCACCCTTGAGTCAGAGGATTATGACACTCTTACAGGTCTTGTATTTGGCGAACTGGGCACTATTCCCCGTGACGGTGTAGAGTGCCTGGATGTTGACTTAGGCACGCTTACCGTTCACATAACCGAGATTTTTGCACATCAGATAAAATCGGCAACCGTTACCGTTAAGGACAGCTCCCTGTAAGCTTGCACAGGTCTGAATATATAGCGCCAAAAGCTGAGCGAACCCCTCTGATTTCGCTCTTCAAAACCGAATATTGCCGATAAAAACAGCCTCCGCTCTATACTTCAAGAGCGGAGGCTTCTGTTATTTATGAATACTGATTAATTCTTGTGCCTAATTAAGCCGAAAAGCTTTGAAAGCTCCATAACCACCAAGGGTACAAGTATAAGTCCCAGGGCAATAAGGTATAGCTGCCAGGGAAGAATTGCAAGTCCGAATGCAACTCTCACGGGTGTGAAGAGCACAAGGGCAACGAGACCAACCGAAATCAGAGTTGCTCCGTTTAAGGTCTTGTTGCTGAACATACCGATTCTGAAAAGCGAATGGTCACTTCTCATATTGAATGCCTGAACAATCTGAGAGAGCGAAAGAACTATAAACGCCATTGTCTGACCGCCTTCAAGAGTGCCTGTAATATTCTCGCCAAGAGCAAAGGCTGCAAGCGAAAGAGCTGCAAACATTATGCCCTGGAGCACAACCCTGACACCTAAGCCGTGGGCAAAGATACCCTCGTTTTTGGGCTTTGGCTTTCTGTCCATAACATCCTTTTCAACCGCTTCCATACCAAGAGCTATTGCAGGAAGTGAGTCGGTTACAAGGTTAATCCAAAGCAGCTGCATTGAAAGCAGAGGGGATTTATGCCACATAAGCATTGCCGCAAATACACATATGACCTCACCGATATTTGTGCCCAGCAGGAATCCGACAACCTTGCGGATATTCGCATAGATACCTCGGCCCTCACGGACAGCGTCAACAATTGTGGCAAAATTATCGTCGGTAAGAGTCATATCCGCAGCGCCCTTTGCAACATCTGTGCCTGTGATACCCATAGCACAGCCGATGTCTGCCGCCTTAAGCGCAGGTGCGTCGTTGACACCGTCGCCGGTCATGGATACAACCTGACCTTTTCTCTGCCAAGCCTTGACAATTCTGATTTTATTTTCAGGCGAAACCCGAGCATAAACAGCGATGCCCTCAACACATTCGTCAAGCTCGGCATCTGTCATTTTGTCAAGCTCAGCACCTGTGATTGCCCTGTCTCCCTCTAAGAAAATTCCAAGCTCCTTTGCAATGGCTGTTGCCGTAACAACATGGTCGCCGGTTATCATTACCGGCTTAATTCCTGCCTTACGGCAAACCGCAACAGCTTCCTTTGCCTCGGGCCTGGGAGGGTCAATCATACCAACAAGACCCATAAAGGTAAGGTCACATTCAAGCTCCTCAGAAGTAGGTGTTGAGGGGAGCTTCTCGATAAGCTTATATCCGATAGCAAGAACGCGAAGCGCGTCTGCGCTCATTTCTTCTGTTATCTGCCTTGCTCTCTCCATGTCGCCCTTGATGCATCGCTCTGCCATCATATCAAAAGCACCCTTGACGATAACAACATACTTGCCGTCAACCTCGTTTACTGTGGTCATCAGCTTTCTGTCTGAATCGAAGGGTATCTCCTGCCGTCTGGGATAGAGCTTGTTCAGCTCCTCCTTTGGCATTGAGTTCTTATGTGCGGCGTAGACAATTGCTGTTTCGGTGGGGTCGCCTATGTGCTTCTCTTCGTCACCGTCAAAGATAACCGAGCCGTCACAGCAGAGAGCGCCGAAGCGAAGAAGCGCCTTGACTTTTTCGCTGTTATTATTTGTAATGCTTTCAACCTCACCGCCGTCAACAAAAGCCTTTGTGAGAGTCATTCGGTTCTGAGTAAGGGTTCCTGTTTTATCAGAGCAAATGACAGAAGCACTTCCCAAGGTCTCAACAGCAGGCAGCCTTCTGATAAGAGCGTTCTTCTTAACCATACGCTGAACGCCGATTGAAAGCACAATGGTAACAATGGCGGGAAGTCCCTCGGGGATAGCAGAAACCGCAAGAGAAACAGCGGTCATAAATATCTCCAGCGGAGGAATATCGTTAAGCAGACCTACTGCAAAGATAATCGCACACGCCGCAAGGGCAACTATACCGAGGTATTTTCCCAGGCTTGCAAGCTTCTTCTGCAAGGGAGTCTGAGTCTCGCTCTCGCCCTCAAGAAGATTTGCAATCTTGCCCATCTGAGTATCCATACCCGTTGCAGTAACAACCGCAAGAGCTGTGCCGTAGGTAATACTGCAGCCTGAGAACACCATATTCGAGCGGTCGCCCAGAGGAGCATCTTCAGAAACAACAGCCTCTGCATCCTTCTCAGAGGGCACAGACTCGCCTGTCAGCGCCGACTCCTCAGATTTAAGCCCGGCACTCTGAATAAGCCTTGCATCAGCGGGCACAAAGTCGCCTGCTTCAAGACGGATAATATCGCCGGGTACAAGAAGTGACGCGTCAATGACCTGCTCCTCGCCGTTTCTGATAACCCTTGCGTGGGGAGCTGACATATTCTTCAGCGCCGCCAGAGCTTTTTCGGCCTTGCTCTCCTGCACAACGCCCATTATTGCGTTGATAATGACAATAAGGAGAATCAGTACCGGCTCAAAAAATTCCTTAGGCTCTCCCTCAATGCAGGCGATAACAAAGGAAACCACCGCCGCCGCAATGAGGATAAGTATCATAACATCCTTGAACTGGTCAAAGAATCGTCTGAGAAAGCTCTTCGGCTTTTTCTCACGGAGCTTGTTTTCTCCGTGCTTTTCTCTCAATGCTTCTATCTGCTGTGAGGTAAGTCCCTTGGCGCTGTCGGTATTAAGCTCTGAGATTACCTCATCAGCTCTTTTGCTGTGAAATAACAAAGTCATTCCTCCTGAATTTAGGTTTTCTGTCATAATGAAAAATATGTAAACTGCTTCGGAAATTTTCCTGAGCAGTAATTTTTGTAAGGCAAAAGGGCACAACAGAATAAAAAAAAGACGAACCCTACCTGACAAACAGATAAGTCTCGCCATTTAATATGAGGCCAGAATCCTTAAGACCCATGATGTTGACCTCATCACACAAAAGTGTTGACTACTCCCTTATTGGAAAATAAGCATAACATAAATTTCAAGAAATTGCAAGAGTTTTCTAATTTTCCTTCAAATGTTTGCTCATTGATACACGCAAAGCCCTGACCGTATCCTCAATTACGCGAAGTTCAGCCACACTGCAACCCTCTATTTCCTTTGCGATACCCTCTGCGCCATTATGAAAGCCCTCGGCTTCCCTGTCATGAATAAGGTCGTCGCAACGCACCTCAAGGATTTCGGAAATCAGAACAAGCACAGGCAGGCATATGTAAGTACAAAACTTAACATAATACATACAAAAAGGGCTGCGGCATTTCGCCGCAGCCCTTATATTTACCTTTCACAGAGGTTTATTAGCCGAAAATATCAAACAATTCCTGCAACCTTTTCCTGTAAATATGTTGTGTCACGAATATTAAACTCCCCGTCGCGGTTTGCGTCTTTCAAGTATTCCTCTACATATGAAGTCACAGGTACTTCCATATTTGCTATTTGCTTCTGAATTCTTGTGGCATCCTTTACGGTCAGCACACTGTCAAAGTCAACATCCCCCATAAGATAGGCAAAAGGCAGTACCTTTTGAGCCTCATAGATATTAAGTGTTCCTTTTTCGACTTCCTTATTAAGGGTGCTGTAATTTCCATCTTTATCTAAGGTCAGAACTCCTGTGGGGTTCTTTTCTCCCCTGTTAAAGCCGCGGATAAGTAACACGTCCTCGATATACTGCTCGCACATTAAACAGTTTTCTGCCCCTGTGCTTATAAAAAACAGAGTATAACCTGAGGCTTCGCCGTAAATTGTTACCATATTCATAGCGCAGAATTTTTGGGCATCTAAGCCGTGGCTGTCGGCATAGTCTATGAGAAACTGCTTTTCCTCGGGAGTTTTATCCGCGTCCGGGCCTACATATTCTATGTCTGTTATCATATCGTACCCTGCAAGTAGGAGGATCTTATCCTTTGCAGTCATAAGACCTATGTACGGAGTGTAAATTCCGAAAGAAGTTTCATCGGGAGTTGCGCCGCCGAAAACTTCATCAAAAATTTCGGTGTACTGCACTCCTGCCTGCCGTCTGACCTCCGGATAATACACTTCGTTATACTCTTTACTGAGATCTTTTTCCTCCTCACGGCTTATAGTCTCTTCGTCAAAGCCCTTGTACTTTATGTACTCGCTGAGGTTCATATGGTCAACAGGCTCGCCTTTAGTGAACATCATAACAGGTATCAGCTCATCCTCGGTGGCATTTTCTATTGCTTTTATAAGGCTCGAACCGAATTTATCGCTGTACTCCACCGCAGAAGCACCCATAATGCCAAAGACAGACAGCGTCATCAAAAGAGCCATGGTAAAGGCTAAAATCTTTTTCATAGAAATTCCTCCTTAAATTTATGCAAATGCACTTTTGGAATTTTCCTCTAACATTATAACAAGGCAAAGCGGTAAAATCTCACAATTTGGTGCGGAAATATTTATTTTCAGCGATTTTCATAAAGCAAACTTTTGTCCTTTGTCTGTTTTGACGCAATAAGGGCTGCGGCATTCGCCGTATGTTAATAAACTACACTTTGCCTCCCTTGTGTAAAGGGAGCTAAAATTGGTTTTGTCAGTGACAGCTCCCCTGACAAGGGGAGCCTACATAGACTTTTTCGATAAATTAAGGGCTGTGACAAAAGTCACAGCCCTGATATTATAGCTTTTTGCAAAGAGATGCCGATTAGTTGTCAGCTCTCTCCTTAAGTGTTGCGTAGCGTTCCTCAGCAACCTTCTCTGCCTTCTCGAAGAGCTCTTCTGCTCTGTCGGGGAAGCTTCTGGTCAGTGCGCTGTAGCGAGCCTCGCCTGTGATAAAGTCACGGTAAGAAGCTGTGGGCGCCTTGCTGTCGAGGATAAAGGGATTCTTACCCTCTGCTGCAAGTCTGGGATCATAACGGAAGTTATTCCAGTAACCGCACTCAACGGCACGAGCCATTTCCTTCTGGCAGTTCTGCATACCGCCCTTGATGGAGTGCATCTCACAGGGTGCGTAGCCGATGATGAGAGAAGGACCGTTGTAAGACTCAGCTTCCTTGATTGCCTTAAGAGTCTGATTCATATCAGCGCCCATAGCAATCTGAGCAACATAGATGTAGCCATAGCTCATTGCGATATCAGCAAGGCTCTTCTTCTTAATAGCCTTACCTGCTGCAGCGAACTGAGCAACCTGGCCGATCTGAGAAGCCTTGGAAGCCTGACCGCCTGTGTTGGAGTAAACCTCGGTATCGAATACCATAATGTTTACATCCTCACCTGTTGCGAGAACATGGTCAACACCGCCGAAGCCGATGTCATATGCCCAACCGTCACCGCCGAAGATCCATACTGACTTCTTGGAGAGGTATTCTTTGTTGTTAAGGATATCTGCTACGTCTGTGCAATCACAGCAACCGAGCTTCTCAAGCTCAGCAACTAGAGCCTTTGTAGCAGCTATATTCTTGTCACCGTCCTCGATTGTTGCAAGGTACTCGTCAGCAGCAGCCTTAAGCTCAGCAGATGCCTTGTCGCAGCCGGCAAGTGTACGAACCTTCTCAATGAGTCTGGAACGGATAGCCTTCTGGCCGAGGTACATACCGAGACCGTGCTCAGCGTTGTCCTCGAAGAGGGAGTTAGCCCATGCAGGACCGTGACCGTCCTTGTTTACGGTGTAGGGAGATGTTGCAGCAGGACCGCCCCAGATAGAGGAACAACCTGTTGCGTTGGAGATATACATTCTGTCGCCGAAGAGCTGAGTGATGAGACGGGCGTAAGATGTCTCAGCACAGCCTGCACAAGAGCCGGAGAATTCGAGGAGAGGCTGCTTGTACTGAGAGCCGATGAGGTTCAGGTTTGCTGTGGTCTCAGGCTTCTCTGTAACATTAGCAACACAGTAATCGAACACTGCCTGCTCTGCCTCCTGGGACTCTCTTGATACCATGGTGAGGGAGTTTGTGGGACATACGCCTACGCAAACGCCGCAGCCCATACAGTCAAGGGGAGAAACAGCCAGAGTGTACTTATAGTCAGTTTTAACTATAGGCTTGGGAGCAATCTTTGTGTTCTCGGGAGCTGCTGCTGCCTCCTCCTCGCTGAGTGCGAAGGGACGGATAGTAGCGTGAGGACAAACAAAGGAGCACTTGTTACACTTAGCACAGGTCTCTGCATTCCACTCGGGAACGAGAACTGCAACACCGCGCTTCTCATAGGCGGAAGCACCCTGCTCAAATGTACCGTCAGCGTGGTCAACAAAAGCAGAAACAGGAAGAGAATCGCCGTCCATCTTTCCGACGGGCTTCATAATGCTGTCTACCATCTTAACCAGCTTCTCACGGCCTACGGAGTTAGCCTCTGCAGCATCGTCGGCTGCGTTTGCCCAATCGGCAGGAACATCAATCTTAACATATGCTGTGAAGCCTGTGTCGATAGCCTTGTGGTTCATATCAACAATGTCCTGACCCTTCTTGAGGAAGGACTTTGTTGCTGCGTCTTTCATATACTTAATTGCGTCCTCCTCGGGAAGAACCTTTGCGAGGGAGAAGAATGCAGCCTGAAGAATAGTATTTGTACGCTTGCCGAGGCCGATTTCAGCAGCCAGGTCAATTGCGTTAACTGTGTAGAGCTGAATGTTGTTCTGAGCGATGTAACGCTTAGTCTCAGCGTTGAGGTGAGTGTTAAGCTCATCGGGAGTCCACTGGCAGTTAATCATAAATACACCGCCGGGCTTAACATCCTGAACCATCTTGTAGCCCTTGATTACATAAGAGGGGTTGTGGCAAGCAACGAAGTCAGCCTTGTTTATGTAGTAGGGAGACTTGATGGGCTTGTCACCGAATCTAAGGTGAGAAATGGTGATACCGCCGGTCTTCTTTGAGTCATACTGGAAGTAAGCCTGAACGAATTTCTCGGTATGGTCGCCGATAATCTTGATGGAGTTCTTGTTTGCGCCAACAGTACCGTCGCCGCCGAGTCCCCAGAATTTGCACTCGATTGTACCCTCTGCTGCTGTGTTGGGAGCAGGCTTCTCTTCGAGAGAGAGGTTGGTAACATCGTCGTTGATACCGAGTGTGAAGTTGTGACGGGGAGCGTCCTTGGAAAGCTCTTCATATACAGCGAATACGCTTGAGGGAGGAGTATCCTTGGAACCGAGGCCGTATCTGCCGCCTACAACCTTTGCGGTAGAACCTGCTGCTGCAAGAGCTGCAACAACATCAAGGTAAAGAGGCTCACCGAGAGCACCGGGCTCTTTGGTTCTGTCGAGAACAGCAATCTTCTTAGCTGTTGCGGGAATAGCCTCAACGAGCTTATCGGCTGCGAAGGGTCTGTAAAGTCTGACCTTAACAAGACCGACCTTCTCGCCTGCAGCGTTCATATAGTCAATAACCTCTTCTGCAACGTCGCAGATAGAGCCCATAGCTACAATAACACGGTCTGCATCCTCAGCACCGTAGTAGTTGAAGAGCTTGTAGTCTGTGCCGAGCTTTTCGTTAACCTTGTTCATGTACTCCTCTACGATACCGGGAACAGCCTCGTAGTACTTGTTACATGCTTCTCTGTGCTGGAAGAAGATATCGCCGTTTTCGTGAGAACCGCGCATTACGGGACGCTCAGGGTTGAGAGCTCTCTTTCTGAACTTCTCAACAGCTTCCATATCGCACATCTCTTTAAGGTCGTCAAAGTCCCAAACCTCAATCTTCTGAATCTCGTGAGAGGTTCTGAAGCCGTCGAAGAAGTTGATAAAGGGAACGGAGCTCTTGATAGTTGCAAGGTGAGCAACTGCGCCAAGGTCCATAACCTCCTGAGTGTTTGTCTCAGCAAGCATTGCAAAACCTGTCTGACGGCACGCATAAACATCAGAATGGTCGCCGAAAATATTAAGTGCGTGAGAAGCAACTGTTCTTGCGGATACATGGAATACACAGGGCAGAAGCTCACCGGCGATCTTGTACATATTGGGGATCATAAGAAGAAGACCCTGAGAAGCTGTGTAGGTGGTGGTGAGAGCACCTGCGTTCAAAGAGCCGTGAACGGTACCTGCGGCACCTGCCTCGGACTGCATCTCCTCAACCTTAACAGTTGTACCGAAGATGTTTTTGAGACCCTGTGCTGACCACTGGTCAACATAATCTGCCATGGGGCTGGAGGGAGTGATAGGATAAATACCTGCTACCTCGGTAAACGCATAGCTGACATGTGCAGCGGCGTTGTTACCGTCCATGGTTTTTCTTTTTCTTGCCATTGGGGCATACCTCCTTGAAAATGTAAATGCGGACATCCGCAAATATTGAAAAAATGTATGGTAACATTCTGTACCAAGCTACATAATATCACTTTTTTCGCTCAATGTAAAGTGGAAAAAGCTGATTTCATTGACTTTTTCTTGGATTTTATGTAAACTTATGGTGTGCTTGACATTAAAAATCAAAATTATTATTTTTGAAGGCACAATACTTAATTTCGAAAGGATGAAGACTATGCCTGACGATTCAGGTGGTTTTTCTGAGAGTAAACAAAACAAGAGCTTCTTCAGGAGGCTGTTTAGAAATAAGGAGCAAGAGAACAAACAGCAATTGGCTGAAGAAGAAATTCTCTCCTTAGTTGAAGAAGGCACAGAGCAGGGCGTCATCGGTGACAGCACCAAGGATATTATCGAAAATCTCTTTGATTTTGACGATACAACCGTCTCCGAAATTATGACTCACCGCACAGATGTTGTTGCCATTGAGGACACCGAGCCTCTTACCGAGGTTGTGAAGACAGCCATTGATACCGGCTACTCGCGAATTCCCGTTTATCACGACGATATCGACAATATCGTAGGCGTGCTTTATGTTAAGGATTTGCTTCGCTATGTCTGCTCTGATGTTCCCGAGGATTTTCGCATTACCGACATCACCCGTGATGTCATCTATGTACCCAAGACCAAAAACTGTTCAGAGCTCTTTGCCGAAATGACAAAGGCAAAAATTCAGCTTGCAATCATTGTTGACGAGTACGGCGGTACCGAGGGACTGCTTACTCTTGAGGACCTTATCGAGGATATTCTCGGCAACATTCAGGACGAATACGACAACGAGGACGAGGAAATTCTACACCTCGGCAAGGGAAAATTCACCCTTGACGGAGCAACTCCCATTGACGATGTTGAGGAGCTTTTAGATGTTGAATTCCCCGAAAGCGACTGCGACACCGTTGCAGGCCTTATCCTTGACCTGCTGGGCAGAATTCCCGAAGCCGGAGAAAATCCCACCGTTGAGCCTATCAAGGGAGTGCGCCTTACGGTAGCAAAAACCGAAGACAGGCGCATAGTCTCTGTCCTTGCAGAGAAAACAGAAGAAGAGTAATTTTTATAGAAAGCTGCTTTTTCAATATATTCACTTGAACTGCAAAAATCCCCAACCGGCATTGTGGTGACCCCCAAAAGTTAGACATTAAAGCGTAGTAGCAAATTAAGCTGCT
>JBJEOT010000016.1:0-42443 GCA_051880855.1 Ruminococcus sp.
AAAATATCGACCTCCATAAGTTAGATTTTGGGTCTAACTTTTGGGGGTCGGGTCAATATCGCTATGGGTTTGATTTGAAATCGGAGTCGGTTACATAAAAGTCTTATGCTGACCCCGGCGAAGTCGGATTTCACCGCGAAATGATTTCACCTGCCGAAGGTGGATTTCTCCCGACCGAAAGGACGGATTTAGATGAAAAAAGACCTGTTCAAGAGAACAAGTCTTTTTTCTGGAGCTGATAACCGGATTTGAACCGGTGACCTCATCCTTACCAAGGATGCGCTCTACCGACTGAGCTATATCAGCATAGGGTTCGGCACCGTTTTCTGCGGTGCCAAACTATAATAACACAAAGTTTCAGAAATTTCAATATCTTTTTTATTTTTTTCGGGACAGGCTGAAAACCGCGCAGAAAAACAGTGAGAAGCAAAGGCCTTTGGGCGAAAAATGCAAAGGATTTCTCATCAATAATAACCTATGTAGGTTTCAGACTCCGCGTTGTCGTCTTCTGCCGCAGGCGGAATGTAAGCTTCTGTGATTATCTCTTCGGGGGAGTCTTC
This sequence comes from Ruminococcus sp., assembly GCA_051880855.1. Lineage (GTDB taxonomy): Bacteria > Bacillota > Clostridia > Oscillospirales > Acutalibacteraceae > Ruminococcoides. Next base: position 561 of record JBJEOT010000016.1, read on the forward strand.
CGCAGGAGCAGGGTCGGGAGTGTACTGCTGAGCGTCGGTTTGCGCCTGAGGAGCATCCGTGTTTTCTTCGGCGTTGCCGTACCGGTACTCAACCTTGGTGTTCATCAGCTCCATAACCTCGTCGATATCCTTTTGATTCGTCATAACCATAGGCTGCCAATTGTTGCTGTCGCCTGTGTAAACATAGCAGGGAATGAGCCTTGTAGCTGTGGAAATCTCGCCGTTTTCCTTTGTGAGCATAACCTGGAAAATAACAGTCATATTCTCGGGGTAGGAGCTTCCCGAATAACAGAAGTTGCCGATAGAATAGACAATGGGCACGCCGTTAACAATCTCCATAGGCTGAAGAACATGGGGGTGACTTCCGATAATAAGGTCACACTGATTCTCGTTTGCAAGCTTTCTTGCACAGTCAATTTTGTAATTGTCGGGATTATGTATTCCCTCCTCGCCGCCGTGGAAGAAAACGATTTTGTAGTCGCAGTTGCCCTCCATTTCTGCAAGGGCGTCCTCAACATAGCTTAAGTGGTAGCTTGCCCAAAGGTGAGCGTAGACCATGCCGATGCGAATGCCTTTCACATCGAAATAGAGAGGTACGCAGTCCTCTCCTACGGTGAGTCCCTGTGCCTCAAGGGCTTTGATAGTATCCTGATAGCCTTCCTCGCCGTAGTCTTTTGTGTGGTTGTTTACCACGCCGGCTACCTCAACAGAGCCAAGCTTAAAGATATCGGCGTCAGAGGCTGGAGCCTTGAACCAAAAGGCAGGAGAGTAGTCCTTGTAGGTCTTTTCCAAGCTGCGGTCTGTCAGCACACATTCGCAGTTTGCAAAGGTAAGGTCGTCCTTCGAGAGCACATCATAAACGCCCTTAAAGAAATAGTCGTGGCTTTTATTGCGTGCGTACCAGGTGAAACCGCCTTCGTAGGCGCTGCCCGATTCGCTGCCGACGATGCTGTCACCTGTAAAGGAGAGGATAACCGGATCGGGTGCAGGGGCAGTTGAGGCGGCGGTTGCTTCGGGGAAGGTTGTGGGAGCTTCGTCAGGGGTAGAGGTATAGTCGGCACCTGTGCAGAAAGAGAAGGACATAACAAGGATAATTACAAGTGCCATTGCGCCTGCAAGCGCACAAATCAGAAATTTTTTCTTTTTGTCCATAATTAACCCCCGAAAATGTAGAATATACTCAGTATATATCATATTTTCTCAGTTTTTTCAATTACATAAGGGTTACAAAAACAAGCGGCAGTTCCCACAAAGACAGAATACGGAAAAGAGATGTGCTTTTTGACGGCGTTGCTCAAAGTGTTTTTGCGGAACAAGGCTTTTTGTCTGCACAAAGTTTAATTGCCGCTCTTTTATATTGACAAAAAAAGCGCCGCGGCGTTATAATGTTATTTAATTATAATAGGTATAGTATGGCTTTTGAGAATACAAGGAGGATGTGCAAATGTATGATTTTTTAATTTCCCTGCTGGCTACTCCCCTGGGATATATAATGCGGCTGTGCTACCGGTTTATTTCCGACTACGGCTTTGCCATTATGGCATTTACCCTTATCTGCAAGATTGTTATTCTTCCCGTGGGAATATGGGTGCACAAAAACGGAATTAAAATTGTCAAGCTTCAGCCGGCAATCAACAGAATCAAGGCTAAGTTTTACGGCGACAAGGAGCGTATCGGCGAAGAGCAGAACAAGCTTTACAAAACCGAGAAGTACAACCCCTTTGCAAGCCTTCTTCCCCTTGCCATACAGGTTATTCTGCTCCTGGGCGTTGTGGCTGTTATCTATCATCCCTTTACATATATTTTCAGAACACCTGAGCCTGTCCGCATTCAGATTGAACAGCAGACCTCTGACATTACCGGCGAGGAGCTGGATTCGAGCAATATTCAGATTTCGGCAATCAATACCATTAAGCAAAATCCCGACAGCTTTTTGGGGATTGGCAAAACTGCCGAGGAGCAGGCTGAAATCGATAAGGCTGTAAAGATGGCTCAGAACTTTGACATCGACTTCTTCGGCTTTGACCTTTCTGCTACTCCCAGCCGAGAGCTAAGCGACAACTGGGTGCTTATCCTTGCTCCCGTTATTGCAGGCTTCTCCTCATGGCTTCTGTGCTTTATTCAGAATCAGATTAATGTGCTCCAGTCTGAGCAGAGCAAAGCAAACAAGTGGGGAACAATGATTTTCTCCGTGGGCCTTTCCCTGTACTTAGGCTTCTTTGTTCCCGCAGGAATTGCGCTTTATTGGGTTGCAAGCAACCTGATTGCAATTTTGCAGATGCTTCTGCTAAATGCTCTGATATCGCCGAAAAAGTATGTTGACTATGAGGCGCTGGAGGCATCCCGACAGGAGCTTGCCGCCATTGAGAAGCTTGACGGCGGAAAGAAAAAATCTATCTTCAGGAAGGACGAGAATGCCAAGAGAGAGAAGGCAGACTACAAACGCTTCTTCTCCATTGCCAACAAGCACCTTGTATTCTATTCGGAGAAAAGCGGTTTCTACAAGTACTTCGAGAACATAATCGAATCCTTGCTTAAGAATACAAATATAGTCATTCACTATGTAACCAACGACCCCAATGACGCTATCTTCAAAAAAGCCGAGGAAAACAGCCGAATCAAGGCTTACTACATCGGCCCTAAAAAGATTATCACCTTTATGATGAAGATGGACGCCGATATTGTGGTAATGACCACTCCCGATCTGGAGACCTACTACATCAAGCGCTCCTATATCCGCAAGGATATTGAGTACATCTATACCTGTCACGGACCGTCGAGTACCATAATGTGTACCCGAGAAGGCGCCTACGACCATTTTGACACCGTGTTCTGCGTAGGCAAGCATCAGGTTGAAGAAATCCGCGCTACCGAGAAGGCCTACGGACTTCCCGAAAAGACCCTTGTTCCCGTGGGCTTCGGTCTGCTTGATAACCTCTGCCGTATGTACGACGCTATGGAGAAGCGCGAAAGCGAAAAGAAGCAGATTCTTCTTGCTCCCTCTTGGCAGGAGGACAATATTATGGAAAGCTGTCTTGATGAGCTTATTCCTCAGCTTATCGGCAAGGGCAACAAGGTTATTCTCCGTCCCCACCCCGAATTTATCAAGCGTTATCCTGCAAAAATGGACGCCATTATGAACAAGTGGCAGGGCTGTGACGGCGAGGACTTTGTCTTTGAGATGGACTTCTCCTCTAACCGCACAATCTGGGAGTCCGATTTGCTGATTACCGACTGGTCAAGTATTGCTTACGAGTTTTCGCTGGCTACAAAGAAGCCTGTGCTCTTCATAAATACCCCCATGAAGGTTATGAACCCCAACTACACAAAGACAGGACTTACTCCTACAGATATATCCTGGAGAGATATCGTCGGTATTTCTGTTGACTTGGACAAGCTCGACACCTCTGCCGAGAAGGTTTCCGAGCTTCTCACAAATTCCGAGAAGTACGCACAGCAGATTGAGGATCTTCGCACAAACTATATCTTCAATCTGGGCGACAGCGGTACAGCAGGCGCAAAGTACATCTACTCTCAGATTGTAAAGCGTCAGCAGGAGAAGGCTAAGGCAGATAAGGAAAAAGCAAGCAAAAAGAACAAATAAGTTGACTTTTGTAAACGGCAGTCTTATAATGATTTCCGGATAACAGCAAACAAGGAGGAGAACACAGTGAGCATTGGAGCAGGCGTTTCTTGGGCGGCAATCATCATCGTCGCTATGGTTGTGATGGTTCTGTGTTGTGTGATTGCAGCCGGTGTTGTTATTGCAATTGTAATGACTGTAAAGAAAAGAAACAGAGCAAAGGTTGAGGAGCAAAAAGAGCAAACAACCGAAGCAAGCAATATTTAACAGGAGGTTTTTACTATGATACAGCCTATTTCCGCATATATTGACGCAGGTACACTTTCAATGGTATTCGCCGGTGTTGCCGGCGCAGCAGTTACAATCGGCGCTGTTTTGGCAGTTTACATTCGCAGAATCAAGAAGAAGGTAAACGACAAGCTGGGCATTGACGAGAACCAGAAGAAGGAGCAGGAGGCAGATGTAACAGGCAAGTTCGACTGAGCCTTTTGCCCTAAAAGCTGACAACAAAGCTTAAGAATAATAAAAGTATATTAAACTGAATAGAAAAACACCTGTCCGCGTGGGGCAGGTGTTTTTTCTGTTGGAGAAGCTTTTAAGAGAAAATCCTCTGAGGGGATTTTTGAGTGAAACCGTTACTTTAGCAAATCCTCGCAGGCCGGAGAGAAGAGAACCTTTCCGTCCGGAGTGAACTCTGAGCCGTGGCAGGGGCACTCTAAGTTGCCGTTTACGGGATTGCGCTCTAACTTACAGCCCAGGTGAGTACAGCGTTTTTCAGGCTTTGACACAAAGCCCTTGCAAAGCCCGGAAACCGAGTAGCCGATATCTACCATAAGCTTTGGTGCGGCGGCCTTCAGGTTTACTCTGTTGGGAGTGTAAATCTTGGCGTAGTCATTTTCTTTTCCGCAGATAAGGTCGGGGATTATCTCGCTTGCAACGGCAGAGAGACTCATACCCCATTTGTTAAAGCCTGTGGCAACGAACATTCGGGGCGTAAATCGGCTGTATCTGCCGATAAAGGCGATACCGTCGTGGGTGATTACATCTTGGTTTGACCAGATGCTCTCCACCTTTGCATCAGGGAAATACCGCTGAGCAAAGTCCTTAAGCTTGCAGAGGCAGCCGCCGTTTTTGTTGTTGCCCGTACGGTGGTTTTCACCGCCTACTATTACTCCCTGAGGAATATTTCTTAGGGAATGGCCGTCATCAACTCCGTAGTAAATGCCGCCGATGTTTACATCTGTCTTTATAGCTAAAGCGTAGGAGCGCTCCTGATGCTGCCGCAGAAAGTAAAGTCCCGGCAAGTTTACAACAGGGTAGTGAGTGGTGTTGACAATGAAGCTTGCCCTCACCTCGCCCAAGGGGGTTGTCACCCTGCCGTCTTCAATGTTTATCGCCATAGAGTTTTCATAAATTCTCAGCTCCTTTGAAATAGCTTTTGCGAATTTCAAGGGATGAAACTGCCCTTGGTTTTCCAGCTTCAGCGCAGCTTTTACCCCGAAGGGCAGCCCCGTGTCTTGCTTGTAGGTGCTTCTTATGTGCAGGTGGTCCATGGCATTTGCTTCAAGGGTGATGTCGTATGCCTTTTTTCTTGCGTAAATGTAAGCCGGCAGACGGGAGAAGTCGCAGTCAATCTGCTTTTCTTTGATAATTCTCTCGTATTTGTCAATTGCTCTTTGGTTGCTCTCGTAGTAGAGCTTTGCTGTATCGCGGCCTATCTTCTTTATCATTTTGTGGTATATGGTTCCGTGCTGAGCAGTTATTTTTGCTGTGGTGTTGGCAGTTGCTCCCGAGCAAATCCGCCTTGCCTCCAACACGACTACCCCAAACCCACGCTTCTGTAGCTCCAAAGCCACCATAAGCCCTGCCATACCTGCGCCTATTACAACGCAGTCTGCTGCCTCTGTGCCTATTAGCTTAGGTCTTGGCTCAATTTCTATATTTTCCCATATTGCCGACACAAAATCACCTCATATGCTTTTGAGTATATTCTTGACAGCTTTTACGGTTTTTAGTCCTTAAAGATTATCTATTGTGCAGAACAAAAAATTGTGATATAATTTATCTGTATATTGTTAGAAAAAGGTGATTGCACTTGGCATTTGACAAGAATAAAATCAGAAATTTCAGTATAATTGCTCATATTGACCACGGCAAGTCCACCCTTGCCGACCGTATTCTGGAGGAGACAAGCTCTGTTACAAAAAGAGAGATGCAGGACCAGATACTTGACGATATGGAGCTTGAGAAAGAACGCGGCATTACCATTAAGGCGAGAGCCGTAACTTTGATTTACAAGGCTGACAACGGCGAGGAATACCTCTTTAACCTCATTGATACTCCCGGTCATGTTGACTTTAACTACGAGGTTTCCCGTTCGCTTGCCGCCTGTGAGGGTGCAGTTTTGGTTGTCGATGCCACACAGGGCATAGAGGCGCAGACTCTTGCCAATACCTATCTTGCAGTTGATTCGGGACTTGAGATTCTGCCGGTTATTAACAAGATTGACCTTATAAGCGCAGACCCGGCAAGGGTGAAGAACGAGATTGAGGATATCATCGGAATTCCCGCACAGGACGCACCTGAGATTTCCGCAAAACAGGGCATCAATATCCACAGCGTTTTAGAGCGCATTGTCACCGATATCCCTGCTCCCGACGGCGATATCGAAGCGCCACTGAGAGCGATGATTTTTGACAGCGTTTACGACAGCTACAAGGGCGTTATTATCTATGTCCGCATTAAAGAGGGCAAGATAAGCACAGGCGACGAGTTCAAGCTGATGCAGACAGGCTCGGTTTTCTCGGTAGTTGAGTGCGGTCATATGGGAGCAACCTCCCTTTCGCCGCAAGAAACACTTTACGCAGGAGAGGTTGGCTACATCACCGCTTCAATTAAGACCTTGGGCGATGCAAAGGTCGGTGATACCGTTACACTAACCTCTAACCCTGCGGAGTTTCCTTTGCCCGGTTACAGAGAGATTCAGTCAATGGTGTTCTGCGGTGTCTACCCTGCCGACGGCGCACGATACGGTGATCTACGCGATGCCCTTGAGAAGCTGAAGCTCAACGACGCTTCTCTTACCTACGAGCCCGAAACCTCGGTTGCCCTCGGCTTTGGCTTCCGATGCGGTTTCTTGGGACTTCTTCATATGGAGATTATCCAAGAGCGCTTAGAGAGAGAATTTAACCTTGACCTTATTACCACAGCTCCGTCGGTAAGCTATCGCATAACCTTTACCGACGGCAATGTGAAGATGATAGACAACCCCACAAACTACCCCGACCCTTCGCTGATTGCAAAGGCGGAGGAGCCTTACGCAGATTCACATATCTACTCACCAACAGAGTATGTAGGCAATATTATGGAGCTTTGTCAGGAGCGCAGAGGCGTGTTCTGCGGAATGACCTACATCGACGAAAACAGAGTTGATATTCACTACGAAATGCCCCTTGCCGAGATTGTTTACGATTTCTTCGATACCTTAAAATCCCGCACAAGAGGTTATGCTTCCTTTGACTACGAGCTTAAGGAGTACAGAGAAAGTCAGCTTGTTAAGCTTGATATTATGCTCAATGGCGAAGTTGTGGACGCGCTTTCGTTTATCATTCACGCTGAGAAGGCATATCCCAGAGCAAGAAAAATGGCAGAGAAGCTGAAGGATAAAATCCCCAGACAGCTCTTTGAGATCCCCATTCAGGCTTGCATCGGCGGTAAAATAATAGCCAGAGAGACAGTCAAGGCTATGAGAAAGGATGTTCTTGCCAAGTGCTACGGAGGTGACATCACAAGAAAGAAAAAGCTTCTTGAAAAGCAGAAAGAGGGCAAAAAGCGTATGCGCCAGCTTGGTACTGTTGAAGTGCCTCAAGAGGCGTTTATGGCTGTGCTCAAGCTTGATACGGATTAATGCACAAGGTCGGCAGAGACTTAACCTCTGCCGACCTTGTTTGTATATGTGAGGAGTAAAAGAGCCAAAAATACTAAAACATTTACAATTCTATTGCCGGGCGTTAGCTTATCCCGCCGTCCCGAGCGGTAAATCGAAAGAAATCCAAAACAAAAGCTCCCTTTCATCGGGAGCTTTGCTAAAAAATTTACACAATTCTGTTTCTTTTCTCGCCCTTATAAAAGCTTGCGATATTCTCGGCTATTATTCGGGCACAGCGGTTTCTCGCTTCCTTTGAACCCCAAGCCATATGAGGAGTAAGGCAGACATTGTCAAGATGAAGAATTTTGCTGAATGGGTGTTCTGAGGAGAAAGGCTCAACAGAATAAACATCCACGCCCAGGGCGCCGATTTTACCCTTGAGCACAGCCTCTGCCAAAGCCTCTTCGTCGGCAACGGCACCGCGAGCCGTGTTGATGAAAACGGCAGTATCTTTCATTGCTGCAATTCTCTCCCGGCTGATGATACCTCTTGTTTCCTGAGAAAGGGGCAGATGCACAGAGATAATGTCACATTCACGGCATATTGTGTCAATGTCGGCAAAGGGATAGCTGCCCTCTTTTTTTCTTCTGCAAATCATAACCTCACAGCCTATTGCAGAGGCGATGTCGGCAACCTTCATTCCTATTCCTCCTGCCCCGATAACACCCCATTTCATTGAGGAAATTTCGTGGTAAACAGGGGTGAGCTTGTTGGCAACCGAGGATTTTGAGTATTCGCCTGTGTGCACAAAGCTTCTGTATTCTCTCAGATGAGTTACAAGGGAAAGCGCCATAGACAAGGTGACCTGAGCAACGCTGTCGGTGGAATACCCGGGCACATTGCAAAGAGCAATGCTGTGCTTCCTGCAGTAATCTGTGTCGATGTTGTCATAGCCTGTTGCCGCAACGCAAATGAGCTTTAGCTTCTTTGCGTTTTTCAGGTTGGCTTCGTTTAACTTTACCTTGTTGACTACAGCAACCTCGGCGCCGTCTATTCTCTCCCCTACAAGCTGAGGCTCGGTTGCGGCGTATTCCCGTACCTCGCCTGAGCTGTATATGGGAGAAAGGTCGATGTCCTCGCCAAGGGTTGATTTATCAAGAATGACAATTTCCATATTAAGCTCCTTCTTCACCTTCCCTTTTCTTATATCGCAGTATTTAGCAGGGAGGCGGTATGTATCTTTACTGTCGGCACAGGGTAAAAGCTCCCTGCGGATTAGTCTGAAATCTTAAGCCTTGAGAGAAACTATGGCGCAGGCGGACAAAAGCTTTTCCGATGCGCCCTTTGCTTTGTATGCTTTGCCGACAGCTTACCGAACAGCGGATTTATTTAATTATACACAAACGCCATCCCTCTATCAAGCCCAATTTCTGTTCCTTATTATATTGACAAAAGAAACTGAAAATGCAATAATTAAGCGTATAGTCTATTGCGACAGGAGGACCCATTATGGCAAAAGAACTTGCAAAATCCTACAATCCGAAAGAGGTTGAGGATAAAATTTACGATTTCTGGCTTAAAGGAAATTATTTCCACGCTGAAGTGGACCGTTCCAAAAAGCCTTATACTATTGTTATGCCGCCGCCAAACATCACAGGCCAGCTTCATATCGGCCACGCCCTCGACAACACTCTGCAGGATATTCTTATCCGCTACCGCAGAATGCAGGGTTACGCTGCACTTTGGCTTCCCGGTACAGACCATGCTTCAATTGCAACCGAGGCAAAAATTGTTGAGGCTATGAAGGCTGAGGGCCTTACAAAGGAAGACATTGGCAGAGAGGCTTTCCTCGACCGCGCTTGGGAGTGGAAGAGAGTTTACGGCGGCCGTATCTGTGACCAGCTTAAGAAGCTCGGTTCAAGCTGTGATTGGGACAGAGAGCGTTTTACTATGGACGAGGGTTGTTCCGACGCAGTTAAAGAAGTTTTTGTCCGCCTTTACGAGAAAGGCTTAATCTACCGCGGCGAGAGAATTATCAACTGGTGTCCTCACTGCCGTACATCTATCTCTGACGCAGAGGTTGAGTTTGAGGAGCAGGAGGGCTTCTTCTGGCATCTTCGCTATCCTCTTACAGACGGAAGCGGTTACCTTGAGCTTGCCACAACCCGTCCCGAAACTCTTTTGGGCGATACTGCCGTTGCGGTTAATCCCGAAGACGAGAGATACAAGGACTATGTCGGCAAGACCGTAACACTTCCCATTGTAGGAAGAGAGATTCCCGTTGTTGCAGACAGCTATGTTGATATGGAATTCGGCACAGGCGTTGTTAAGATTACTCCTGCCCATGATCCCAACGACTTTGAGGTGGGTCTGCGCCATAATCTCCCTGTTATCAATGTTATGGACGATACCGCTCATATGAACGAAAACGCAGGCGAGAAGTACAAGGGTATGGACCGTTACGAGTGCCGTAAGGCTATTGTTAAGGAGCTTGAAGAGGGCGGTTTCCTTGTTAAGATCGAGCCTCATTCCCACAATGTAGGTACTTGTTACCGCTGCGGTACTACCGTTGAGCCTAGAGTATCGCTTCAGTGGTTTGTTAAGATGCAGCCCCTTGCCGAGCCTGCAATCGACTGTGTCCGCTCAGGCAAAACCAAGTTTATTCCTGAGAGATTTGAGAAGGTTTACTTCCATTGGATGGAGAATATCCGTGACTGGTGTATCTCCCGCCAGCTTTGGTGGGGACACAGAATTCCCGCCTATTACTGTGACGATTGCTTAGAGATGACCGTTTCTAAGGACGCTGTTACAGTATGTCCCAAGTGCGGCGGCACTCATATTCATCAGGACGAGGACACCCTGGATACCTGGTTCTCATCTGCACTCTGGCCTTTCTCTACTCTGGGCTGGCCGAAAAATACCGAGGAGCTTAAATTCTTCTATCCCACAAGCACCCTTGTTACAGGCTACGACATCATCTTCTTCTGGGTTGCAAGAATGATCTTCAGCGGTATGGAGAATATGGGCGCACAGCCTTTTGACAATGTATTTATCCACGGCATTATCCGTGACTCACAGGGCAGAAAGATGAGCAAGTCCCTCGGCAACGGCGTTGACCCCCTGGAGCTTATTGACAGGTACGGCGCTGACGCTCTTCGCTTCTTCCTTGCTACCGGCAACTCACCGGGAAACGATATGCGTTTCTCTGAGGAGAGAGTTGAGTCCTGCCGTAACTTTGCAAATAAGCTTTATAACGCAAGCCGTTTTGTTCATATGAACATTGACGACCACAATGTTGAATGTAAGCTTCCCGAAAAACTCACAACAGAGGACAAGTGGATTGTAAGCGCTGTTAACACCCTTGCAAAGGAAGTATCGGACAACCTTGATAAATTCGAGCTCGGTATGGCAGTACAGAAGCTCTACGATTTCATTTGGGACTGCTACTGCGACTGGTACATCGAGCTTACCAAGTCAAGACTCCGTGAGGAGGGCGAGACTGCTCAGAATGCAAGACAGGTGCTCACCTGGGTGCTTGAGAGAACTCTGAGACTCCTCCACCCCTTTATGCCTTTTATTACAGAGGAAATCTGGCAGACTCTGCCCCACAGCGACGAGGCAGGAGAAACCATTATGCTGGAGAAATATCCCGAATACTGCGACTGTCTCTCATATCCCGAGGACGCAAAGAAGACAGAGACAATTATGGAGGCTATCACAGCAATCCGTACAAGGCGCAACGAGATGAATGTTCCCCCCTCAAAGAAGGCAAAGGTTTACATCGCTACAAAGAACACCGAGACCTACAAGCTGGGCGAGAAATTTATTGTAAGCCTTGCCGGCGCAAACGAGGTTGAGATTGCCGATGAGTTTGATTTAGAGGGCGCAGTAACAATCATCGTAAGCGATGCTAAAATCTACATTCCCATGAACGAGCTTGTAGACAAAGAGGCTGAGCTTGCAAGACTTAAGAAGGAGTACGCACAGGTAGAAAAGCTCCTTAAGCAGGACGAGGGCAAGCTCAGTAACGAGGGCTTTATGAGCAAGGCTCCTGCACAGGTTGTAGAGAAAATCAAAGGTCAGGCAGAGAGAGAAAGAGAAAAGCTCTCCCTCATCAAGGCTGCTATGGACGCGCTTAAGTAATTTTTCTAAGCATTTTTAGCATTTATTAAAGGCTGCTGCAAGATGAAGTTTCATCCTGCAACAGCCTTTTCTGTTTAGTTTTATATTACTGTGGCTATGCTTCTAAAAGCTGACTTTATATGCGTGCCACGGTGATTGCGAAAGTTCGGCATTAGGGCTTCTTTTTGCAAAAATCCTTCATACAGCATTCCGCACATCTGGGCGTGGGAGCCTTGCACACGGCTCTGCCGTGAAGCACTAAGCGGTGGCAAAAATCGTTGCTTTCTTCGGGTGGCAGAAGCTTTTTGAGTATTTTTTCAATTTTCACCTGGTCCTTTTCTTCGTGAAGACCGAGCCGTCTCGTAATGCGGATGCAGTGTGTGTCAACCACCACCGCAGGCTTTCCGTAAATGTCGCCCACAATCAGGTTGGCGGTTTTTCTGCCCACACCCCGAAGGGTGGTAAGCTCTTCAATGGTATCGGGAACCTTTGAGCCGAAATCGTTTATGATAGACTTTGACATCTCTATAAGGTCAACAGACTTTGTGCGGTAAAAGCCACAGCTGTGTATAAGCTCCCCCACTTCCTCCGGGCTCGCCTGCGCCATACTCTCTGCATCGGGAAAACGCTCAAACAGAGCGGGTGTTACAAGGTTCACCCTTGCGTCGGTACATTGAGCGGATAGCCGTGTTGCCACTAAAAGCTGGAACGGATCGCTGTAATTTAAGGAGCAAAGGGCTTCCGGGTATTCTTTCTTCAGCGCCTCAACCGCTGAAATCGCTATTTCCTTTTCAGTCATATATGTCACTTCCTGCCAAATAATAAATTCATCAATGCATTAACGGCAAAATTCGTAAAAAGAGTGTGCCGGAATTTAGCTTTATATCTTTTTGTGTCTTTTTTTGTGAAAAAAGCCTTTAATTAAGTATGCTTGTGTGTTACAATACTTCCATTGAAGGGGAGATGATAAGCGCTATGTTTAAGAACTACATTTTTGATTTATACGGAACCCTCATTGATATACGCACAAACGAGGAGAGCGCTGAGCTTTGGGCAAAAATGACTCTGTACTACGGCTACAAGGGTGCACACTACACATCCTTTGAGCTAAGACAGAAGTATCAGGAGTTTGCCTCAATGGAAAAGCATAGGGTTGTTGCCGAGCACCCTGACTACCAATTTGTTGACTTTGATTTGACAGAGGTGTTCAAAAAGCTTTACGAGTACAAGGGCGTTCATGTTTCCACCTTTGAGGCCGCTGCCACCGCAAGAGTTTTCCGTTGCTATTCAACAGAGAAAATCTGCCTTTACGAGGGAGTTATCGATCTGCTTGAAACCTTGAAGAAAAAGAAGAAGCGCATCTATCTTCTCTCAAACGCCCAGCACGATTTTACAATTCCTGAAATTAATATGCTGGGACTTGATAAATACTTTGACGATATTATAATCAGCTCCGATGTCAACTGCTCTAAGCCGGATACTCACATCTACGAGATTTTGTTTAAGCGCCACAATCTTCGCAAAAAGGATTCGATTATGATTGGCAATGACTGTAACTCAGATATTAAGAGCGCTTATAACTTCGGCATAAAGAGCCTCTATATTCACCAGGAGATTTCTTCGCCCATTACAGAAAGGCTTAAGAGCACCTGGCGAATTATGAACGGCGATGTAACAAGAATCAAAAAGATGATAGTCAGATAAAACAAAACGAACAATAGAAACACACTTTTGAAGGAACGGTTTTTGCCGTTCCTTTTTTTGCACCTTTGTGAATTTTCTTCTGCGCCTGTTTCGTCTGCTCCGCACTGTGCTTTTCATTCTGCGCCGGACATTGCAGCTCTTCTTCTCTGTGCTTTGCTTTCCGGCGGCACCGGGCTTTGCTGTTCTTCTTTTGTACTGCATACTGATATGTGTTTATTTATGCTCTATCCTGACATATTCTATCACAAGACTTCTTCCTTTTCAACCGCTTAATGGCCTTCTCTCTACTTTTGGTGGAGGAGCCGCTTTTAGCGGAGAGAGTGCGTCTCAAAATGGTGCAGGAAGTCACAGCAACACTTAAATGTGAGATATTTGCCTCAACTCTACCGTGAGTAGAGTGTAGTTTTTTTGACTCTACCGAAGTTTTTTTTGCATAGAATGGCACATCTCAAAAGTAGGTTGCGTATACCGCCCGAAAAATATATACTTTTTCTTGAAAACTTGCAAATATACGGCCGGGATTTTTGATGAATTCAAAGCTTCGGAATATCGGCTGCAATAATTTGGAAGAATATTATGTGAGACTGACATCAACATATTTTTCGGAGGTAAATTATGAACGATTACATCATTAGCTGTTGCTCAACCGTTGACCTTACAAAAGAGCATCTGGACAGCAGAAACATCTCCTACGCCTATTTTCATTATCTGGTAGACGGCAAGCTTTACGATGACGATTTGGGGGAATCCCTTTCAATGGCTGATTTTTACAAGGCTATGGAAGAGGGCGCAATGACCTCAACATCTCAGATAAATCAGGCAGAGTACACCGAGTATTTTGAAAAGCTCTTAAAGACAGGAAAAGATGTAATTCACCTTTGCCTTTCTTCAGGTCTTTCCGGCAGCTTTATCTCTGCTTCAAATGCCGCTGAGGAGCTTCGCAAAAAATATCCCGACAGCAAGCTTTATGTAGTAGATTCTCTGGGCGCTTCTTCCGGCGAGGGTCTTGTCATTGAGACAATGGCAGATATGAGGGACTCAGGCGCAACTATTGACGAGCTTTACGATTGGACAACAAAAAATATTCGCCGTATGCACCATTGGTTCTTCTCAACTGACCTTACCTACTATGTTCGCGGCGGCCGTGTCTCCAAGATTGCAGGCCTTTTCGGCGGAATCCTGGGTATTTGCCCCTTGCTCAACTGCGATGTAAACGGCAAGCTTGTTGCTCGTCAGAAGGTCAGAGGCAAGAAGAAGGTTATCGAGGAAATCGTTAACAAAATGGTAAAGCATGCAGACAACGGCACAGATTACAGCGGTAAGTGCTACATCTGTCACTCTGCTTCCCTTGAGGATGCCGAGGCAGTTAAGGCACTGGTTTTAGAGAAGTTCCCCAAGGTTAACCCCAATATCGTAATCAACAATATCGGTCCCACAATCGGAAGCCACTCTGGTCCCGGCACAGTTGCCCTTTTCTTCTGGGGCGACGAGAGAGTAGACTGATAAGCATAGTCTTTTCCGTCACAGAAGCATTCCCTCCAAAGTAAAAAGGCTCTGTGTAGTATATATTCGCATATAATATAAGCTCCCTTTCTGCATAAGAAGGGAGCTTTTTGTTATGTATAAAGCGTTATGCTATTATGTTTTTATAAGCAGAGAGCTTCTTTTGTTATGCAGAAGATAAGCTCTTTTGCGCGGATTTCAAAGAAATGCTTTTTGCAGGGGGGCATACAGCCTTGTTGCCAGGAAAGCCATAAGGGGCAACAGCGCCAAGTCCTTAACGATAGGAATAAAGACGCAGGACAGAAGCAAACTCCAAAGGCCCTGATAGTTATTCAGATAGAATTTCATCACAAGTCCGCAGTATACAGTGCCCACAAGATAAACCGTCAGCAATCCGAGAAGCATATATAGCAGGACTTTGGTGTATTTGATGCGAAAAGAGCCGTGCCTGTGGCAAAGACCGCAGAGAAAAACTGCTGGCAAAAATCCGATTATATATCCAAAGGAAGGAACGAGCACATAGTGGAATCCGCCGCCGCCGGAGAATATGGGCAAACCGACAAGCCCTAAAAAAATGTAGAGAGCCGTAGAGATAAGACCGTACTTTCTTCCCAAAAGTACCGCCGTAATGAGAACAATCTGAACCTGAAATGTGATAGGTACTGTGGGAATGGGGATTTTGATGAAGGCACTGACTGCCATCAGCGCAGTAAACAGCGCACATAGAGTTAGTTTTTTCAGTTTCATATTTACCTCATAACAAAGCCGATTTTTTTCATTGCCTTGTTAACTGTTTTCCATGCAAGCTTATCGGCTGTCTGTGCAGCCTTGCGATAGCTTTCTTCAAGGTAAGCCTTGTCGTTGATGAGCTTTTCGTACTTCTCTCTGATAGGACGAAGCTCCTCAATAACAGCTTCGCCTACTGCTGATTTGAAGTCGCCGTAGCCCTTGCCCTCAAACTCCTGTGCAATTGCATCGGGAGTTTTGCCTGTGACAGCAGAGTAGATAGCAATAAGGTTGTTAACACCATCCTTGCCCTCGCCTACGCAAACTCTTGCCTCGCTGTCGGTAACGGCACGCTTAAACTTCTTCATAATGACATCGGGGTTATCGAGGAGTGATACACAGCCGTTAACGTTTTCGTCGGACTTGCTCATCTTCCTTGTAGGGTCCTGAAGGCTCATAACCCTTGCGCCGTTTTGGGGGATAAAGCCCTCCGGTACGGTGAAAACTCCGCCGTATCGGCCGTTGAAGCGCTCGGCAACATCTCTTGCAAGCTCAATGTGCTGTTTCTGGTCTGCGCCTACGGGCACAAGGTCAGCCTGATAAAGAAGAATATCAGCAGCCATAAGACAGGGATAGGTGAAAAGACCTGCGTTAATGTTGTCTGCGTGCTTTGCAGATTTATCCTTAAACTGAGTCATTCGTGAGAGCTCGCCGAACTGTGTGTAGCAGTTGAGAATCCAAGCAAGCTGTGCGTGAGCGGTAACATGGCTTTGAATGAAGAAGATGCTTTTCTCGGCGTCAATACCGCAGGCGAGGATAGAAGCATAAGCTTCGAGAATGTTTTTTCTCATTGCAGCAGGCTCTTGTCTGACCGTGATTGTGTGCAGGTCGGCAAGAGAGTAGATGCAGTCATATTCGCCCTCGTCCTGCATAATAACCCAATTGCGAAGAGCGCCTAAATAGTTGCCCAGGGTGATTGTGCCAGAGGGCTGTATAGCGCTGTAAACGATTTTCTTTTTTGGGGGTGTGTTTACGGTTTCACTCATAATAATTTCTCCTTATAGACTGTTTGCAAGCTTGCCCAGAATCTCAATACCCTTTTTGAGCTGCTCGTCCGTGGGCGTAGAGAAGTTGATTCTGAAGTCGTGGCAAATTTCGTTTTCGTCTGTGAGGAATGCGGTGCCGGGCACAACGCAGACCTTGTTCTTAACAGCAGTTAAGCAGAACTCAGGCATATTTACCCCGTCGGGCAGAGTGCAGTAGATAAACAGTCCGCCGTCAATGGGAGTGTAAGAGATTTTGTCGCCGAAGTTTTTGTCCAGTAAATCCATAGCATACTGAGCCTTTTTACTGTAAAGCTCACGGAGATAATCAAGGTGACCTGCAAAGTCGTACTCGGTCATAAAGCGATGACAGAGCACCTGTGACCAGATGTTGGTGTGCACATCCTCGCCCTGCTTGCAGACAACCATCTTCTGAATAATGGCAGAGGGTGCAACGCACCAGCCGACGCGCATACCGGGAGAGATAATTTTGCTGAAAGAGCCTGCATAGATAACAATGCCGTCACTGTCAAGTGTCTTAACAGAAGGTATATTCTCTCCTCTGTAGCGAAGCTCGCCGTAGGGGTTATCCTCAAGAATAAGCACGCCGTACTTCTTTGCAAGAGCATACATTTTCTGACGCTTTTCGCAGCTCATTGTAATGCCCGAGGGATTTTGAAAGTTGGGAATTGTGTAGATAAAGCGGACTCTGCTGTGAGTTTTGAGAGCATTCTCAAGAGCCTCTATATTCATTCCGTCTTTGTCCATGGGAATACCCACAAGCTTTGCGCCGTAGCTGCGGAAGGTGTTGAGGGAACCGATGAAAGAGGGAGCTTCGCAGATGACCTCGTCACCCTCGTTGACAAGGGATTTTGTTACAAGGTCCATTACCTGCTGAGCACCGGAGGTAACGATGAGATCGTCTGAATCTGAGCCGATATTTTGTTTGCTCATATAATCTCTGAGAGACTCTCTCAATGGCTCGTAGCCTTCGGTGATGCTGTACTGCAAAGCCAGGGTGGGGTTTTCTGCCATAAGCTTCGCCGAGATTTCGGCAAGCGCCTTGGCAGGGAAGGCGTCGGGAGCAGGGTTTCCGGCTGAGAGAGATATAACCTGAGGGTCAGCGGCGTATTTGAAGATTTCTCTGATAGCAGAGGGTTTTAGTCCGCTTACTCTGTCTGAAAAGGTATAATTCATAAAATCACGCTTTCTGAAAATTATTGCTTGAGGCAGGCTCAAAGGGAAGACAGCAGGCGGCACAAAGCCGTGCGTCGGGAGACTTTCCCCCATAGCCTTGCAGGCACCGCACTGCGAGAAAGAAGACGGTACCAAAAGCAAATATACATACATATTCTATCACAACACCGCGGCTTGTGCAATAAAATCTGCCATATTTACTTGTGTTTTTCTGAGGTTTTGTCCTCTGTTGTAACAGAATTTAATACTTTCGCCCCTAAATATTACAATAATATCGACAGGATATCACAATTCGGTTACTTTTGTTGCCTTTGAAAACTTAGTGTATTATACTTTAATATGTATTATTAGCTAATTTTTCGGTATGCACCAACAGGCAAAAATCAAGCAACACTCAATTAAGTATTCAAGCCTTGCCGGTGGGTGCTAACCAAAGGAGGAAAGACCTTTGAGAAAAAAAGATGATTACTTCATCGGAATGGTAGACACCTATTCTGCAAATCAGAAGTACAAGAAAATGAAGAAAAAGGCAAAGACAAAGAGAGTTTTCATCAGAGTGCTTATTATCGCCCTCTGCGTTTTGCTTGCGGCAGGTATTGGCGCAGCAGTTTACTTCTTTGCAGTTCCTGCAATCAAGCAGATTGACTTCTCTTCCATCTTCGCTTCTTCAACAGAGGACGAGGCAACAACTGCCGCCACGGTTTCTGAGGAAACCACAGTGCCCCTGACAACTGCCGCACCAACTGAGCCGACTACCGTGCCTCAGACAACCGCACCGGCAGAGAAGGCAGACGCCCTCACCTTTATCAAGCCTCAGATTGAAGACAAGGGCGGAGAGGGTACGCTCTATTCAAGCACTCTTTATATTTGGAACAACCGTGGATTTAATCTGTTCCACAGCGGCGACAAGGCTGCAAAATATTACGCCAAAGCCGTAAACACCCTCTCAGAGTCACTTGACAAGGACATAACCGTTTACAATATGGTGGTTCCCAATCAGACCGAGTACGGCCTGCCTCAGAGAATTATCGACAGCGGAATAGAAACCGACTCTCAGGCAGATAATATCAAGTGTATCTACGAGAATCTGGGCAAGCGTGTAGTTCCCGTCAACTGCTACAACGAGCTCTCATCTCACGCAAACGAGTATATCTATTACAGAACCGACCACCATTGGACCTCATTAGGCGCCTATTACGCTTACCTTGCTTTCTGCGATACCGCTTCGTTAACTCCCCTTGATATCGCAAAGCTTGATAAGAACGAGATTGACGGCTTCACTGGTTCTTTCTATGGCATAACCTCAAGCAGTGAGCTTTACGCAAACGCCGACACTGTTACCTATTACACACTGCCGGGAGATACCTACGCATATATGAAGGAGCGTATGAGCTCGGATACTATTAAGGTTGGGGTTTACTACCCGGCTTCCACAGGCGGCAGTCTTACCTACGGCGTTTTCTGTTGGGGTGACACGGCTCAGTTTGTTATCCACTCCGACGCCGGCACAGGCAGGAAAATTGCCGTTGTTAAGGATTCCTACGGCAACGCCTTTGCTCCGTACCTTACTGCAAACTACGATGAAATTCACCTGCTGGATTTGAGATATTGGAGCTCAAACCTCAACGATTACTTAAAGGAAAACGGCATCAAAGAGGTGCTGATACTGAACAATACAATGTCTGCGAACAACACCTCGCAGGTTGACCAGATGCTCTCTGTGGCTGAATAGGCCTTTTGAGTCGGCATAGCGAGGAGGAATGAAAGATGCTGGCGTTAGAAGTTCAGGCAACCGTTTACGGCACTTTGTCGCCAAAGGGACTGTATTCGGGCTATATAGAAAGCAGTGAAATCAAAAGAGAATCTGCATATATTATTACCAAAAGGCGACCCTATGACACCTTCAGCGGAACAGTCACCGCCGTAATCACCCTTGATAGCGGAGCCGAGAAGGCGGTTGTTGCGCCGAAGAACGAGATTATGTACGAGCCTGAGATTATGGAAATCCTCTCGGAGCTTAAGAGCATAAAGATTGAGAAGATAAGCTGTCTTTACGAAAAATCCTGCGGAGCAGTAATACTCCACAAGGACGAAGCAACCGAGGACTACAAGATTTTGCTTGTTAAAAATCACAACGGCCGTTTCTACAGCTTTCCCAAGGGCCATGTTGAGCTGAGGGAAAACGAAAAGGAAACCGCCAAGCGCGAGATAAAAGAAGAGACTAACCTGGATGTTGAGATTATCGACGGCTTCCGCGAGATAAGCGACTACTGTCCTTTCGGAAAAATCCGCAAGAGAGTCGTATTCTTTCTTGCAATTGCAAAAAGCGGTAACATCAAGATTCAGGAGAGCGAAATTGACAGCTACACCTGGATACCTCTGAGAGGAGCAAGCAATGTTTGCACCTATGATAACGATAAACGGGTTATCGAAAAGGTCAGAGCGTTTTTGGATGCCCACGGCACAGTATTATAAAGAACGGTATAAGATTATAAGTAAAAACACCTGCTGAAAAACTCAGCAGGTGTTTTTTGCTTGAGTAAGCGAAAAGGTGCCTGAGGGCTTTTGATTACTTAAGCTTTCCGAAAATACAGAGGTTGAGGGTGTTGCCGTCTTTGGTAACGGCGTTTTTAAGCAGACCCTCAAGCTCAAATCCGTTTTTCTCCAAAACTCTTCTTGATGCCGTGTTCGGCTCATAGACCATTGCGGTAATGCGGATTATGTCAAGCTTTTCAAAGGCCTCATTACAAAGTAGCCTTGCCGCCTCGGTCATAATCCCTTTGCCGTGATATCGGTTCAGAAGCATATATCCCAGCTCGCCGTCGCGTTTGCGGATATCGTCGGCTTTTTCAAAGGTGATTGTGCCCACAGCCTTGCCGTCAACGGCTACAAAGCGAAAGAGTCCCTCGCCCTTTTCCTCTTTATTTTTTACATTATCAAGCCACCGGTCAGCGTCTGCCTCTGTGTAAGGGTAAGGAAGCCGATCTGAGAGAAAACGCCTGTCTGCACCGTTGCAGATTTCTATGAGCTCTGCTTTGTGCTCAGGTGTTTGCTTTATAATTTCTATTTTCATTTTTGCTCCTTTTTGGGGGTTGTCCCATTGCCTTCGGTGATATAGATGAAGGCCGTAAGTTTGATTTTTTACTGTAAATAGGCAAGGTTTGTGTCGGTGCAGAAATTGTTCATTCCGTAGAGGAAGAGCACCGAGTCGGCGCCCTGCGCTTGTGCCAGATCGGCAACAGAGAGCTTATAGTATCTTAAATCCACCATAACAATTTTGCTGAAATTGTTTGCAAGAAAGGGTGCGGCACAGTGGGCAAAGCTGTCTTTGACTATAACTAAGGTTTTGTCTGTCTCGGCCTTTTTGTTTTCAATTGTCACCAAGGCGTGGTTGCCGTCAAGAAAAACAGGGTACATATCGTCCTCTGTAAGGTGAGAGGGAAAATACATACTGTCAAAGCTCTCGGTCTTGGTGCCCTCGGTTATTGTGACGGTAATGCTGTCTCCGATATCCTTATTTTCCCAAATCTCAAGAGAGTCGGGCTTAGCCAAAAAATATCCGCTGGAGGAGTAGGTTGTGCCGTAGAAGTTGTCATATGCCGAAACCGTGAGGTTTTCTTTGCTGACGGCAGTTACACCAAGAGCCTTTGCAAGCTCCTCGTAAGCGGTGTAGGCACCCTCTGAGGTCCAGTGGTGGTCGGTTTTGTAATAAAGCTGTGCGCCCTCTGCGTACTTCTGGGCAAAGGTGTCGCTGATGTCGCAGACCTTAATGCTTTTCGAGATGTTTTCGTTTATGTGAGCGTAAACGGTCTCATCAGGATAGTCCGTGTGGTTAAGAGGAAGAATGTCCTCCATAATAAAGCCCGGCGAGGGCACCACCATAAGGGCAACCTCGTCAAAGGAAGCGCTGAAGCGGTTGATAAGCTCCAGGTTCTTTTCGTATCTCAGGGTTGAGGCGTCGGCAGGCTTTGTTATAATATAGCCGCCTTTAGCGTTGTAGTAGCCGTTGTCGGCGGTGGAGTATGTGAGCAAATTGAAGTAGGAGTTTGTGCCCACAAAGAAGCTTCTGAAAGGAAAGTGGTCGGGAATGTAACCGCCGTTTTCACCGCTTTCAAGAGAGTTCATAAGCTTACCGCTGAAGAAGTTTTCGGGAGTGAATTCAGGCGCTTTGGCTAAGTATCGCTTTTCGCTTGAGCTGTACTCGGCTTTTGGCAGGGCAAAAAATAAAATTGAAAGGGAAAATGTAAATACAAGGAAAATTGCAATAACGGCAATCTGAGCTTTTTTGCTGTTCATTTGCTCACCTCCTTAAAATCTGAAGTAAATAAAGGGATTGTAGCTGTCGTTTACAAGGGAGGCCGTACAGAAGAGCATTGCAAAAATACAGAATGCTCCAAGCAGTACGGGATAGAATTTTTTGTTTTCCCCTTTTGTGTGGAGCTTGCGAAGCACAGGGGTTGAGAGCACAGCGCCGGCAATTGTAACAGGCAGGTAGCTGAGCATTACAGACAGAGTTTGCTGAGACCAAAGTCCGTCGGGAGCCGTGAAAAGTCCTGCTAAATAGCTCATAAGCTCACTAAGGTCGGTGAAGTTGAAGATCGCCCAGCTTATCATAATGAAGAAAAGAGCGTATATGTGGCCTACAAAGGCGGGAGCCTTTTTCAGCACCTTGAGGAGGAAGAGCTTTTCAATCATAAGGAGCACGAAGAAGTAAAGTCCCCACAAAAGGAAGTTGTAGCTTGCTCCGTGCCAGAGTCCCGTTAAGGACCAGACAATGAAGAGGTTGAGAATCTGACGGGCCAGTCCCCGACGGTTTCCGCCTAAGGGAATGTAGATGTAATCTCTGAACCAAGTGGAGAGAGAAATGTGCCAACGGCGCCAGAAATCGGTAATCGATTTGGAGATGTAAGGGTAGTTGAAGTTCTCCATAAAGTCAAAGCCTATCATCTTGCCGAGACCTCTTGCCATATCGCTGTAGCCGGAGAAGTCAAAGTAAATCTGTAAAGTAAGCGCCGCAAGACCCGCCCATCGGGCAAGAAGACCTTGGGTGTTTTCTGCTCCTAAATTTTGCCACATTGCGGCAAACTGATTTGCAAGGAGCACCTTTTTGGAAAGACCTACAAGAAAAAGAATAACACCCTTGGAGAATTGAGAAACGGTTTCTTTTCTGAAGGAGAGCTGATGGGCAACATCCTTATAGCGGACAATAGGTCCTGCAATGAGCTGAGGGAACAGGGTTACATAAGTGCCCAAAAGTATTGGATTTTTCTGCTCGGCGGTTTCTTCACGGTAGACATCGATGGTGTATGACATAGCCTGAAAGGTGTAGAAGCTGATGCCGATGGGAAGCGCAGGCGCTTCAAAGGAAATCTCTGCAAAGGGCAGAAGATTGAGGGTATCTACAATCATTCCGGAATACTTGAAAAATACCAGAAGTCCGATATTCGTCACGACAGACAGCACAAGCCAAAGCTTTTGCAAGCCCTTGTTATTGCGGGACTTGGCTATGAGCAGGCCCGCGACATAGTTGCAGAGAATTGTGAAGAGCATCAGCAGAATGTAGACAGGCTCTCCCCAACCGTAGAACGCGAGGCTGACTATAAAGAGCACCCAGTTGCGGGCTTTTCTCGGCACGGCATAGTAGACCAAGAGCACGCAGGGCAAATAGAAAAACCAGAATGTAAGACTTGAGAAAACCAAGGCTTGTCCTCCTTTCGGGGGTTTGAATACTATCTTATGAATAACGGGAAATTTCTAAAAATCTGTGCCGGTTTGCTCTCCTTTAGACTAAGAGAGCCTTATTTACAAAAAGGCACATATCACCTTATTATATCACACATATCATATACTATCTTGCAAAAATAGTCAATTTATATGTTAGGCTTATTCTTTAGAGCTGTCTGTTTCAAAAGTTTTGGCTTTTCTCGCAGAAATATTCGGTTTTGGGCTTGAGTCTTGGATTAATGCTTTGCCGATTATGAGCTTTTCGTTTTCCGAGGGCTTTCGCTTTGAGCCTCGTTGCTACTGAGAGCCGCTGTCGCCGGCAAGCGTTTCGGTTTGACTTATTGTATTTTCCTCTTGAAGTTCCTGATTCAAAGAGTAAAACTCCTTTGTCTCTGCCACTCGGTAAACCCGGCTCTTGTGATGGCTCAGCAATTGGGTTAAGGCATAGAGGTCTACCCAGATTTCGTTGTCGCTTTCCTTTTGGCTTTCATCAAAAATAAGCTCAAGTCCCAAATGCAGATGATATTCGTCTATTCCGTTTACATTTTCGTTTGCGGAATATCCTGTTCTGCCCACATAGCCGATTACCTGTCCTGCCTTTACCTCGGCGCCCTCCTCAATGCTTGCGTGGTAGGGGCGGTTCTGCCTTAAATGGGCATAATAATAGTAGCGCTTTTTGTCCTTTGAGCGGATACCGATTCGCCAGCCGCCGTACTGATTCCAGCCCAGACATTCTACAACGCCGTCTTCAACTGCAACCACGGGCGTACCCACTGCCGCCATAAGGTCATGGCCTAAGTGGGGCCTTTGGTAGCCGTAGCTTCGGCTTGCACCAAAGTCATCGTAGTGAGAGTAGGGGAAAGAGGAGGCGATGGGAGAGTATGCCTTGAGCCCGTAGTTCTTTTCTTCGGTGACTGTGCCGTCATCGCCTTGGGTGTATTCGGTGTATTCGCCTACCAAACCCGAAAGCACCGCAGAATAAGCCTCTTTATAATAAGAAAAGTACTCCATATCTTTGCTTATTTCCTCTATGCTCTCTCCGCTTTTCAGCCTTTCTTCGTAAGCTTTCAGATGCATTGTTTTGTAATTGTCAAAGTTTCCTCCGTACCTTGCTCCCAAAAGTGACAGCAGGTCTATCCAGCTTATTGGAGTATCCGTGCCGTGAGTCTCCAAATCTACCTCCATGGCTTCTGTGAGCGCTTTGTAAGTCACATTGAACTCAACATATTTGATGAAGCTGTCTTTCTCTGCTGCGCCTAAGGGGAGCAGAGAAAGCAGTGCGCAGATAAGTACCACAGCGGGCATCAGTATTTTTTTCATAGCTTGCCTCCGAATATATACATTATTAAATGTATATGCCGAAGAGTTTTGTTTACGAATAATTCGGCAAAGGAGTTTTTGCTCATTGCCAAAGAAACGGCAAAAGGTTTTTTGAAGCGTCACAGTCTCTCAAAAACAAATTTTTTGAAAAATTTTTCCTTTATGTGAACCGAAGGCTTTTTTGTGTCGTATATAGAGTAAAAGACTGTATCTGATACAGAAATTACTAAAGGAGGAAATTATATATGTTTAGAAAAATCCTGTGCGCCGTTTTGGTGCTTTGCACGCTTTTGAGCTTTTCTCTTGCAGGCGTATCTGCTGCTGAGGCGGAGCTTGCTTCTGTTTCGGCAGACAATCTTCTGTACTTTGAAGTGCCCTCTGACTGGAAAAACTTCAAGACCGTTTACTGTCACATCTGGGAGTACGGCGGTACTGCACCTCTTGCTCCGTTTCAGTCCAAAAAGGAAAAGTGCGACCTTGTGGAGGGTAATCTCTACTCCTACGATGTATCTAAGGTCGGCGGACTTGAGGCCGGCAAATACTACGGAGTGGTCTTCAGCCTTGATACGCTGATTCAGACCTACGATACAATTATGACGAATGATTGCTTGGGAGACACTCTATACTGCAACAATACATACTATGAGCATCCCTTAGACAGCAACAGAACCTGTCGTGCAGGCTTCTTTAGGAATCAGGATTCCTCAAAGTACGGCCCTCTGATGCAGATTACCTCTATCGGAAATCTCATCGGTACCTGTCTGCCTCCCGGAGAAACCGCAGAGGGACTCTTTAACAGGTTTCTTAAGGATACTCTCGATAATGCCCGTCAGTATTCCGGCAAGAGCGACCAGGAGCTTATTGACGATATGGCAGAGGGACTGGGACTTTCTCAGGACAGCATAGAGAAGCTTATCAAGGACTCCGGTATCAGCGTTGCGTGGGCAAAGGCTGAGTCTGACGCACCGAAAGAGGATAAACCCATAAATCCCGGCGCAACAGCTACAGGTCAAAAGACAACCGTTGTTACAGCGGCAGTTGTTATGATGGTTATCTCGGTAGGATTTGTTCTGTTCTTCAGAAAGAAAAGCGCGGTAAAGTAATCAACAGCTTCGTTATATATTGTTTTACTAAGCCTTTTGGGTGTATAATTTCAGTATAGGAGTTTAGTGGGGAGGTGAGGCTGTGAACAAGGACATCTATGAGTATATTGAGGCATACGGCAAGGAGCTTTCCCGACTTTGCGTTTCGCTTTGCTCCGGCAGGCAGGACGCCGAGGACCTTTACCAGATAACTTGGGAAAAGGTGATTAAGGGCATAAAAGGCTACGACAGCACAAAACCCTTTGACAAGTGGCTCTGGTCTGTGTGTGTAAACGCTCACAGGGATATGATGAAAAATTCCTTCCGCCGCAGAGTCCTCGCCTTTGATAAATCGGAAGAGCTTGAAAAGCTTCTCAGCTCAATCCCGGACAAAAGCAAGGATATGGATGAATACATAGCTCTTCACAATGCCATTAACCGACTGCCGCTCCCTAAGCGACAGGTTATCGCCCTCTACTATTTCAAAGACCTTTCCACAGCGGAGCTCTCCGAGATACTGGGTATACCCGAGGGCACGGTTAAATCCCGATTGAAGGCGGCAAGAGACCAAATCAGAAAGGAGCTTTTCGATGAATAAGCAGGACATAAAAACCGAAGAAATGCTGAGAGCATATTTCAGCCGTGATTGCGAAGAGTTTTCTTTCAAAAAGAAAAAGAAGCCCCGCGGATATCTGAAGGCTCTTGTAGCGGCGGCGCTTGTTGTTGCGGTGGGCGCAGGCCTTGCTCTGTGGGGACTTATCCCCCGTGAGAGCGAGGTGTTTGTTTATGGCTCTCCTCAGAAGACTGCCCTTGCAAACATATCGGAAAACACCGGCTTATGTATGCCCGGCGGTGAGGGAGGAACTCCCACAAGAGTAACAATATTCACCTGTAATCGCAAGGACTTGATTTACGCAAAGGCAATCTCGCAAAGCGGTGACGGAAAATTCCTTCAGTGCTCCGATGACCTGTGCGAGAGTATGGATATAATTCCCGATGTAGACCTCACGGGCAAAGAACCTCTGAGAGAAAAGGCCCCGGGCATTGAAGAAAAGTACGAGGATATTGTCAGCTTTGCTGAGAGAGGTGACAGCGACTGTTCCTTTTTGACAAAGAATTACGGAACAAACGGCTTTACTCTCGGCTACTACAATCTTGAGAAGACAAACGATGTGGTAAATCTTCAGGTGGTTTACTCTGACGACACTACGGAGGAGTATTTCTTTGAGATTGATTATGACAAGGAGGCGCCTGTGGAGAATGCCGTAAAAGTTTTGGCAATTAATGCAGATACCGGCGAAGAAAGTGCAGTCAAGGTAATTATTCACACCGAACCCGACTAAAACTTCCCAAAATAGATATTTACTTAATTCAAATAGCTTGAACATTGGTACAGCACACAAAAACGGCGACAGAACAAACTGTCGCCGTTTTTGTCTATATGTTATTTGTCTGTATTCTAAAAAGATAATCAGTAGATGTTATCAAGGAAAGCGGCACCGATGATGCCTGCGTCGTTGCCGAGACTTGCCTTGCAGATGACTGTCTGCTTGGGATTGTGTTTGGTATATCTTTCCTTTTCGATGATTGCTCTCAGCGGAGCAAGGAGAGTCTCGCCCTCGTTTGAAACACCGCCGCCGATGCAGAGCACATCGGGCTGGAAGATGTTGATTGCGTTTACAAGTCCGCAGGCAAGGTAAGAAATCCATTCGTCTACAACAGCCTTGCCGTCAGCGTCGCCTGCACGCATTGCGTCAAAAGCAGTTCTGCCGTTTACCTTGTTGATGTCCTTGTCGCAGAGCGAGAACATATAAGAATAGTCCAGCTTTTCTCTCTGGATAGCTTCCTTTGTAAGGTTGATAAGACCTGTTGCAGAAGCGTAAGCCTCCCAACAGCCTTTTCTTCCGCAAGCACACTCTCTGCCGTCTTTGACGATTACCATATGACCCATCTCGGCGCCGGCATAGTTTGAGCCGGAGTAGATTTTGCCGTTGATGATGATACCTGCGCCAACGCCCGTGCCGATTGTAATGGCAACTGCGTTCTGAGTGCCCTTTGCGCTTCCTGCAAGATACTCACCGTATGCGGCGGCGTTTGCATCATTCTCAATAATAACCTTTGCGCCGAGTCTCTCCTGCATCATCTCAACGATGTTCCAATTGTGGAAGAAGAGGTTTGCGGAGTATTCGATAATGCCTGTCTCGGGATTAACAGCACCGGGTACGCCGATGCCGATGCTCTCAATGTCGGAAAGCTTCAGCTTTGCCTTTTTAACGGCTGCCTTTGCAATCTCTGCCATAGAGTCGCAGACCTCACTCTCGGGACGGGGAACGTTTGTGGGACAGTCGCATTTTGCGATAATATTGTAGTCCTTATCAACTACACCTGCAACGATATTTGTACCGCCCAGGTCAATACCGAGTTTATACATAATAAACATCCTTTCAGATATATATTTTTTGCTCTTTCAGTATAGCATATCCGTTTCTATTATTAAAGAGAAATTTCAAAAGTTTTAGGAGAATTTGTTTTTTCTCAAAAAATTCACAGCGCAAAAACAAAAATGGCAAAAGAGAATAACGGAGTATTCGAGAGATAAACAGAGTTTAAGAGAGATTGTGGTTGTGTATATTAAAATATTTGAGAAAAGGTGTTGACTTTGAAAATATGCTGTGCTATTATACTTGAGCAGAAAAAATTAAGAAGATTTTAAGGAGGTAACGCTCATGTCTACATTTATGGCAAAAAAAGGCGAGGTCGAGCGCAAGTGGTATGTAATCGATGCTGCCGGCAAGCCCCTGGGTAAGGTAGCTGTTGAGGCTGCTAAGCTCCTCAGAGGCAAGCACAAGCCCATTTTTACTCCCCATGTTGATTGCGGCGACCATGTTGTTATCATCAACTGCAAGGATGCAGTTCTCACAGGCAATAAGCTCACTCAGAAGAAGTGGCAGAGACACACAGGCTATGTCGGTCACCTTAAGGAGACCACCTACTCAACACTTATGGCTACCAGACCCGAGAAGGCTATGGAGCTTGCTGTTAAGGGTATGATCCCCTCTAACTCTCTCGGCAGAGCACAGATGCTCCGTCTGCGTCTTTTCGCAGGCGCAGAGCACAAGCATCAGGCTCAGCAGCCCGAAGCTTGGGAAATGTAAGTTAGGAGGATACTGAATTATGTACGATAAGGCACCTTATTTCTACGGCACCGGCAGAAGAAAGAGCTCTGTTGCAAGAGTTCGTCTTTACCAGGGTACCGGTAAAATCACAATCAACGACCGTGACATCGACGATTACTTCGGTCTTGAGACATTGAAGCTCATCGTTCGTCAGCCTCTTGAGCTTACAGAGACAGGCGAGAAGTTCGATGTTGTATGCAGAGTTGCAGGCGGAGGCGTTACAGGTCAGGCAGGCGCAATCCGTCACGGCATCTCCAGAGCTCTCCTTCAGTATGACAGCGAGGCTCTCAGAGGTACACTTAAGAAGGCCGGATTCCTCACTCGTGATCCCAGAATGAAAGAGCGTAAGAAGTACGGTCTCAAGGGCGCTCGCAGAGCTCCTCAGTTTAGCAAGAGATAATCATCTTCGGTTATTCTTCATCCCCGGGCAATTGCTCGGGGATTTTTGTTTTATATGAGCATTTTGCTTTTGTGAAAAGGTTGACATACAGTATACCGTTCGGTATAATAGCTTGTGTAAAGCACGGAGGTGATTATTTTGACTGAGAGCAGAAACGAGAGCCGAGACAACAAAAAAGAGCTCATAAGATGTGCCCTGCACCTGTTTGCGAATAAGGGCTATGACGGTACTGCAACCGCTGAAATTGTTGAAGCGGCAGGCGTAACCAAGCCTACGATGTACCACTATTTCGGCAATAAAGAGGGGCTTTTGAAGGCGGTGCTGAGTGAATACTACTCTCCCTTCCTGAAAGAGCTTGCAGATGCCACAACACTCTCCCGGGACATAGCACTCACCTTTTTCAGGCTTGCACAGGTCTACTTCAGCTATGCCGAAAAATTCGAGGATTTTATTAAGTTCAGAGAAAGTATGATGCTCCGTACAGGAGAGGATTCTGCTTATCTTGCAACTGAGCCCTACATAACAAAAGAAAGCTCCGTTATCAGAGCTTATTTTGACAGCGCCGCACAGCAGGCAGGCAACATAAAAGGCAAGGAGCTTATGTGCACCATAACCTTTGTGGGCACAATTAACGCTGCAGTTAGCGCGTACCTTCACACAAAGGACAAAACCTTTTTGTCCGACGAAACTATTTACAGGCTTCGCCAGCAATTTTTGTACGGCATATATTCATAATTTTTTGACACTAATATACCGAACGGTACAATATAGGAGGAAGTTTATTGTGACAGATGTAAGAGATTTGATTTTTTATCATATCTATCCCTTGGGATTTTGCGGTGCTCCCGAGAGAAACGGTTTTTCCGAGCCTCGGAACAGGCTTGAGAAGATTGAGAAGTGGATACCCCATATGAAATCTCTGGGGATTAACGCCCTTTACTTAGGTCCTGTATTTCAGTCCTTGGTGCACGGCTACGATACCTTTGATTACAGGCTGATTGACTCCCGACTGGGTACAAACGACGACTTCAAGTGTCTGTGCAAAAGCCTTAAGGATAACGGCATAAAGATAATTCTTGACGGTGTTTTCAACCATGTGGGCAGAGGCTTCTTTGCCTTTGAGGATGTGCTGAGAAACCGTGAGGCATCCCCCTATTGCAGTTGGATTTCGTCCCTTCGCTTTGATATGAACAACTCCAAGGGCGACAATCTCCACTACGACTCTTGGGCAGGCTTCGAGAGTCTTGTAAAGCTCAACCTGAAAAATCCCGATGTTAAAGAGTACCTGCTCTCTTCGGTTGATATGTGGATAGACGAGTTCGGCATCGACGGACTGCGCCTTGACGCCGCCGACTGTATCGACAGGGATTTTTTCATAGAGCTTCGCAGGCGCACCGAAGCGAAAAGGCCGGATTTCTGGCTGATGGGTGAGATTATCCACGGCAATTACTGTAATTGGGCAAACAGTGAGATGCTTCACTCTGTTACCAATTACGAGTGCTATGCGGGAATACACTCTGCCATCAACTCCAAAAATATGTTTGAAATTTCTCATTCCATAAACCGTCAGTACGGCGAATGGGGAATTTACAAGGACATTGCGCTCTATAACTTCGTTGACAATCACGATGTTGCCCGTTTGGCAAGCGTTATGAAAGGCAGTAGGCAAAACCTCAAGAACGCCTACACAATTCTTTTTGCAATGCCCGGAGTACCCAGCATATATTACGGAAGCGAGTGGGGAATAGAGGGAGAAAAGCAGAAGCATACCGACGCTCCTCTGCGGCCTGCGGTTGATGTAGAAAAGCCCGACATTAGAGACAGGGAGCTGCTTGAGCATCTGAAAGAGCTGGCAAGTGTGCGAAAGGAGTCAAAGGCTCTTAAGTACGGCAGCTTCAGGCAGGTACAGATAGGCAGTGAATATCTTGTGTTTGAGAGAAAATTTGAGGACGACACACGCTTTGTCTTTATAAATATATCGACAAACGAGATGACTCTGCAAGGTGATTTTGAGGGCAAAAATTACCGCGAGGTGCTGCCTGCATATTCCTCAAGAATTGTAAAAATCTAAATTTCTGAAGATACCAAAAAAATCCAAGTATAGACTTGGATTTTTTTATTCCTTGTGTTATAATGTACAATGTATAATTATTTGCAGTATGGCAAAATGCCGAAAGGATGGTTCAATTGGCTTTAGTTGCTAAGAAAATCAAGGGCACCGAGGATATTCTGCCCAAGGAAAGCTATAAATGGCAATTCATTGAAAAGCTTATGTCAGAGGAAGCAAGAGTTTACGGCTTTTGTGAAATCCGCACTCCGGTTTTTGAGCAGACAGAGCTGTTTCAGCGAGGCGTCGGCGAGGGTACAGATGTTGTTCAGAAAGAAATGTATACCTTCCTCACTAAGGGCGGCGAGTCCATAACTCTTCGTCCGGAGGGCACAGCAGGTGCCGCAAGAGCTATGCTTGAGCACGGTCTTTATAATGACGGACTTCCCCTGAAGGCTCACTACTTCACCACCTGTTACCGCTACGAAAAGCCTCAGGCAGGCAGACAGCGTGAGTTCCGTCAGTTCGGTATGGAGGTTTACGGTGCGGCTGACCCTATTTCCGATGCAGAGCTTATCTGTGCCGCACATTCAATTTTTCAGAGACTTCAGATTAAAAATGTGCGCCTGGAGATTAACTCCATAGGCTGTCCTGCTTGCCGTCAGGAGTACTACAAGGCGCTTAAGGAATATTTCTCTCAGTATACCGAGAGTTTGTGCGGAACCTGTCTTTCAAGACTTGAAAAGAATCCTATGAGAATTCTGGACTGTAAAAGTCCCGTTTGCAAGGAGATTGCAGAGAAGGCCCCCAAGATAACGGACTATCTTTGCACAGATTGCGAGGAGCATTTCGCTAAGGTGCAGAAGTACCTTACCGCAGGCGGTATTGATTTCACCGTTAATCCCTCAATAGTGCGAGGTCTTGACTACTACACAAACACGGTCTTTGAGTTTATCGCCGAGGGCATCGGCGCTCAGTCTACTGTCTGCGGAGGCGGAAGATACAACGGACTTGTTGAGGAGCTGGGCGGTAACCCAATGCCCTCTCTGGGGTTTGCAATCGGTCTGGAGCGGCTTTTAATGGTTATGGACAGTCAGGGCATAGAGATCGCCCCTCCTCAGAGCTGTTCTCTTTATATAGCCGCTTTGGGTGACGATGCACGGGAAAAGGGATTTTCTCTTGCACGCACACTTCGTGAGGCGGGAATATATGCTCAGTACGATATCGTAGGCAGAGGTCTTAAAGCACAGATGAAGTACGCAAACAAAATCGGTGCAAGGTTCTCTATGGTCTTAGGCGATAACGAAATCAGCGAAGGACGGGCAGTCCTCAAAAATATGGAAACAGGCGAGCAGAGAGAAATTGCTCTTGCAGACAGCTTTATGCAGGAGTTTGCCTCGGCTCTTATTGAAGCAGAGATGAAGTAAGAGCTTTTCTTAATATAACCTCTTGAAATCTCATATTCTCCAGAAAGTGAGTTAAAATTATGGCAGAATTTATGACAGGACTTAAAAGATCAAATTACTGCGGTGATTTGAGAATAGAAAACACAGGCGAGGTTGTAACCCTCTGCGGTTGGGTACAAAAACAGCGTGATTTGGGACAGCTGGTTTTTGTTGACCTTCGTGACCGCACAGGTATAATTCAGCTTGCATTTGACGACAACACCGACAGAGCCGTTTTTGAAAAGGCTCAGAGCCTGAGGGGCGAATATGTTGTCTGCGCTGTGGGCAAGGTGCGTGAGAGAAGCGCAAAGAACAAAGATATTCCCACAGGCGATATTGAGATTGATGTTACAGAGCTTCGTCTGCTCTCAAAGGCTCAGACAACTCCCTTTGAGATTGCCGACGACCTTAATACCAACGAGGAGCTGAGACTGCGTTACCGCTATCTCGACCTCAGAAGAAGACCCTTGCAGAAAAATATTATGATGAGAAGCGAAATCTCAAAATCCGCAAGAGATTATTTTTACGAGAACGGTTTTATTGAGATTGAAACTCCGATGATGATGAAGTCTACACCGGAGGGAGCAAGAGACTACCTTGTGCCTTCCCGTGTTCACAAGGGCTCCTTCTACGCTCTTCCTCAGTCGCCTCAGATTTACAAACAGCTTCTGATGCTTTCGGGCTTCGACCGATATATTCAGCTTGCAAGATGCTTCAGAGACGAGGACCTGCGTGCTGACCGCCAGCCTGAGTTCACTCAGATCGATATGGAGCTTTCCTTTGTTGATGTTGAGGATATCCTTGAGATTAACGAAGGACTTATGAAGCGCATCTTCAAGGATGTTATGAAGATGGATATCGAAACACCCTTTGAGAGGATGAGCTACAAAGAGGCTATGGAGCGCTTCGGCTCAGACAAACCTGATATCCGCTTCGGTATGGAGATTCAGGATATCTCGGATTTAGTCAGAGACTGCGACTTCTCGGTGTTTGCTTCTGCCGTAGAAAACGGCGGTTCGGTTCGTGCAATTGTTGCGAAGCGCTGTGCCGACACCCTCACCAGAAAAGAGATTGACAAGCTCACCGAGTTTGTCCGCGGTATCGGCGCAAAGGGACTTGCCTTTGTTCGCTGGCTTGATGACACACCGGCTTGCTCTTTTGCAAAGTTTATGAAAGAGGGCGAGCTTGAGAAAATACTCTCTCACCTTGGCGCAGAGAAGGGCGATGTTGTGCTCATTGTTGCCGACAAAGACTCAGTAACCCTGCCTACCTTGGGCGCACTTCGTCTCAATGTGGCAAAGAAGCTCGACATTATCCCCGACGAATATAAATTTCTTTGGATTGTTGACTTCCCCTTCTTTGAGTATGATGAAGAGAAGGGCGAGTGGATGGCAATGCACCATCCCTTTACAATGCCCAAGGAGGAGTGCCTTGAATACCTTGACACAGACCCCTCCAAGGTTATTGCAAAGGCATACGACCTTACAATGAACGGCATTGAGCTTTCTTCCGGCTCTATCCGTATTTCCGACCCTGAGCTTCAGCAGAGAATGTTCCGAGCACTTAAGATGACCGATGAGGAGATTTCGCTTAAGTTCGGTTTCCTTGTAGACGCTTACAAGTACGGCGCACCCCCTCACGGAGGTATGGGCATCGGCCTTGACCGACTTTCCATGATTCTCTGCGGTGCTGACAGCCTTCGCGACGTAACTGCCTTCCCCAAGGTGCAGAATGCAAGCGAGCTTATGAGTCAGTGTCCTGCTCCCGTTGACAAGGAGAGCTTGGATATTCTGGGACTTCAGCTTGTAAAGACAGAAGAAACAGAAGAATAATAAGCAGAAAATATCAAAAGATAAAGCGAAATATAACCTAATAAAAATATAGGTATCAGCCCCAACCTGCTGTTGGTTGGGGCGTTTCCGTAACAGGAGGATATATGAAATTATCAGAGTTATTCAAAGGTGAAAAGCCCACACTGTCCTTCGAGGTTTTTCCGCCCAAAACAGGTGATTTGTTTGAAAAGGTAGACAAAGTCGCCCTTGCCATTGCTTCTCTGAAGCCTGACTATATGAGCGTGACCTACGGAGCAGGAGGCGGTACATCAAAATATACCGTTGATATTGCTTCGCATATTGAAGAAGAATACGGCGTGCCCGCTCTGGCACATCTTACCTGCCTTTCTTCAGACAGCAGTATGGTTCATGAACAGCTTGAAGCAATTAAAGAGGCAGGAATTGAAAACATCCTTGCCCTTCGCGGTGATATTCCCAAGGACGCAGATTTTAAGCCCTCTGAGGACTACCGCTACGCTTCTGAGCTTATAAGAGAGATAGTGGACTTCGGCGGATTCTGTATCGGCGGTGCCTGCTACCCAGAGGGACATATTGAGTCAAAGAGCCTTGACGATGACATTGAGCACATCGGCAAAAAAGTTGAGGCAGGCTGTGAATTTCTGACAACCCAGATGTTCTTCAGTAACGATATTTTATATAGCTACCTTGAAAAGCTTCGCAAGAAGGGCATATTTGTACCTGTTGTAGCCGGCATTATGCCCATTACAAATGCCAAGCAGATTTACCGCTCATGCGAGCTTTCCGGCACCGTACTGCCCAAGAGGTTTATTAAGATTGCCGAGCGTTACGGCGACAATCCTGCGGCTATGAAGCAGGCAGGTATTGCCTACGCCACAGAGCAGATTATCGACCTATACGCAAACGGCGTTAAGAATGTTCATGTTTATTCTATGAACAAGCCCGATGTAGCAGAGAAGATTCAGGCAAACCTTTCTGAGATTATTAAGTAATTTGGCGGTGAATGGCTTGAACGCCCCATTGAAAGTTGTAAAAATAGATGAAAAAGCCCTTTGCGAAAGAATTTCGACAGCCGAGGTGCTTAGGTACAGCAAGTGCAGAGATGCACAGGACACTGAGCTTTGCGATATTGCAAAGGTATGTGTAAAGGAGCTTTGCTCCGTGATTACTCCCATGGCGGTATATGCTGAGACTGAGGTGCATTTTACGGGCAATGCGGCAGACTTCGGCTTCTTTGAAACAGAGAGTGCGTCGCTGAGAAAGTTTTTGGGCGGAGATTGCCGTGCCCGTGTATTTGCCGCAACCTTGGGAATAGGCGCGGATAGGCTTATTTCACGGTACAGCCCTGTGCTTCCGAGCAAGGCAGTTATTATGGACGGCGCGGCAACGGCAGGTATAGAGGCTTTCTGCGATTATATCTGCGAGGAGATTTTCAGGGTGCCTGCGTGTGAGCGGTTCTCACCGGGCTACGGAGATTTACCCCTTGAGCTCCAGCGAGAAGTCATAAGTCTGTTAAACGCTCAGCTGAGCCTGGGACTTTCTCTTACGGATTCTTTGCTTCTTACTCCCACAAAATCCGTAACAGCCATAGTGCGGAGCCTGTAAGGGTGTGCATTTTTGCAAAGGCAGAAAGAGAGCCAGACTTCAGGAGCGGAAAAGGGCGTACAACCGGAGGGAAATATGAAAAAAAGTATACTCGATAAATTAAAAAGTGAACTGGTATTTTTGGACGGTGCCATGGGCACGGAGCTTCAGAAGAGAGGTCTTGAAAAGGGCGAGCTGCCCGAAAGGTTTACTCTGAGAAAGCCGGAGGCAGTTGAAGAAATCCACCGCCTTTATTTAGGCGCAGGCTGCGATGTCATCTCTGCCAACACCTTCGGCGCAAATCCTCTCAAATACTCACCCAAGGAGCTGAAGGCGGTAATTGACTCGGCACTTACCTGTGCCGAAAACGCAGTTAAGGCATTCCCTCAGAAGGAAAGCTACATTGCCCTTGATATCGGCCCTCTGGGCAAGATATTAAAGCCCTTCGGCGACCTTGATTTTGAGGATGCCGTTGAATATTTTGCTCAGACTGTCAGACTCGGCAAGGACAGAGCGGACCTCATTCTAATTGAGACAATGAACGACGCCTACGAGACAAAGGCGGCGGTTCTGGCGGCAAAGGAAAACTGCAGTCTGCCCATATTCGTCACCAATGTTTACGATGAAAAAGAAAAGCTTATGACAGGCGCCGACGCCAAGTCGATGATTGCGCTTTTAGAGGGCCTGTCGGTTGATGCCGTGGGTATGAACTGCTCCTTAGGTCCTAAGCAGATGAACGCTGTTCTGCCTACATTTTTTGAGCAAAGCTCTCTGCCGGTGATTATTACTCCCAACGCAGGACTTCCCCACGCTAAGGGCGATAAGGTGGTTTTTGATGTAAGCGTTGAGGAGTTTACACAGGAGCTTATCAAGTCGGCAGAGACAGGCGCGAGGGTTATCGGCGGCTGCTGCGGTACTACTCCGGAATATATGGCGTCTGTCATCAGCGCCTTAAGAGGTACAAAGCCAAAGGAAATCACCGAGAAAAACTTCACCGTGGTTTCTTCTTATACTCACAGCGTATGTTTTGACGACGCCCCTGTTATTATAGGCGAGAGAATAAACCCCACCGGAAAGAAGCGTGTTAAACAGGCACTCTTGGAGGGTGACCTGTCATATATATTAAAAGAAGGACTGTCACAGACAGACGCAGGCGCACACATTTTGGATGTAAACTGCGGTTTGCCTCAGATAGATGAAGCGAAGGCGCTTTCAGAAGTTACAGGGAATCTCCAGGCTGTCAGCGACACACCTCTGCAGATAGATACCTCTGACCCTGTTGCCTTGGAAAAAGCCTTAAGAGCCTACAACGGAAAAGCGATGATAAACTCCGTTAACGGCAAAGAGGAGTCTATGAGCTCGGTTTTGCCCCTTGCAAAGAAATACGGCGGAGTTGTGGTTGCACTGACCTTGGACGAAAAGGGTATTCCCGATACCGCCGAGGGCAGAGTGGCAATTGCCGAAAGAATAATCGCCAGGGCAGAAGCCTTGGGAATCAAGCGAAAAGACATTGTGGTTGATACCCTCACAATGGCGGTGAGCGCCGACAAAACCGCCGCCGAGGTTACCCTCAGAGCCGTTGAGATGCTGAGCAAAAAGGGCATCAAGACTATTCTCGGCGTTTCCAATATCTCGTTCGGACTTCCCCACCGCGATTATGTCAACTCAAGATTTTTCTCCCTTGCTCTCTTAAGGGGCTTAAGCTCGGCAATTATGAATCCTCATTCAGAGCGGATGATGCAGTCTGCGGCTGATTTTAAGAAGGGAAGCGCAGAGGACGAAGCCGACCTTGTGAAGTTTGCCGAGGATATTATAAAAGAGGTTATGGAGATGGAGGAGGGCGCCGACGCATTTTTGACAAAGAGCTCCGACCTTTCCTTGAAGCAAGCAATCTGCACAGGACTTTCTGAGGAAAGCGAAGCAATCTGCAGGGAGCTTCTCAAGGAAAAAAATCCTCTTGATATTGTCAACGAATTCATTGTGCCGGCTCTTGACGAGGTAGGCGCCGGCTTTGAAGCAGGCAGGGTTTATCTGCCCCGACTGCTTATGAGCGCCGAGGCGGCAAAGTCAGCTTTTTCGGCAGTTAAGGAGGAGCTCCTCAAGCTCGGCGCAGATGCCCCGAAGAAAGAGAAGATAATAATAGCAACCGTGCACGGAGATATCCACGATATCGGCAAGAACATTGTAAAAATCCTGCTTGAAAACTACGGCTATCGGGTAATTGACCTGGGCAAGGATGTGCCCGAAGAGGTAGTGGTTGAGCGTACAAAGCAGGAGGGAGCAAGGCTTGTTGCCCTGTCTGCGCTGATGACTACCACCGTGCCCTCAATGGAACGCACAATCAAGCTTCTTCGCGAAGAGTGCCCCGAGGCAAAGGTCACTGTGGGCGGAGCGGTGCTCAGCGCCGATTACGCAGAGAGTATCGGAGCGGATTTCTACTCTAAGGATGCAATGGGTGCTGTGCGAATTGCCGAGAGCTTTTTCGGAGAATAAAGGCATAGAATAAGCCGCTGTGAATTTTTACATTCATAGCGGCTTTGCTGTGTCGTTTATTAATTAATATCCTGCGGAAAGGCTTCCTGTACCTCCTCTTCGGTAGGAAGCTCAAACCAGAAGGTGCTTCCTGCGCCGACCTGGCTGATAACGCCGAACCTTGCGCCGTGAAGCTCCAAAACATTCTTTGCAATGGAAAGCCCCAGACCTGTGCCGATAATAGCAGAGCGGTGCTCCTTGTCAACCCGGTAGTACCTGTCCCAGATGTGTTTTAAGTTCTCGCTGTCAATGCCCTTGCCGTGGTCGGTAACTTCGATTTTAACCTTTCTGCCGGAAAAGAGCTGTCTGACAATTACGGTTTTGTCCTCACCGCAGTAGTTGATTGCATTGTTGATAAGGTTGTAAACAACCTGGCTGAGCCTGATCTCATCGCCGAGAACATAGGCGTTGCCGTCACACTCAAAGTGAAGTGTGTAGCCTTCGTTTGCGATGAGTCTGCTGTACCTTTTGAAGATGTCGCGAACCGAGTCGGTAAGGCAGAAAACCTCTCTCTCTAAAGAGGTGGCAGATGCGTCAAGCTTGGAGAGGTCCATAAGGTCTGTTACAAGGCGAGAGAGCCTCTCGGTTTCGTCAATGATAACCTGGAGATTTTCGGGAGTGTTTTCTCCGGGGATATCTCTCATCACCTCTGCGTAGCCTGTTATCATCGTCAGCGGTGTGCGTAAATCATGAGAGATATTGGCGATTAATTCCCGCCTGAGGTTATCTACCGTAGCAAGCTCCGAGGCGGCAGTGTTAAGAGTGTCGCTGAGCTGAGCAATCTCTTTGCACCCCTTGCCCTCAAAGGCAACATCGTAGTTCTGTCGGGACAGCTCCTTGGCGCCCTCGCTGATTTTAACAAGCGGCTTAGAGAGCTTTACCGACGCCACAATAGCAAAGACAACGGCAAAAATAATAAGTATTACGGTGATTATAATAAGCTGAATAAACAGAGTCTGAGAGGCACTGCTGATGGGAGTGATGTGGGATTTGAGCATCACAAAATATTCCTTGCCGTCTGCTCCCGATACAATCATTCCCGATATAAGCTGTCGGGTATTCTTTTTGTCAAGATTGAGAGTTTGTCCCGAAAGATAGTCGTTGCCGTTGCTGCCCTCGTAAAGGGCTTGAGGCTCCATAATAACCTCCCCGCCCTTTGCCTTTGCAGAGCTGTAACAGAGATAGACCTCGTGAGGCAGAATGTCAATGCCCCAATCGCCGTTTGCGCGGGAGGAGTAAACTCTGACAAAAATCTCTGAGCTTGTGTCAAAAACTCCTACATTCATATTGTTCTGGTCTCTGATATCCGTGATAAGCTCATTGATATCTTCGTTATCAAGATTATCAGCGACGCTGTAGGTGCAGATTTTCAGCTGTTCGGTTTTAATCACACTGTAAAAGTCATCTAAAAAAACAATCTGAAACAGCCACAAAAACAGAAGCATCACAGCGGCAAAAAGCAGAAAGTATCCCAGAAGCTTTACCTTAAGGGTAGGAGTGCGGCGGTTTTTCTTGCTGTCAGTTTGCTTCAAAGCGATAGCCAACTCCTCTCAGAGTTATGATGAGCCTGCTGTAATCGCCGAGGCTTTTTCTGAGAAGCTTTATGTGGGTGTCGAGGGTTCTGTCGTCACCGAAGAAGTCATATCCCCAGACCTTGCTGATAAGCTTCTCTCTTGTAAGGGCAATACCGCGGTTCTTGACCATATAGAAGAACAAATCGTATTCCTTGGGAGTCATATCAATTCTCTTGCCGTCAATGGTGACGATTCTTCCGCTGAAGTCAACAGAGAGACCTTCAAAGGTAAAGATGTCCTTGTCGGAGCTGTTTCCCTGACTGCGCTTGAGCACGGCGTTTACTCGCATCATAAGCTCCTTGGGAGAGAAAGGCTTTACAACATAGTCGTCTATTCCAAGCTCAAAGCCGTGGATTCGGTCGTACTCCTCGCCTCTTGCAGAGAGAACAATTATGGGAGTGCTTTTGTGCTTGCGGATTTCTCTGCAGGCGGAAAAGCCGTCCAGCTCCGGCATCATAATATCCATAATAATCAGGTCGTGGTCCTCGTTCAGCGCTTTTTCGATTGCCTCCATACCGTCCCGGGCTTCTGTAACGCTGTGACCTTCAAAGACTGCGTATTTTTTAATTATCTCTCTTATTCTGAATTCATCGTCTGCAATAAGAAGCTTGCTCATACTGTCATCTCCTGAAAGTTAGTATTCCTGATTATAACTATCATAAGCCGTATATGTGACGGCATTGTGGTATTTTTAACATAAGTGGGTGAATTTTTACATAGCACAGAGCGGTGCAAACCTTGTTTTCTCCCAATTGGCAAGGGTATAGAAATCCTCACAGCATCGCAGAAAATCTGCATTTTCATCGGTGATGAGCTCAACGCAGAGCCCCGGTCGCCTGAAGCGGTGCCTGAACCAATTCTCAAACCCACCGGAGTAGCTTTCTATGTTCTCTGTTTCATAGCAGAGGGAAAAACCGCACCGAATACTGAGGAGCTTCGCAATCTCAAAGTCCCCCTTGATTGCACCGTTTCCGCTGTCGCGGTAGTAGATGCAGTTGCCCCGTGAGTGAAAGCTCAGCAAGGCTTCAAAGCGGTGATTTTCGCAAAGAGAGATCAGAAACCTTGTCTCTCTTTCGCTTCCTGCAAAAGGTCCGCCTTGCCGCTCTTTGGGTACATATTCAAAGAAGTAGGGGAAATTTGCGTTCAGGTTTACATTGTTTGCGTTGTTTTTGCAGCTTTTGTTTTGGCTTCTGTCAAGGATATTGCTTGAGTAAAAGGGCTCTCCCCTCAAAAGCGCGGTTTCAACAGAGTCCGGATTTGCCAAGGGTACAAAGTAAAAAGAGTACTCCGAAAAGGCTCTTCTGATGTCGAATACTCCGTAGTATTCTCCCATTGAGAGAGCAAGGGCATATTCCTCGGCACAGCAAAGCAGGAAGCCTGTAGTTACATACTCTCTGCCGTGGATTGAGGCTGTGAGAAGAATTTTTTTCTTCCCTGTGCCA
>JBJEOT010000017.1:0-12711 GCA_051880855.1 Ruminococcus sp.
AATACATTATGGATATGATGGAGGAAGAGGGCAACGCCGAGATTAGGCGAAAGGAGCTTGCCGACCGCTTCGGCTGTGTTCCAAGCCAGATTAACTATGTAATAACCTCGCGTTTCACACCTGAGCAGGGATATATCGTAGAATCCCGCAGAGGCGGCGGCGGATATATCCGCATAAGCCGTATACAGGCAGATAAATCCACAACCGTAATGCATATAATTAACTCAATAGGAGATTCACTTGACAATATTACTGCCCGCGTAATGATTAACAACCTGAAAAGCGCGTCAATAATAGGAGAAGAAACCGCAAACCTGTTTTTAGCGGCAATGTCAGAGCGAAGCCTCTCAGCCCTTACCCCTGAGGCAAGGGACAGAGTCAGAGCTTCAATGTGCAAGAATATGTTGCTTGCAATTATGTAATAGGGAGGAATAAATATGAAATGTCAAAAATGTAAGGTTAAGAATGCAACCACACAGGTCAAAAGAATTATCAACGGCGAGTATGAGGAGTATATGCTCTGCGCCGACTGCGCCCACGAAATGGGATTCTCAAATGTCTTCGATATGGATATGCCCGATATGTTCGGCGGACTTATGAAGAGCCTTTTTTCAACTGCTCTTCCTGCCCGAAGCGGAGCAAGCCGCTGTGATGTATGCTCAAGCACCTACGGAGATATTACCAACACGGGCAAGGTAGGATGCAGCAAATGCTATGAAGTTTTTCTTGACGAGCTGTTGCCCTCAATAAAACGAATTCACGGCAACACAACTCATTGCGGAAAAACACCCCGTTTTTCTCCTGCAAAGGCAAAAGCAAATGCTAATGAGGTGAAAGAGCCTACTGTTGATGAGCTTAAGGCTCAGCTTAAAGAAGCAATCGAGGTTCAGAATTTCGAGCTTGCCGCAGAGCTTCGTGACAAAATCAAGGAAATGGAGGCATAAGTATGGATAATTCAGTAGTAATTTCTTCAAGAGTTCGCCTTGCAAGAAACCTAAAAGACTATCCTTTTCCGTCAAGAATGACCGATTTACAGAAAAAAGAGGTTGCCGACAAGGTGAAGAAGGCAATTGAGAGCACTAATATGGACTTGATGTTCATAAGTCTTTCAGACCTATCAGACCTTGAGCTTGTGTCAATGGTTGAGCGACACCTCATAAGCCCTGATTTTGCCGACAAAACACCGGGCAGAGCTTTGGCTGTTTCCAAGGACGAGAGCATCAGCATTATGATTAACGAAGAGGATCACCTGAGAATACAGGTTATTAAGAAGGGCCTTTCCTTGGAAGAAGCCTACGCCGTTGCCGACTCTATTGACGATGCGCTGTCAAAGGAGCTTGAGTTCGCCTTTGATAAGAAGCTTGGCTACCTTACTCAGTGTCCCACAAATTTGGGCACAGGTATGAGAGCTTCTGTGATGATGCACCTTTGCGGTCTTGCAGACAGCAGAGCTGTTGCCCACATTGCCTCAAACCTCTCAAAGCTCGGCTTTGTTATCAGAGGCACCTACGGCGAGGGCACAGAGTCCGCAGGCGACCTTTATCAGCTCAGCAATCAGGTTACCTTGGGTATTTCGGAAAAATCAGCCATTGAAAACCTTATGAGCATCACAAATCAGCTTGTTGATTCTGAGCTTCATACAAGAGAAAATCTAATGGAAAGTATGGAGTATCAGGATAGAGTAAGCCGTAGTATGGGAATACTTATTACAGCAAGGCTCATTACCCACACAGAGGCAATGAAGC
The DNA here is from genome assembly GCA_051880855.1 of Ruminococcus sp. Taxonomy (GTDB): domain Bacteria; phylum Bacillota; class Clostridia; order Oscillospirales; family Acutalibacteraceae; genus Ruminococcoides. The sequence continues at coordinate 1,746 of JBJEOT010000017.1, forward strand.
TCCTCTCAAATGTCCGTGCAGGTATCGCCGAAGGACTTATTGATGATATCTCCACAGATAAGGTTGATGAGCTTATCAAAGAGATTCAGCCGGCAAGTCTTATGCGCAGAGAGGGCAAGAAGCTCACTCCTCAGGAGCGTGATAAGGCGAGAGCAGAGTTGATTAAATCAACACTCAGATAATTTATATACTTTTTTTGAATTGTACAGAAAAGGTTATTCGGAAGGTAACCTGAATGAGAATGTAAGTTTAGTTTAGTATTATGAAAAATAGGAAGGGATGATTTTATGTACAATTTCAAAGGCTTTACACAAAAGGCAAACGAGGCTATAAACATTGCCATTAATAAGGCAGGAGAAATGGGCCATACCTACATCGGTACTGAGCATCTTCTGCTGGGACTTTCCCTTGAAGGCACCGGAGTTGCCGCTACGGTGCTTTCTGAGTGCGGACTTGATGCAGAGGAGCTTGCCGCAAAGATAAGAGAAACCGTCGGCACAGGCAGTAAGATGCTGCTCGGTCCAGATGATTTCACTCCTCGGACAAAAGGCGTGATGCAGGCGGCAGTATTGGCATCAGCCAGAATAGGCCACAACTTTGTGGGCACAGAGCACCTGCTGATTGCAATTCTGTCAGAGCGTGACAGCTACGCTATGAGATTTTTGAATGAACTCGGAGTGAATATTTCAACCCTTACCACAACCCTGCGCGCAAGTCTTCAGACTCCCGCAGAGGAGAGAGAAACGGGAGATTTCTCCACGGGCTCAGCTTCTCAGAAAACTAAAAACAAAAAGACAAAGACTCTGGATGAATTCGGCAGAGACCTTACAGAAGCGGCAAAGGCAGGAGAGATTGACCCTGTTATCGGCAGAGACGAAGAGATTAGAAGAGTTATTCAGATTCTCTCAAGACGCACAAAGAATAACCCTGTGCTTATTGGTGAGCCCGGCGTAGGCAAAACCGCAGTGGCAGAGGGCTTGGCACTGAAAATTGCAGAGGGAGAAGTGCCTGAGCTTCTCTTAGGCAAAAAGGTAGTTGCCCTGAATCTTACGGGAATGATCGCAGGTACAAAGTACCGCGGCGACTTTGAGGAGAGAATAAAAAATGTCATCGATGAGCTGAAGGCTTCAAAGGATATAATCCTCTTTATCGATGAGCTTCATACAATTGTCGGCGCAGGCTCAGCCGAAGGCTCGGCAGACGCCGCCAATATCCTGAAGCCCTCCCTTGCAAAGGGTGACTTTCAGGTAATTGGCGCCACAACCTTAGAGGAGTACAGAAAGTACATTGAAAAGGACTCTGCCTTAGAAAGGCGTTTTCAGCCTGTAAAGGTTGAAGAGCCTTCAGAAGAAGAGGCTGTGGAAATTCTCAAGGGCCTTCGTGACCGCTACGAGGCTCACCACAAGGTGGCAATAACCGACGAGGCTATTGAGTCAGCGGTGGAGCTTTCTTCAAGATATATTGCAGACAGATATTTGCCCGATAAGGCGATTGACCTTATCGACGAGGCTGCCTCGGCAGTCAGACTGCAGTCTCAGACAGCGCCTGACAGCTTGCAGGAGCTTCAGCAGAGGGTAGAGACCCTTCAGAAGGAAAAGTCAGAGGCTGTAAATGAGCAGGATTTTGAGCGTGCCGCAAAGCTTCGTGACGAAGAAAAAGAGCTTAAGGAAAAGCTGAGCGACGAAAAGAAAAAGTGGCAGGAAAAATCCGAGCACTATCATGCAGAAATAGGAAAAGCAGATATTGCGAAAATAGTTTCTCAGTGGTCGGGTATTCCCGTACAGGAGCTTAATCGGGAGGAGTCGGAGCGGTTGCTTGCCTTGGAGGATGAACTGCACAGAAGAGTGGTAGGTCAGCACGAGGCAGTATCCGCAGTTGCAAAGGCTGTTCGCAGAAGCCGTTCCGGTCTGAAAGACCCCAACAGGCCTATCGGTTCGTTCATCTTCTTAGGCCCTACAGGCGTGGGCAAAACAGAGCTTTCCAAGGCGCTTGCCGAGGCAATGTTCGGTGATGAAAACGCAATGCTCAGACTTGATATGAGCGAGTATATGGAAAAGCACACCGTGGCAAAGCTCATCGGTTCACCTCCGGGATATGTCGGTTTTGATGAAGGCGGTCAGCTTACAGAGAGAGTCCGCCGCAAGCCTTATTCGGTTATTCTCTTTGACGAGATTGAAAAGGCACACCCCGATGTTTTCAATATGCTTTTGCAGATTTTGGAGGACGGAAGACTCACAGACTCTCAGGGCAGAACGGTAAGCTTCAAGAATACCGTTATCATTATGACATCTAATGTGGGCGCAAGGCTTATAACCAACGAAACGACTTCTTTGGGCTTCGGCACCGGCGATGAAAAGTCAGCAGATAACACTTATGAAAAGCTCAAAGAAACCGTAATGGGCGAGCTGAAAAGCGTTTTCAGACCGGAGTTTCTAAACCGTATTGACGATATTATTGTCTTTAATAAGCTCTCAAAGGAGGAGACAGAGCAGATAGCAAGCTTGATGCTAAGGAGCCTTGCAAAGCGTCTGGAGGCATTAGGCACAAAGCTAAGCGTCACCGATGAAGCACTGAAAAAAATCGCTGACGAGGGCTTTGACGCTACCTACGGTGCAAGACCCCTGCGCCGAGCTATCACAACAAGGATTGAGGATAAGCTTTCTGAAAAGCTCCTCTCAGGCGAGCTTGAGAATGTCGCAGAGGTTATTTGTGACTTCAAAGACGGAGACTTCGTCTTCAAAAACGCCGAGAGTATTAAGGAAGAAACCTCAGAATAAACACGAAGGGGTTGTAAAAAAGTGTAGATCGCATAAAACCCTATATAAAAAGTTTTTTAATATCTCAAAACAGCATTTACGCACACAAAAGTAATATAAAACAAAAAATAGATAAAAAATATGGTTTATGCTATGAACAAACTTCGCCACTTGGCGTACCTTTGTACGCCGTCGGGTAACCGATAACAAGGCAAAAGCCTTGTTATCGCTCAGTTTGTCCATTCTACGCTTTTTTTCCTAACCCCACAGAAGGAGCTGTAAAATAACGAAAGTTATTCTACAGCCCCTTTTGCTATTATTTATGAAAGACTATTGAAAAAAAAGGGCAACTATTGTAAAATATTTCTTGTAAGATTAATTTCTTAGGAGTTGTTACTATGAAAAGAATCCTTGCGGCAGTTTTGGCTATTGTTTGCCTGGCTTCTCTTGCAGCTTGTAATATGAGCGGTGCTATTGTTTACGATATCGGCAACAATGACAGAGCAAACTATTTCTGCAAAACTTACAACGAGTTTTTAGATAAGTACGGCGAGGCTGAGCTTAAGGATGATGCCACCTACGGCAAAGTGCTCTCAGGCGTTGCGGTTGTCCGTTTGATGGATGTAACCGGCGACGGCGTTTACGAGCTTTACATTGCTTATGCCGACGGCACAAAGCCCTATGTTAATAAGCAGTACATCGTAGGCTTTGAGTACGGCTCTGCAATCCTTCTTGACGAGGAGATTACTTCAAAAGCTTCCGCCTCAGATTCTACTCCCTCCGTTTGGCTTTACAAGGACAGCACAGGCCGTAGCTATGTAGTTTTCGGTGAGGATATGTCCAAGTCTGCTGATTACTACACCTTTATTCAGAAGAAGAACGGCGAGGACTACTACAAGTTTGATAAAGAATTCACCGAGCTTAACGGCAGCGAGCCTGCCGGCGATACAGAGAAGATTTCCGTAGCCGGTATTGATGAAGATACCGCTGACAGGATATTTAAGGAAAACAGCAGAGTTGTAGACAGCATCAACGGTCAGGCAACAAAAAAATAATCAGTGTTCAAAAGAATCAGGAGCACCTGTAAAGGTACTCCTTTTTTATGTGCTTGTTATGCTTTTATATGCTTGTGAATTTTACCGTGCCCTCGGAGAGATAGGCAAGTCTCTTAAAACCGCATTCTCTGATAAGCTTGGCTGCAGCTTCAAAGCCGTAGTCAAGACAGCTTTTGTCGTGACAGTCAGAAGTAAGAATAACATCGGCGCCGCATTCGTAAATATGGCTCAGAAGACTCTTTTCGGGGTAGGGAGAAGTTCTGTATCCTCTTGCCATTGCCCCTGTGTTGACCTCAAAGAGCGCACCGGTCTGCGACAGCTTCTCAATTGCCCTGAAAGATGCATTCTGATACCTTTTGTCTTCTGTGTCGAAGATGAAATCACTGTCCTCAAACTTTGTAAGCAGGTCAAGATGGCCGATAATATCTGCGCCGGTTTTGCTCACAACATCTGAGATCAGCTCATAATACTTTTCTGCAAGGAGCATAGGGTCTCCGCAAAAGTGCTTCTCTATGCCATTTTTGACTATCTCAGGCGAAGCGTCCATATAGAGCAAGCCGTCTTTGACAGGTACGCCGTGAACAGAGCCGATTATAAAATCGTATTTCTCCTTTGGAGTTTTACTGAAGTAGTCTTGCTCAATTCCCAAAAGAATTTCGATTTTACCGCTGTACTTTTCCTTGAGTGACAGTATTTCTTCTCTGTATTTTTCTATGTCTTCCTCTTTGGTAGTCCATTCTTCGCCGTCGAGAGGGCTGTGACCGGAAAAACCAAGAACAGAAAAACCTTTCTCAATAGCAGAGTGCACCACTTCTTCAGGAGTGTTTTTGCCGTCGCAGTAAAGTGTGTGAGTATGGTAGTTAGTCTTGATCATACCATTTTTTCCTGCTTAACCTTGTGGTCGATTACATGGCGTGATGCAAGCTCTGTTCTTATGTCCTCAACGGTGATACCCATCTCAACCATAAGCACCATAACATGGTAAGCAAGGTCGGCAATTTCGTAGACAGTCTCAGCCTTATCCTCTGCTTTGCCTGCAATGATAACCTCAGTTGATTCCTCGCCGACTTTCTTGAGAATTTTGTCCACGCCTTTCTCAAAAAGGTATGTAGTGTAAGAGCCCTCGGGAAGCTTGGCTTTTCTGTCAAGCAGAAGTTCATAAAGAGTTTGAAGCTTAAAGCCGTCAGCCTCTTCACCCTCAAAGAGAAGCTTTGTAAAGCAGGAGTCACTTCCTGTGTGACAGGCAGGGCCGTCTTTTCTAACCTTTACGACCAAGGCGTCGTTGTCACAGTCGGCGGTAATTGAAACAATGTGCTGGTAGTTACCGCTTGTTTCGCCCTTGAGCCAAAGCTTCTGTCTTGAACGGCTGAAGAAGCAGGTAAGTCCCTTATCCATAGAAATCTGAAGGCTTTCCTTGTTCATATATGCAAGGGTCAGCACATCACCGCTGTCAGCGTCTGTAACGATAGCGGGAATAAGTCCCTTTTCATCAAACTTAAGCATCTCAATATCAAGCATTTTTATAACCTCACATTAATATTATTCTCTTTGAGAATTTTCTTCAGCTCAGGAATTTTTACCTCGCCAAAGTGAAAAATTGAAGCGGCAAGTCCGGCGTCAACCTTGGGCAGAGTGTTAAAGAGGCTTACAAAATCCTCTGCACAGCCTGCACCGCCTGATGCAATAACAGGAACATTTACAGCCTCGCAGACAGCGCTGAGCATCTCAAGGTCAAACCCGCCTTTAACGCCGTCGGTGTCGATTGAATTGAGCACAACCTCGCCGGCACCTCTGTCAACGCAGGATTTAATCCAGCTTATTGCCTCCATACCGGTGTTTTCTCTTCCGCCTTTTGCAAAGACTCTGAAAACACCGTCAACGCGCTTGACATCGGCAGAAATAACCACACACTGGTCGCCGTATTTCTGAGCCGCTTCGGAAATAAGCTTCGGGTTGCGTATCGCTCCCGAGTTAACAGAAACCTTATCCGCACCGCATTTCAGCACCCTGTCAAAATCCTCAAGAGTGTTGATACCTCCGCCGACGGTTAAGGGAATAAAAATATTCTCTGCAACCTCGGTGAGAATGTCGGTGAAAAGCTTTCTGCCCTCGGCAGAAGCTGTAATATCGTAGAAAACAAGCTCGTCTGCACCGCAGTCGCTGTAGTACTTACCAAGCTCAATAGGAGAGGAAACATCGGAGAGCCCCTCAAAGTTAACGCCCTTTACAACCCTGCCGTCTCTGACATCAAGGCAAGGGATAATTCTCTTTGTAATCACTTTGCCACCTCTAAAGCTTCTTTAAGGTCAATAGCGCCGGTATAATATGCCTTGCCGATGATTGCACCGTAAAGACCCATTGCGCTCAGAGTTTTAATATCCTCAATGCTTGACACACCGCCCGACGCAACAAGGTCGACGCTGAACTTCTTTGAGAGCTGACTGTAAAGCTCGTTGTTACTGCCCCGCATAGCTCCGTCTCTTGAGATATCGGTGCAGATAACGGTCTTAACCTGAAGCTTTTCCATATCAGCGAGGAAATCTTCGGCGGTCTCTGCTGATTTTTCTGTCCAGCCTTTTATTGCCACAAAGCCGTCCCTGAGGTCAACGCCCACGGCGACCTTGTCACCGAATTTGTCGATTGCTTCTTTGAGAAAGCTTCTGTCTGTTACGGCGGCAGTGCCGAGGATAATGCGGTCAACACCGCTTTCTATGTAAGCCGCGGCGATATCCATATTTCTGATACCGCCGCCAACCTCAGTAAAAAGGTCGGTTTCAGAGGTAATCTTTTTTATCGTATCTAAGTTTTTGGGAGTACCGGCCTTAGCGCCCTCTAAGTCAACAAGATGCAGGTGAGTAGCTCCGAAAGACTGAAACTTTTTTGCCACTTTGGAGGGAGCGTCACTGTAGACGGTCATCTCATTATAATCTCCCTTATAAAGGCGGACAGCTTTACCGCCGTAAAGGTCGATTGCAGGAAAAATTATCATAATAGCCTCGCTTAATACTCTAGTTTTTTGCAGATATCGGAGAAAGCTCTGAGTATGTTTATGCCTACATCTCCGCTTTTTTCGGGGTGAAACTGACAGCCGTAGATATTGTCTTTGCAAACTGTGGCGGTCACGGCTATGTCGTACTCTGCTGTTGCACACAGAGCCTCATCACAGCCCTCGGCATAGTAGGAGTGGACGAAGTAAACGCAGTCGCCCTCTTTGGTATATTTAAGCAGAGGACATTCGCTTTTTTCAAGATGCAGAGCATTCCAGCCGATGTGGGGGATTTTTAAGTCTTTTGAGATTTTTCCCTCAAAGGGTACAACCTGTCCTTTAATAAGACCGAGTCCCTCGTGCTCGCCGTATTCAAAGCTCTTATCAAAGAGAAGCTGCATTCCGAGACAAATGCCCATAAGCGGCTTGCCCTTAGAAGCCTCTTCCTTTATGAAATCTTCAAGTCCGCTTGTCTTAAGCTTTGTTTTTGCGTCGGCAAAGGCTCCCACACCGGGCAGGAGCAGTCCCGACGCTTTTTCAAGCTCCTCTTTATCTGAGGAGATAAACACATCCTCGCCAATTGCTTTAAGTGAAGATTTAAGGGAAAAAAGATTTCCCACGCCGTAGTCAATTATACCTATCATCAGAGAACACCTTTAGTTGACGGAATTTCGTTAATTATGTCAGGGTCAAGGGATACAGCTGTCCTCAATGTTCTTGCTACAGACTTAAAAATACCCTCTGCTATGTGATGAGAATTTGTGCCTGCAAGCTTTTTGATGTGAAGACTCATAGGACAGTTTCTCACAAAACCCAGGAAGAATTCCTCAATAAGCTCTGTGTCAAAGTCGCCGATTTTCTCTGAGGGGAATTCCACATCGAAACCAAGGTAGCTTCTGCCGGAAATATCAACAGCGCTGAGAATCAAAGTCTCGTCCATAGCAAGTGCAGTATCTCCGTAACGGCGGATACCTCTTTTGTCTGCGAGAGCCTCGCAGAAAGCTTTTCCTAAGCAGATACCTATATCCTCGGCAGAGTGGTGAAAGTCAACCTGAGTGTCGCCTGTGCATTTGATATTCAAGTTAAATCTGCCGTGAGAGGCAAAGAGAGTCAGCATATGGTCAAGAAAGCCAATGCCTGTAGAAATCTCAGCCTTGCCCTTGCCGTCAAGACTCAGCGCAAGAGCGATATCTGTCTCTGCGGTTTTGCGGATTATCTCGCTTGTTCTCAACATTTAGTTTCCTCCCAATATTTCGTCTATTACATCAAGAAGCGAATTCATCTGCTCCTTGGTGCCGATTGTGATTCGGTTAAAATCCTTGATTCTCTCTTTGGTAAAGTGACGGACAAGGATTTTTCTTTCTTTCAAAGAAGTATAAAGTGCTTCTCCGCTTATTGCTTTATGCCGTGCAAATATGAAGTTGGATTTGGAGGGCAGTACCTCAAAGCCCCTTTCTTCAAGCTTTTCTGTTGTGTACTCCCGTGTCAAGGAAATCTCCTTGCATTTTTCAAAGTAATAATCCTCAGCGTCAAGTGTTGCCTCACCAAGCTTAAGGGTAAGGCTGTTTATGTTGTAGGGGTTAGTGGAGTATTTCAGCCTTTCCAAGTCTTCAATTATTCCCTTTGATGCAATGGCATAGCCGAGTCGGGCGCCTGCCATTGAGCGGGATTTTGAGTAGGTGCGGACAACCAGAAGATTGTCATATTTGTCTATCAGGGGATAGGCACTCTCACCGCCGAAGTCAACATAAGCCTCGTCAATTACAACCACGGAGTTTTTATTCTTTATAAGAATATTCTCGATTTCCTTAACGGAAATAGTTTTGCCGGTAGGTGCATTAGGGTTAGCTATAACAATGAGCTTGTCTCTGTTATAGTAATCCTCGGCAACTATATCGAAGCTTTCATTCAGAGGAAGCTCTTCATATTCAACCGAGTGAAGCTCGGCAAATACCGTGTAAAAGCCATAGGTGATGTCAGGAAAAACTGCACCCTTTGCGCCGAATGCCATAAAGGCAAAATTCAGAATATCATCAGACCCGTTTGAAAGGAAGATGTTCTCGCTTTTTACCTTGTAAAGCGCAGCAAGCTTTTCTTTAAGCGCCTTGCAGGTGGGGTCAGAATACAGCCGCAGTCTTTCAATATCCGCATCTTCAAGAGCTTTCACAACGCTCTTGGCAGGGGGATAGGGGGATTCGTTAGTATTAAGCTTGATGTATTCGCCGTCACGAGGCTGTTCGCCGGGCGTGTAGGCCTCAAGACCTGTCAGGTTTTCTCTTAAGTACCGGCTCATTCTTCGCTTACCTCGGTTCTGATAACTGCGCTTTTTGCGTGGGCGTCAAGTCCCTCTTTGTGTGCAAAGAAAGCAACATCCCCAGCAACATCTCTCAGTGCTTCTTCGGTGTAGTAGGTGTACTGAATTTTCTTTACAAAGTCATCAACAGAAAGAGGGCTTGAAAATTTGGCAGTACCGCTTGTGGGTAGAGTGTGGTTAGCGCCTGCGTAATAATCACCCAAAGCTTCGGGACAGTATCTGCCCATAAACACCGAGCCTGCGTTTTTGACCTTGCTAAGCAGGTCAAAGGGATTGTCAACCATAAGCTCCAAGTGCTCAGGTGCAATCTCATTGGAAATTCCGATAACATCATCAAGGTTATCGGCAATAATAATTTTGCCGTTGTTGTCAATGGAAGCCCTTGCAATCTCTGCACGGGGGAGCAGGGGAATCTGTCTCTCAAGCTCCGCCAAAACCTTCTCTGCAAGCTCATAGCTGTCTGTTACCAAAACCGCACTTGCAAGCTTGTCGTGTTCTGCCTGAGAAAGAAGGTCTGCAGCGGCGTGAGCGGGATTTGAGTTTTTATCGGCAATAACCAAAATCTCGCTTGGACCTGCAATCATATCAATGGAAACCTGTCCGTAAACCTGTCTCTTGGCTTCAGCTACAAAGGCGTTTCCGGGGCCTACAATCTTGTAAACCTGAGGAACTGTCTCAGTGCCGTAGGCAAGGGCGGCAATTGCCTGAGCACCGCCGACCTTAAATATTCTTGTAACGCCTGCAATCTTTGCGGCGGCGAGAATAACGGGATTAACTTTACCGCTGCAAGAGGGGGGAGTTACCATAACAATTTCATTGCAGCCTGCAATCTGTGCAGGAATACTGTCCATCAGCACGGTTGAGGGATAAGCGGCTGTACCGCCGGGCACATAAAGACCGACCTTCTCAATGGGGGTTATTTTTTGGCCGGTAACAACTCCGTTTTTCTCGCTCATAATAAAGCTGTTTCTAACCTGATTCTGGTGAAAAGCCTTGATGTTTGCGGCGGCTTTTCTGAGAATTTCTAAGAATTCAGGCTCAACTGCTGCGAAGGCTTCGTCAATTTCTTCTTCTGAAACCTCCAGAGAAGAAAGCTCTGCTTTGTCAAATTTAAGAGCATATTCAAACAGCGCCCTGTCGCCGTTTGTACGAACGTTTTTGATAATTTTCTCTACAATTACAGAGACATCTGCTGTGTTTTCCTGTCTTGCAAAAATCTCCTTGTTGGAGATTTCGCCGTATTTCATAATCTTAATCATTCTTTTGCTTCACCTGTGCTTCCAATCCCTGCCTGATAGCGAGGATTTCCTGATTCTTAAACTTAAAGCCCGACTTGTTGGCAATCAGTCTGGCGCTTATCGGCACAATGGTCTCATAAACCGCGAGGTTGTTTTCCTTAAGGGTTGTACCTGTTTCAACAATGTCAACTATAACATCGGAAAGTCCGAGGATCGGAGCAATCTCAATTGAACCGTTAAGCTTAATTATGTCAATATCTCTGCATTTTTCAGAGTAAAAGTTCTCTGCAATATGAGGGAATTTTGTGGCAACCTTAAGAGTCTTGCCTGCCTCCTCATGAAAACCCTTGGGAGCGGCAACAGCCATACGGCACTTGCCCATATCAAGGTCCAGAAGCTCGTAAACATCGGGTCTGTATTCAAGGAGAATATCCTTGCCGGCAACGCCGATATCAGCGGCGCCTCGCTCAACACAAATTGAAACATCAGAGGGCTTAACCCAGAAGTAACGCACTCCCTTTTCTTCATTTTCGAAGATGAGCTTGCGGTTGTGCTCTTCAATAGAGGGACATTCAAAGCCTGCCTCCTTAAAAAGCCAGTACACCTTTTCGCCGAGT
>JBJEOT010000018.1:0-12578 GCA_051880855.1 Ruminococcus sp.
TTTCAACACTCTGATTTCTGTTCTGAACATAAATATCAGCAAGCTTTGCCGTGATACAAATTATGATGTTTCAACTGTTTTCCGATTTAGAAATGGCTCGCGTCAGCCGTCAGACCCGATAAAATTTGCAGACAGTGTAGCTGCTTATGTTTCAAATAAAATGGAAAGCACTTCGGAAAAAGCGGCTGTTGCAGAGCTTATCGGCTGTACTCCCGAGGCTCTTTCAGACAGTTCCGAGTACTATGAAAAAGTCAGAGACTGGCTGATCGGAGAGCACGACAAGCACGAAGATAACGTTGCAAAATTCCTTGAAAATCTTAATGATTTCGATTTAAACGAATACATAAAAGCAATCCGCTTTGACGAGTTGAAAGTGCCGACTGTTCCGTTTCAGTTTTCTACATCAAAAACCTACACAGGCTTACAGGAAATGATGGAAAGCGAGCTTGACTTTTTGAAAGCAACCGTTTTATCAAAGTCCATGGAATCCGTGATTATGTACAGCGATATGCCGATGGAGGAAATGTCAAAGGATTCCGAATTCCCCAAAAAGTGGATGTTCGGTATGGCTATGATGCTGAAAAAGGGACTGCACCTGAATATGATACATAACATTGACCGTCCATTTGGCGAAATGATGCTGGGGCTTGAAAGCTGGATTCCTATGTATATGACGGGACAGGTTTCACCGTATTATCTGAAAAATGTTCAGAATAATGTCTTTCTGCATCTCTTAAAGGTTTCGGGAACAGCGGCGCTGTCGGGCGAGGCAATTGTCGGCTGCCACAGTGACGGACGGTATTATCTGACAAAAAATAAAAGCGAGGTTACATATTACAGAAAAAGAGCCGAGGCTCTTCTGAAAAATGCACATCCGCTTATGAATATTTACCGCAATGAGAATTCAGGAGCGCTGAATGCGTTTCTGCTGGCTGATTCTCATATTTCGGGCAAAAGGAGAAATATTCTGTCATCACTTCCGATTTACACTATGGAAGAAGCTCATCTTAAACAGCTTTTAGAGAAAAATTCCCTTTCGGAAATTGACAGGCAAAGCATATTGTCATTTGCTGAGTTTCAGAGGAAAACGGCATTGGAAATTCTGCAAAATAATACTATTGAGGATGAAGTACCGTATCTATCCGAGGAAGAATTCATGCAATATCCTATGTTGCTTTCTCTTTCGGGAATGTTTTTTGAAAATGACATCGTTTATACATATGACGATTACCTTGAGCATCTGAAACAGACGAGGCGGTATGCAGAGCATAATAAAAACTACATCTTCAAACAGACCTCTGCTCATACATTCCGCAACCTGCAAATCATTATGCATGAGGGAAAATGGGCGATGATTTCCAAAGGTAAATCCCCTGCAATCCATTTTGTAATCCATCACCCAAAGCTTAGAAAGGCGATTGAAAACTTTATTCCGCCGGTGACGGATGTAAATAAATAGTGCTTTCTATTACAGAAAAGGTCGGGTATCTGTTATGTATTACCCGACCTTTTTGCTATTAGTATCAAGAATATGTTCTTCAAATTACTTTGACAATGAGCAATATAAATATATTTACTATGTAGTCAGACGGTTTTGCTTTGTGAAACAAAAGCAGTGCTGAAGATAAATACATTGGTTGCGGTGACGGTATTTAGAAAGGAAGTTGACAGCTTGCGTATTTGACAACAATTTTACAATACCTGACTTTTAGATTTTACTCCGTCCGTATATACTCCTAAGTGTAGGATAGCTACAAAACAAAAACAAAAGGAGTATTCAGAAATGAAAAAAATTATCAGCATTTTGCTTGTTGCAGCATTAGCACTTTGCGCTCTCGCCGGTTGCACCGGCAGCAGTAAGGGCGGTTCGGTTTCAACCGATGGCTCAACCTCTATGGAAAAGGTAATAGGCATCCTTGGCGAAAGCTATATGGAAAAAAACAAAGGCGTCAACTTCACCTATAACCCCACAGGCTCCGGCTCCGGAATTAAGGCTGCAAAAGACGGCACTTGTGACATTGGTCTTGCCAGCCGTTATCTGAAAGATGAAGAGAAAGCCGAAGGCTTGGTAGAGACTGTTCTGGCTTATGACGGCATCGCTGTTATCGTGAATACTGAAAACACCGTGTCCGACCTCAGCGTGGAACAGATTGCAAAAATCTACACCGGCGAAATCACCGACTGGAGTGAAGTAGGCGGCAACAGCGGCGAGATTGTTCTGATTGGCCGTGAAGCAGGCTCCGGTACCCGTGACGGCTTTGAGTCTATCACAGATACCGAGGATGCATGCAAATACCGTCAGGAGCTGACCTCCACCGGTGCAGTTATCACTGCGGTAGAGTCTAATCCCAACGCTATCGGCTATGCTTCACTCGCTTCTGTTAATGACAGCGTCAAGGCAATCTCCGTAGGAGGTATCGTTCCTGACGAAAACACAATTAAGGACGGAAGCTATGCTATACAGCGTCCCTTCGTACTGGTTACCAAAGAAGGCGTCGAGCTGAGTGAAACAGCACAGGACTTCTTTGACTATATCACCTCTGATGAGGCAAACGAACTGATTTCTTCTGCAGGTGTGGTTCCTGCAAAATAAGGAATGCTTGAGGAGCGACGGCACAGAAAGCCGTCGCTTGTCGGCTATGAGGTGATGAAGATGAAAAAGAAAAAATTGATAGAAAACATCGTACACGGCATATTTCTGGTGCTTGGACTCATCACCGTCGCCTGTGTTGCGGTCATCAGTATATATTTGATTATCTCCGGAATACCGGCTATTCGGGAAATCGGTTTGGCAAAATTTCTGTTCGGAACAACTTGGGAATCTACCGCCGACCCTCCGCAGTACGGTATCCTGCCTTTTATTCTGACAAGTGTTTATGGCACTGCCGGAGCAATTGTTTTGGGTGTTCCCGTGGGCTTCCTGGTGGCGGTTTATCTGTCTAAAGCGGCTCCGTCCAAAATCAAATCATTTGTTCAGGGAGCCGTGGGTATCTTGGCAGGTATTCCGTCTGTGGTCTACGGTTTGGTTGGTATGATGGTGCTTGTTCCCGGTATTCGGAAGCTCTTTAATATTCCCGACGGCGCCAGTTTGCTCAGTGCAATCATCGTTTTGGCAATTATGATACTGCCATCTATAATCAATGTTTCTATCACAGCGTTGGATGCTGTTCCGAAAGAATATGAAGACGCGTCCCTTGCTCTTGGCGCTACACCTGAAGAAACCTATTTTCGGGTGAGCGTACCGGCGGCTAAAAGCGGAATAGCAACGGCTGTTGTGCTTGGTGTCGGACGGGCTATCGGAGAAGCAATGGCGGTTGTTATGGTATCCGGCAATGTGGCTAATATGCCTTCGCTTTTTGAAAGCGTCCGCTTTCTGACCACCGCTGTATCCAGCGAAATGGGATATGCTTCCGGCTTGCAAAGGCAGGCGCTGTTCTCTATTGCACTAACGCTGTTCCTTTTCATTATGCTTATAAATGCCGCTTTGAACTTCTTTTTGAAGCGCGATAAGGAGGCGAGATGATGCATACAAAGTTATCAGCTAAACGGCGGGTTTACCGCGTTGCTATGCGTACGCTGATGGTGTCAGCCACAGTGCTGACCTGTGGCTTGATGCTTTTTTTAATAGGTTATGTACTGTTCAAAGGTGTACCTCACCTGAGCTGGGAGCTTATTTCTACCAAACCCAGCTATCTTACCGGTAAAATCGGAATTCTGCCCGATATACTAAACACTCTCTACCTGGTGTTCGGTACTTTGGTACTCATTATTCCTCTCGGTGTAGGCGCCGCCATTTATCTGACCGAATATGCTCAGAATAATAAGCTTGTTTCGGTTATTGAGTATGCCGCTGAAACACTCTCGGGAATTCCGTCTATCATCTACGGCTTGTTCGGTATGTTGGCTTTTGTGGAGCTGCTGGGATTTGATAAAAGTATTTTAGCGGGCTGTATGACTCTGGCAATTATGAATCTGCCCACCGTTATGCGTACTACGCAGGAGAGCCTGAAAACCGTTCCCCAGAGCTATCGGGAAGGGGCCTTCGGCCTCGGAGCCGGAAAGTGGCGTGTTATCCGCACTGTGGTTTTGCCAAGCTGTGTGGACGGCGTGATTACCGGCTGTATCCTTTCTGTGGGACGCATCGTCAGCGAGTCTGCCGCATTGCTCTTTACAGCGGGTTTTGCTCACGCGGTAAACGGCATCCTTGATGCGTGGTTCAGCTCCGGCGCAAGCTTGACGGTTGCCCTTTACTTTTATGCCACAGAGCAGGGCGAGTTTGAGGTAGCCTTTGCTATTGCCGCCATTTTGATGGTGCTGACTGTTATAATCAATATGTGTGCTGCCCTTGTAGGCAGATATTTCAAAAGGAAGAATAGCCAATGAATAATATTATGACTGCTGAGAATTTGTGCCTGTGGTATGGGGAGCATCAGGCACTGATAGATATCAATCTTGAAATTCCCGAAAGAAGTATAACTGCGCTGATAGGTCCCTCCGGCTGCGGAAAGTCCACTTTTTTGAAAACTCTGAACCGAATGAATGATCTGATCCCGGGCGTAAAAATCACCGGCTGTATCAACTATTTGGGAGAGGATATATATGCTCCGGGTGTGGATGTAAACGAACTGCGCCGACAGGTTGGTATGGTTTTCCAAAAGCCCAATCCTTTTCCTATGAGCATATACGATAACATTGCGTACGGTCCCCGCACTCACGGTATCACCTCCAGAGTGAAGCTGGACGATATTGTAGAGCGTTCTCTGCGGGATGCTGCTATTTGGGACGAGGTTAAGGACCGCCTGAAAAAGAACGCCCTTGGTCTGTCCGGCGGTCAGCAACAGCGTCTGTGCATTGCCAGAGCCTTGGCGGTTGAACCGCAGGTGCTGTTGATGGACGAGCCTACCAGCGCCCTGGACCCAATCTCCACATCCAAGATTGAAGAACTTGCTATTTCTCTTAAGGAGAAGTATACTATTGTTATAGTTACTCATAATATGCAGCAGGCTGTCCGAATCTCTGATAGGACTGCATTTTTCCTGCTGGGTGAGTTGATAGAATACGAAAACACAGAAAAGCTATTCTCTCAACCGAAGGACAAACGCACCGAAGAATATATCACGGGGAGGTTTGGATAATGAGAAGCAGATTCGACGAACAGCTTGAGCTGTTGAATGCAGAATTGATTCGTATGGGAGCTCTGTGTGAAGAGGTCATCGCGTTAGCTGCCACAGCGCTGGCAGAAGGTGATCCGAAGATTGCCGCCCAAGTTGCGCCCCTCGACAAAGAGATAGACCAAAAAGAACGGGATATTGAGAGCCTCTGTTTGAAGCTTCTGCTCCAGCAGCAGCCTGTTGCCGGTGATTTGCGACAAATTTCCGCGGCTCTCAAGATGATTACCGATATGGAGCGAATCGGCGATCAGGCAGAGGATATTTCAGAGATAATTACCTTTTTGAACGGACGCACTGCAGACGAACACATCAAAATCCGTGAAATGGCTAAAGCAACGATAAGTATGGTCACTGAAAGCGTAGAGGCGTTTGTAAAGCGTGACACCGCCCTTGCAGAAAAGGTTATTGCCGACGATGATATTGTCGATAGATATTTTGACACGATAAAGACCGGTCTTATCAAAATGATTGCCGAAAATCCCAATGACGGCGAATATGCCCTCGACCTGCTGATGATCTCCAAGTATTTTGAGCGCATCGGGGATCATACCGTCAATATCGCAGAATGGGTGCTGTTTTCAATTTCCGGCATTCACAAGGAGGTTAGCCAATGATTTGGTGTGTAGAAGACGATATGGCGATACGGGATATCGAGGTCTATGCCCTAAGCTCAACAGGCTTTGAGGCAAGAGGATTTGAAGACGGTACAGCTTTTTGGGAAGCGCTCCAGCAACAGCGGCCGGAGCTTGTTGTTTTAGATGTTATGCTTCCGGGTATGGACGGCGTTGAACTGCTGAGAAAAATCCGCGCATCCTCAGAATTTAGTGATTTGCCTGTCATTATGGCTACTGCCAAGGGTACAGAATACGACAAAATCCAAAGCCTCGACCTTGGCGCTGACGATTATATAGTCAAGCCCTTTGGCGTTATGGAGCTTATCTCCCGTATCAAAGCCGTGCTTCGGCGTTACCGTCCGGCAAAAAGCGAAAATACCCTGCAGATGGGCGGTATTGTGCTTAATCCGGATGAACGAACCTTAACCGTGGATGACCGGCGGGTACAAGTTACCTACAAGGAATTTGAGCTTCTGCGCCTGTTTATGAGTCACCCCGGTACGGCTTTTACAAGAGATCAGCTCTTTGCGGATGTTTGGGGAATGGATTATGCCGGTGAAACACGCACCGTAGATATGCATATTCGCACTTTGCGTCAGAAGCTGGGCAAGTACGGTGAGCTGATTGAAACAGTCCGCCATGTGGGATACAGAATGGAGAAGATTCAATGACAAAGAAAATATTTCGCTCTATCCTGTTTACATCTCTTGCGGTTTTGCTTGTCAGTCTGACTGTTGCTGTTGGGTGTCTGTATGGCTATTCTGTCAATATCAGAGAAGAACAGCTCCAAACCGAGCTTACACTTTTAGCACAGGCAGTGGAAGAATCGGGAAGCAGTTTCTTTGATAATCTTGACACTGACGGACTTAGGCTTACTTTGGTGGATAAGGACGGAAATGTGCTTGCAGATACCGATGCAGACCCGGTGACAATGGAAAATCACAAAAACCGAGAAGAGGTTTCAGAGGCCCTTGCTTTTGGCAAAGGTGAAAGCTCCCGTTATTCCACAACGCTTACAGAAAAGACAATTTACCGTGCAGTTTTACTTAATAACGGCAATGTACTGCGTGTATCTGTCAGCCAAGATACGGTGCTTGCGCTGATTGCAGGCATTATTC
Organism: Ruminococcus sp.; assembly: GCA_051880855.1. GTDB lineage: Bacteria > Bacillota > Clostridia > Oscillospirales > Acutalibacteraceae > Ruminococcoides. The sequence goes on from JBJEOT010000018.1 coordinate 6,904, forward strand.
CTTGGTTTGTGCTTGCAGTGTTATTTGCAGCTTTACTGTCGTGGCTGCTGGCAAAACGCCTGTCAAAGAGAATTATCACACCCCTCAATCAGGTTGACCTGAACAATCCGCTTGAAAACGATACCTATGAGGAGCTTTCTCCTTTGCTGGGACAGATTCACCGTCAGCACGAACAAATTGATATGCAGCTCAGACAGCTCAGGCAAAAGACCGATGAGTTCGACTGTATCACGGCAAATATGAAAGAAGGTCTTGTCCTGCTTGATGCCGGCGGAAAAATACTTAGCATCAACCAAGCGGCAATGACTCTGTTTTGCGTAAAAGATAACGCTGTGGGCGCAGACTTTTTGACAGTAGAGCGAAGCCGCAGAATCAGCCATGCTGTAGATATGGCTCTGACAAGCGGACATACAACTATCCGTGAAGAAAGAAACGGCCGTAGCTATCAACTGGATATCAGCCGTATTGAGAGTGACGGCAAGGTTCTCGGATTGGTTATTCTTGCTTTTGATGTTTCGGAGCAGGAGCATGCCGAACAGACTCGCAGAGAATTTTCAGCAAATGTGTCCCACGAGCTTAAGACACCGCTCACCTCAATTATTGCAAGTGCCGACCTTATCGAAAACGGTTTGGTTAAGTCTGAGGATATGCTCCGGTTTATCGGTCATATCAAAAAAGAATCCTCCCGGCTGCTCAACCTGATTGACGATATTATCCGTCTTTCACAGCTTGACGAGGGTGTGGAATTGCCGGAAGAAGCAGTGGATTTGAGTGTGGTCGCAGGAGAAGCTGTCGAACAGCTTCGTGACGCCGCAGACAAAAACGGTGTGCACATCAAGCTTGATGCAGAAAGCTGTGTTCTGCAGGGAATTCCCCGCTTGCTTCATGAGATTGTCTACAATCTGACGGAAAATGCAATCAAGTATAATGTTCCCGGCGGCTCTGTTACCGTGGCGGTCAGAAAAACCGAGAACAGCGGAATACTGAAGGTGTCCGATACCGGCATCGGTATCCCGCCTCAACATCAGGAGCGAATTTTCGAGCGCTTTTACCGAGTAGACAAGAGCCACTCCAAGCAATCCGGCGGTACAGGGCTGGGACTTTCAATTGTCAAGCACGCTGCATCGCAATTCGGAGCAAAAATCTCACTTGAGAGTGAACAGGGAAAAGGCACAACCATCACCGTGATATTTCCTATATAAAACCAAAACTGCCGTTCAAAGGTTGCACCAATGAACGGCAGTTTTTATTTGTGCCGCTGAAAAAACTACAATTGCAGCTTTATTCGGCATCTATTCCGGCAATTGCCTTTTGAATTGCGGTTGCTTCTTTATTATCATTCTTACCGACAATGGGATTTGCAGGAAGCTTAGTGCTAACCCATACCGTAACAAACAAAAGACCTGCACTCAGAGGATATTATTGTATGTCCGAAGTGTGCAGTTTTTTTGTATTTATACGATTGAACCGCTTGAATTGAGACTGTGCTTTTGACTTGTTGACATTTCAACAAGCTTATGATATACTTCACACTTGTTGAAACTTCAACAACTTATGTATATAAAGCTTTAGGGAGAAATTATGAATAAAAGATTTGAAACCTTTACTGTGCTTATTAACCGAATAAGCCGTAACATACGCAAAATCAAGAATCAGGAGATGGCGGAATATAATTTGAGAAGCTCCCATATTTCCTGCCTTTATTACCTCTATTTATCGGAGGGACTTACCGCTACCGAATTGTGCGAAAGGTGCGAAGAGGATAAAGCAACCGTCTCCCGTTCGCTTGACTATCTTGAAACCAACGGTTATCTGATATGCGATGCAAAAACTCCCAAGCGCTACAAAAGCCCTTTGCTACTTACCGAGAAGGGCGCAGAGGCAGCTAAAAAGATAGCTGATAAAATAGCCTGCGTGCTCGAAAAAATCAGCATAGAGCTTACCGAGGAGGAAAGATTGCAGTTTTACAGCAGTCTTTCGCTTATCAGCAAAGGCCTTGACAACATTGCAAATAGAAAGGTGTAATAAATAATGTTTTTTCTTAAATCCGCATTCTGCCGTATATTTCAAACCGCTTTTCGTATTGCTTTGCCGATACTGCCTTACAGAGAGCCTGAGATTGTGGACTCCTGCGCTAAGCTTTCTGAAGTTCTGAAGAAAGAAAATATCAAATCCGTGCTTATTGTTACCGATAAGGGTATAGTAACAAATGGATTGACTGTTCCGATTACAAATGTCCTGAAAGCTTCGGGAATTGTATATTCGGTCTATGATAATAACCGGCCTAATCCTACGGTGGATAATGTTGAAGAAGCTTGTTCGCTTTACCGCGAAAATAACTGCGATTGCCTTATTGCTGTTGGCGGAGGTTCATCTATGGACTGTGCAAAAGCAGTGGGAGCAAGAGCGGTTTATCCTAAAAAGAGCATCGGAAAAATGAAGGGCATTTTAAGAGTTTTACGCCGTCTGCCTACTCTGATCGCAATTCCCACAACTGCGGGCACAGGTAGTGAGACAACCCTCGCTGCGGTTATAACCGACAGCGAAAAGCATCATAAATATGCGCTTATGAGCTTTCCTTTAATTCCTCATTATGCGGTTTTAGACCCTGCTCTTACATTTTCTTTGCCCAAAAGCCTTACGGCAACAACCGGCATGGACGCTCTTACTCACGCAGTAGAAGCATACATCGGCCGTTCTACCACCAAAGAGACAAGACAGCTTTCTTTGGATGCAGTAAAGCTGGTATTCGAAAATATAGAAACGGCATATCAGGACGGACAAAACCGTACGGCAAGAGAAAATATGCTTCATGCCGCCTACAAAGCCGGTGTTGCCTTTTCAGAATCTTATGTAGGATACATTCACGCTGTTGCACATTCTCTTGGCGGACAGTACGGTACACCTCACGGCCTTGCAAACGCGGTTATTATGCCCTATGTGCTTGAAGCCTACGGCGAAACCGTTTATAAAAAGCTACACAAGCTCGGTATAGCGGCAGGCGTATGTACCGCCGAGCAATCGGATAAAGAAGCGTCTGAAATCTTTATAAATGCAATTAAGGAATTAAACCGAAGAATGGGAATACCCAATAAAATTGATGGAATAATTGCAGAGGATATCCCGACCATGGCGAGCAACGCAGAAAAAGAAGCCAACCCCCTCTATCCTGTTCCTAAGCTTATGACGGCAAAGGAGCTTGAGAGCTTTTATTATCAAATTGCAGATTGGAGTTCTGAGAAATGACAGCTAAAGAAATACAGACTCTGCTGGAAAAACAGCGTAACTATTATAAAAGCGGTGCAACCGTTCCGGTAAAATTCCGCATTGAACAGCTCAAGAAGCTGTATGACGCAGTTAAAAAGTATGAAGGCGAAATCAGCAGGGCCCTGACAGCCGACCTCGGTAAAAGTCAATATGAGGGCTTTATGTGCGAAATAGGTCTTGTACTATCCGAAATCTCATATTTGATACGCCATACAAGAAGCTTTGCAAGAAGAAAAACAGTCTATACACCTCTTGCTCAGTTTCCCTCCCATAGCTTCAGGCAACCCACACCCTACGGCAATACACTTATTATGAGCCCATGGAACTATCCCTTCCTTTTGACGGTAGAACCTCTTGCAGATGCCATAGCCGCAGGCAACACGGCCATAGTAAAGCCCAGCGCTTATTCTCCTGCTACAAGCAGAATTATCGAAAAAATAATCGCCGAGTGTTTTTCTCCCGAATATGTTGCGGTTGTCACCGGCGGCAGAGCGGAAAACTCGGCTCTGCTTGAGCAAAAATTTGACTTTGTATTCTTTACGGGCAGTCAGGCGGTAGGCAAAGAAGTGCTCAAGCATACCGCCGAGTATCTGACACCGGCTGTTCTTGAGCTTGGCGGCAAGAGTCCCTGCATAGTTGACGCAAGCGCAAACATAAAGCTTGCAGCAAAAAGAATCGTGTTCGGAAAATATCTCAACTGCGGTCAAACCTGTGTTGCTCCCGATTATATTCTTTGCGAAAGCTCCGTGAAGGAAGAATTTATCTCAGAGGTTATCAGGCAGATAAAGCTTCAGTACGGCGAAGAACCCCTTGAAAACAAGGACTACGGCAAGATAATTAACGAAAAGCATTTTAACCGTCTTTGCGGTTTAATCGACAGCAGCAAGGTTGTTTTCGGTGGTGAAACCGATTCCGAGACCTGCCGGATTGCACCGACTGTTATGGATTCGGTAACAGCCGATGACGCGGTTATGGGTGAAGAAATTTTCGGACCTATTATGCCGATAGTAGCCTTTGATGATTTTGAAACCGCGGTAAATGAGCTTAAAAGTCAAGCAAAACCCTTGGCTTTGTATTTGTTTTCAAGCGACAAAAAGCATATTAAGACCGTTACAACCGAGCTTTCTTACGGCGGTGGATGTATAAACGATGTTATTATTCATCTTGCCACAAGCGAAATGGGATTCGGAGGAGTAGGTGAGAGCGGTATGGGAAGCTATCACGGAAAAGAGGGATTCGACGCTTTTTCTCATTACAAATCAATCGTAGACAAAAAGGTCTGGCTTGATCTTCCAATGCGCTATCAGCCCTATAAAAGCAAGCTCTACGACCTACTGTTACATATATTCCTAAAATGATTTTCAGAGAATATAAAAGGCAAATAAAGAGCCGTAACCATAAAAAGGCAAAGGGCTCGGATAATATCCGATGATGCAAAACGAGTGTTCATAACAGCTTCAGGTTATGAACACTCGTTTTTTGTTGGCATTATAGTGAGTATAGGGAGGATTCTTGCATTGCTTTCCGGCGGTTTACTCTCCTCTCAGTTTTATCCGGACATCACGGAACTGTTCAGGCAATTCATTCAGCGCCATACCCCTCGGCACATCGGTGGAGCCTTTTTCTTTGGCGGTTTCGTAGTACCATTCTTTAAATTCCAGGGTACAAAGCGTTTCTTCAAGCTCTGCAATTTGTTCTTTGACCGCTTCTTTCTGTTTTACAATAAGCTCAAGGCGCGGTTCAATGGTTTCGTCACCTTGCATTGCCATTTCAATAAAAGACTTAATGTCCTTGAGCTTCATTCCTGTTCGCTTCAGGCAGGCGATTACCTGTAACCACTCATAGTCGCTGTCCTTGAAAACGCGGATGCCTCCGCTTGAACGCTCAACAAAAGGCAACAGCCCCTCCTGATCGTAATATCTGAGTGTTGATGGTGCAACGCCGAGCTTTTTTGCCATTTCTCCAACGGTATATATCATAACAGCCTCCGATTTTTTTGAAAAAGCTTTTCAAAACCTATTGACTTAAAGTTAACTTTAAGTAATATAATACACTCAAACATTGTATCACAACTTAAAATCTATATCAATAGGAAGGAGAAAGCGTTATGAATTATGTTACACTTTCTAACGGCGTTAAGATGCCCCGGCTCGGTTACGGCGTTTACCAGGTCACCAAAGAGGAGTGCGAACGCTGTGTGCTTGATGCCATTGAGGTTGGCTACCGCTCAATTGATACGGCACAGTCTTATTTTAACGAAGAGGAAGTCGGCAATGCCATAGCTAAATGCGGGGTGCCCCGTGATGAATTGTTTATCACCACAAAAGTATGGATAGAGAACTACGGCTATGAAAAAGCAAGGGCATCTGTCCTTGAGTCTATGAGAAAGCTTAAGGTCGATTACCTTG
>JBJEOT010000019.1:0-12339 GCA_051880855.1 Ruminococcus sp.
ATAAATGGAAAGTTTTAATTCTAAGGGACTTAATGCCGGGAACAAAGCGTTTCGGCGAGCTTAAAAAATCAATCGGCAGCGTATCTCAAAAGGTTTTGACTGCTCAGCTTCGGGATATGGAAGAAAACGGACTTGTTAATAGAAAAGTGTATGCCGAAGTACCGCCGAGAGTAGAATACTCACTGACAGAATTGGGAAAAAGCTTGAAACCTATTCTCGATGCAATGTGCAACTGGGGAGAAGGATATAAAAGCAGTATAGAAGGCAAGTAAATCCTTTGCTTGACAATTGAATGACAACAGAAATTTGATTAATGACAATCTGAATAATCCTGATAACCTTGGCTATACGACATATGGAAATCGTTTTGTTGCGGCTTAAGGGAGCAAATGTGAATAACCATAAATTACTCATCCCAAAGCATTAACTGTTATTGCGGTTAATGCTTATTTATGTGTTTTTGCGACTGAGCAAAGCAAATAATACGGTAAAAACAAGATTCATTTTCGTGTAAAGCATTGAAACTTATGGAATATTATGTTATGTTAATATTAAGAATACGCCAAGCACATATAGAATTTTATTTTGAATGACGAATCATCACATTGTGTCTGTATGGTTGCTTCTTTTATTTCAACATCGATTGTGTCTGCAAATACCGTTGAAACAAAGTAACAAAGGCAATAACTATGCATAAATTCAGAAATTCTTTTGAAATCCAACAGGCTGTCCTTCTCAGAATCTGTCTGAGAATCAAAATAGTTTAGTAATTTACGGTATTTCAAAGGTAGGAAATCCAGACTTTGAACTTTTTAATATAAATATACGGAGGTATAATATGGGCTTATTTGACACTTACAAAGACAATGCGCGTGAGCCGGTAAAGCAGGATGCTTCTCCTGCACTAAGGAATGAGATAATTTCATTTGCCGATATACCGACAACTTTAGAGGAATTTATCTCATTGCCCCAGATATCAATGACTTCTGAATATGATACAGTCGCACTTACGGTTGTTGCTCTGTCTCTCTATCCTTACAATAAGGAAGAATGCATAAAAATCCTTAATTATCTAAGAGGACCGCGACCTTTAAGTGAGTATGATAAGCAGTTTCTAAGTGACAGATTCAGAGGTAAAGAGTACATTATGCGTTCCTACTTTGAGGGCGCTACTCCCGAGAATGACTATGCACCTACTTCACCTTATACCGTTAAGGTTTTTGCAAATACTTACAGCTACAGCGAAGAAAACTACGCAAATCTTTACATACAATCCGGCGGAGCCGATTCCCCAAGGTCCGTAAAGGTGCGCAAGGCAAAGGACGGTAAGTGGTATTTGTGGGAGCAGTTTTTACTCTCGGGTATCCGTGCTCCTGAAAGCACAAACCCTTGGGCATAAGAAAGGATGGAATAATATGAAGAAAACATTAGTTGCCTTTTTGTTGATTGTTTTTTCTGCCTTGTTGCTGATAGGCTGTTCGGAGAATAATGATGTCAGAGAAACAACGTCACCTCAGACTTATGCAACTGAAAACTTAGCTACCGAAACAGTTCAGCAGGAGACCACAGAGGCTGATCCTAAGAATAATAACTCAGCTATGCTTTCCGTCCTTAGAGAAAGCACACTATCTGATGGTTACGACTTAGGTGTTGCGTTTATCGGCTATGTAGAAATGGTGGGTGATGTCGATTACCTTCGTTCATATCTCATAGACAGTGCTGCGGCAACACGGTTTCCGTTCCTTGCAGATTGTGAACCTGTTGTCTATGAGGGACAGGAACTGTATGCTTTTGTTCCTTCAACAGAAGATGCTTCGATTACCGTATGCAGATCGGGCATGACAGAAAACGGAGAATATGAAAACTACTATAACGAGGTTATATACCAAGGCAAACCCGGCGAAGTAGTTGTTTTGCGCTGTAATGTCAGCGAGATTTATTCAAATGTACTTGTATCAGTAACTGACGGAGCAGAGAATACAGAGTATCATCCAATGCTTTCACTGGAAAACGGACATCTTGCCTTGGAAAACGGCATCTATGACCTTTCTGTCTATGAAGCTGTCGGCTAACAGAACATAACAGCTTTGGGTGAAGCATCTCAGGATGTTACGGATTTCTCAAAAGGAAGTAAGAATAAAGACAACGGTTAAGCGCGAGAAGGAGACATACTAATATGAAAAAGTACATTATTTCGCATTACTGCTTGTTTTAGTGTTTCCCATTTCGGGATGCTTTGGCTTTACAGAAAAGAAGTCCAAGATTGCTTCGGATAGCATTACATACTTTTACTATAATGAAAGTAATTATATGATTTATAACGGCGACGAATCCTTTACTTGCGAAAAAATCGACGATAAAGAAATCTTAACTGTAAAGCACAGAGGTGCATCTCCCGATGAAGTGACTAAGCTCGAAACAGACGGGACTGTACTAAAAAGAATCAGCTCGGTTATTGACAAGTATAAAATGGATAAGTGGAATGGCTTTAATGAAAATAATCCATATGTCCTTGATGGCGGAGGCTTCAGCCTTACTGTCAAAGCCGGAGATGAAATATTAATTGATGCCTACGGTATTAATTCTTTCCCCAAAAATTACGGCAATGCTACAAATGAAATCATTAGTATCATACAAGAAGTATTAATCGAAAACTGATACGAACCGTACTGATTATCTGTGAGCCAATATTAAAGAATATTGTAATATATTTAAAATATAATCGTATAAAAAGATTGAAATTTTTTCTTGATGTGCTATAATATGTGTAACGAGTAGCAGAAATGCGTAAGTCCAGTTTTGGACTTACGCATTATTTTTTTGCTCTTTTATAGGAGGTATTAATTAAATGAAAGAAAATAACAATTCATATCTTGCAGCCGAAAGGGTAGGCAAATTAATGAGTAAATATGCTATACCATGTATTATCTCACTTCTGGTCGGAGCGCTGTACAATATTGTTGACCAGATATTTATTGCAAATGCGTCATATCTCGGCTCATACGGCAATGCCGCGAATACTGTGGTTTTTCCTCTTACCGTCATTGTGCTTGGTATTGCGGTTATGATAGGTGACGGCTGCTGTGCCTTTGTAAGTATTTCTCTCGGCAAGCAAAAGCCCGAAGATGCAACTCGAAGTGTAGGCAATTCTGTCTTGCTTTGCATTTTTAGCAGTATTGTCTTAACGGCAATATATCTGATTTTTGCAGAGCAGATACTTACAGCTTTCGGAGGTAGGGTAAATGTCGAAACCTTTGCTCTGTCTAAAGAATATTTCTTTTGGATTACGCTCGGTGTTCCGTTTTATATGTTCGGTCAAGCCATGAATCCGATAATTCGTGCTGACGGAAATCCAAAATTTGCGATGATTTCTACTTTGGTTGGTGCGGTTGTCAATATCCTCCTTGATCCCGTATTTATTTTTGTTTTCAAATGGGGTATGATGGGTGCGGCGGTTGCAACCGTAATCGGTCAGATTGCAACGGCGTTGCTTGCTGTTTGGTATCTTTGCCATGCAAAAATCATTAAGGTCGGCAGAGAAGACTTTATATTCAAAAGTACTATCATAGGCAGAACGCTGTCTCTTGGCCTTTGCAGTTTTCTTGCACAGATTTCGCTTGTAGCGGCAATGGCGGCTATCAATAATATGATTCGCAAGTACGGCGCTATGGATGTGATTTTCGGACAGAAGCAGTATTCTCAGATTCCAATGGCGGTTGTAGGAATTGTTATGAAGTTTTTCCAGATCATAATATCAATCGTAATCGGTATGGCGGCAGGCTGTATTCCGGTTGTTGGATACAATATGGGCGCAAAGCTTATAAAGAGGGTAAAGGCTCTTTTTACAAAACTGTTGATTGCTGAAGCGTGTGTCGGAGCGGTGGCATTTGTTATTGTAGAGTTCTTTCCGAATGTTTTGATACAGATTTTCGGCTCCGCAAACGAAAGTGTTTATTATACGGATTTTGCAATAAAGGCATTCCGCGTTTATCTTTGCATGATAGTTTTCGCCTGTATCAATAAAGCAACCTTTATTTTTATGCAAGCAATGGGTAAATCTGTTGAATCTACTCTGCTTTCAATGGTTCGTGAAATCGTCTTCGGCGTCGGCTTTGCGCTGCTGCTTCCTTTGATTTTCGGGCTTGACGGTGTTCTTTACTCAATGCCGGTGTCAGATATCCTGACAGCAGTTATCTCAGCCGTTATCATAGCAAAAACATATAAACAGTTAAGCGGCGAAGAGGCATCTGCAATTGTGCAATGATATATGTAATGCGGATGTAATTTCCCGCTTCGGAATACGGCAGCGAAGCAGAAATGACTTTGCTGCCTTTCTTCTTGACTTGATAATATGTATTATACAGTTTTCTTATATGAAAATAATAAAACAAATTTCTGTTTTCCTATTGACAAAGGAAAATTTTTGTAATATAATCTCATCAACATACTTGGTTGGTAAGTAAATACTTTTGAAGGGCTTGATGTTTATGCTTTACACAAATGAAGTATATGTCAAAAAGTTTTATTTTGAAGCACTTGTGCGTGCCAATTTCAGATTCGGACGAATGTGTTGCTGTTAAATGCCAATGGCTGTTCTATCAATACATTTAATCTATATCTGAAAGGAAATGAATAATATGTCTGAATATAAATTTGAAACACTTCAACTCCATGTAGGCCAAGAGGAGGCTGACAGCGCAACAGATTCCCGCGCTGTTCCTATTTATCAAACTACCTCCTATGTCTTTCATAATTCTGAGCACGCAGCAGCGCGGTTCGGTCTTGCCGATTCCGGAAATATCTACGGAAGACTTACAAACTCGACTCAAGATGTTCTTGAGAAACGCGTAGCAGCCCTGGAAGGCGGTACAGCAGCTTTGGCAGTTGCTTCAGGTGCTGCGGCTATTACATATACAATCGAAGCTCTTGCGCGTGGCGGCGACCACATTGTGGCACAAAAAACAATCTATGGCGGAAGCTACAATCTGCTTGCACACACACTTGTTTCGTATGGTGTTGAAACTACTTTTGTAGATGTTCACAATCTCGAAGAAGTTGAAAACGCTATCAAGGACAACACAAAAGCAATTTATCTCGAAACTCTGGGCAATCCAAACAGCGACATACCGGACATCGATGCTATTGCAGAGATTGCACACCGCCACGGACTTCCTCTTGTAATCGATAATACCTTCGGAACTCCTTATCTTATCAGACCTATTGAGCACGGAGCGGATATTGTTGTTCACTCGGCTACAAAATTCTTAGGCGGTCACGGTACAACCCTTGGCGGAATTATTGTTGACTCAGGTAATTTTGATTGGAAGGCAAGCAAAAAATATCCGCAGATTTCTGAGGCTAACCCAAGCTATCACGGCGTTTCATTTGCAGATGCCGCGGGCAAAGCTGCCTTTGTGACATATATCAGAGCGATTCTTTTGCGCGATACAGGCGCGGCAATTTCGCCCTTTAATGCTTTTCTGCTGTTGCAGGGAATTGAAACCTTATCTCTGCGTATTGAAAGACACGCTGATAACACAAAGAAGGTTGTCGAGTATCTTGCAAACCATCCGCAGGTTGAGAAAGTCAATCATCCGTGCCTTAAGGATCATCCTCAGCACGAACTTTACGAGAAGTATTTTTCAAACGGCGGTGCATCTATCTTCACCTTTGAAATCAAGGGCGGTAAAGAGGAAGCCTGGAAATTCATTGATAATTTGAAGATATTTTCACTTCTTGCCAATGTTGCAGATGTTAAGAGCCTTGTTATTCATCCGGCCACAACCACACATTCGCAGTTGACCGATGAAGAGTTGCTCGAACAAGGTATCAAGCAAAATACTATCCGTCTTTCTATCGGTACAGAACACATTGATGACATTATTGCCGATTTGGAAAACGGCTTTAACGCAGTAAAATAAGGAGAATACGATTATGTCAAAAATATATAAATCAGCTGATGAATTAATCGGAAATACACCGTTGCTTGAGCTTACACATATTGAGAAAGAGCTTAACCTGGAAGCGAAAATACTCGCAAAGCTTGAGTATTTCAATCCGGCAGGCTCTGTAAAAGACAGAATAGCAAAGGCAATGATTGACGATGCCGAGAACAGAGGCATACTAAAACAAGGCTCTACTATTATTGAGCCCACATCGGGTAATACAGGCATCGGACTTGCTTCGGTTGCCGCTGCAAGAGGATACAGAATAATTATTGTTATGCCGGAAACAATGTCGGTTGAGCGCCGTCAGCTAATGAAAGCATACGGTGCTGAGCTGGTATTAACCGAAGGAAGCTTGGGTATGAAAGGCGCGATAGCAAAAGCCGAAGAATTATCTAAGGAAATTCCCAACAGCTTTGTTGCAGGTCAGTTTGTAAACCCGGCCAACCCTGAGATGCACAGAAAAACCACAGGCCCTGAAATTTGGGAGGATACAGAAGGAGAAGTTGATATTTTTATTGCCGGTGTTGGCACAGGCGGAACAGTTACAGGTGTTGGCCGGTATCTGAAGTCGCAGAATCCTGATGTAAAGGTTGTTGCAGTTGAGCCGAAAAGCTCAGCCGTACTTTCAACCGGAGTAGCAGGCGCACATAAGATTCAAGGAATCGGTGCAGGCTTTGTTCCCGATGTCCTTGATACATCTGTATACGACGAAATAATAACCGTTGAAAACGAGGACGCTTTTACTATGGGCAGACTTATCGGAAAAAAGGAAGGCGTACTTGTGGGAATTTCTTCCGGTGCAGCCTTATATGCTGCAATCGAGCTTGCAAAGCGAGAGGAAAACAAGGGCAAAAATATTGTTGTCCTTTTGCCTGATACCGGCGACAGATATCTGTCTACACCGTTATTTGCAGATTAATCTGCAATAATCGGAATATTGATAAGGGGATAGCGGTATGATGATTTCCACTCGTGGCAGATATGCCTTGCGGGTACTGATCGATTTAGCTGAACATCAAAGCGGAGAGTTTATTCCGATGAAAGAGGTTGCGGCGAGACAAGACATTTCATTGAACTATATTGAGCGCATTATGCCCGTTTTGACGAAAGCAAAATTGGTTGAAGGATTGCACGGCAAGGGCGGCGGTTATCAGCTTACAAGGTCTCCTGAGCAGTATAAGGTCGGCGAGATTCTTCGCCTTACCGAAGGCGATTTAGCGCCGGTTGCCTGTCTCGGCTGTGATGCAAAGGAATGTAACCGAGTCAACCAATGCCGAACATTTCCCATGTGGGATAAGTTTTATAAAATGACCAACAATTATTTTGACAGTATTACTATAGCCGATTTGATGCAATCCTCTCTTGACGAATAATCGAAAAGTGAAAATAATAGTTCAAAACAAAGAGTTATCAGATTTTCAGAATCTGATAGCTCTTTTATTTTAGGTTATAATATCATTATCAAAGCATTACCTTATTTGACACAAAGTATAGATTTTGTTATAATTGCAAAAAATAATACTTTGCTTTTTGGGCAGATTGGAGATATAAATATGGATAATAAGAATTCATTTGAAGCTCTTGGCATGACTGAGAAAGACGGAAAGCTTACGCCGGAGCAGATTGCAAAGGCTAAAAGCCTCGGTTGTCTTAGAGATAAGCGGTTCGAGGATGTTTTTAATGTGCGAGTTATAACCGGCAACGGAAAAATCACTTCCGCGCAGCATAAAATAATTGCAGAAGCCGCAGAGATTTACGGCTCGTCAGAAATCACCCTTACCGGCAGAATGACCCTTGAAATCCAGGGCGTAGAGTACAATAAAATTCCGTCCCTTATTATGTACTTGAAGGAAAGAGGACTCGAAACAGGAGGAACAGGTGCCAAGGTGCGCCCTGTCGTTTCCTGCAAGGGAACAACATGCCACTTCGGACTGATAGATACCTTTGCTTTAAGCGAGAAAATACACGAAAAATTTTTTGTCGGCTACGGCGATGTTGTTTTGCCTCACAAGTTTAAGATAGCTGTCGGCGGCTGCCCGAATAACTGTGTAAAGCCCGACCTTAACGACTTCGGTGTAATCGGTCAGCGTGTTTTTACTCCCGATATCGATAAGTGCCGAGGCTGTAAGAAATGCGCAGTTGAGCTAAACTGTCCTATGAAAGCTCCCTCTATTGCAGACGGTAAAATTCACATTGATCCCGAGACTTGCAATAAGTGCGGCCGCTGTTTCGGCAAATGTCCTTTCGGCGCTTTTGCGCAGGCAAGCGAAGGCTTTAAGGTGTGTATAGGCGGACGCTGGGGAAAGAAAACCGCTATGGGCAGACCTCTCTCTAATATTTTTACCTCTGAAGATGAGGTTTTAGATGTTCTTGAAAAGGCACTCTTACTTTTCCGTGACGAGGGAATTAAGGGCGAGCGCTTTTCTGACACTGTTAATAGATTAGGATTTGATTATGTTGAAAAGAAGCTTATCGGCGAATAAAATACTCTGCTTGTTTGGGGTGCTTGTTCTTCTGTGTTCTGCTTTTTGCGGCTGTTCTGAAAGGGAAGAAGTGCCCCTTGCGAGCGAAGCCGTTACCTTTACGGATGCTCTCGGCAGAGAAGTTTCAGTAAAGAAAAACCCACAGCGCGTAGCGTCACTGCTCGGAAGCTTTGCCGATACTTGGGTGAATGCAGGAGGAACGCTGTGCGCCGCAGCGGAAGACGCGTGGGATGATTTCGGCCTTGACCTCCAAAATGCCGTTGATTTAGGCGGTGCACATTCTCCGAATCTGGAACTGCTGCTTTCTGCTGACCCTGATTTTGTAATAGCGAGCGCTTCGACTGCCGCCGATGTTGAAATGATGCAAACGCTTGAAAACGCAGGAATTACTGTTGCATATTTTGATGTTGATAGCTTCAACGATTACCTTTCAATGCTTGAGGTTTGCACCGATATAACCGGCAGAAAAGATTTATATGAGCAAAAAGGTATAAAGGTAAAGGAGCATATTGATGAAATAAAGGAGGAGTTTGCATCGGCAAATCTCCCTTTGGAAAAGCGCTCTTTGCTGCTCCTTAGAACCTCTGCAAATCTGCTTAAGGCAAAGGGCAGCGAGGGAACGGTACTCGGCGAAATGCTCAGCGATCTCGGCTGTATTAACATTGCCGACAGCGATAAAACTCTTCTTGACGATTTGAGCGTTGAAGCCGTTATTCGGCAGGAGCCCTATCGTATTTTTGCTGTTGCGATGGGTGACGATACCGCCGCTCAGAAAAATTTATCAAAAACAATGGAGGAAAACCCGGCGTGGGGCGAGCTTGATGCTGTTAAGAATAATCGACTGCACATTATGGACAGAAAGCTCTTTAACCTTAAGCCCAACGCAAACTGGGCAACTGCTTATGAAGAACTCGTTGAAATCCTGCTTAGCGAATAATAAAAAAACAATTACTCTTTACGCAGTCGGCTTTTTGCTATTGTTTATTGCAGCTATTTTGGGAATTATCCTCGGTGGTACTCCGCTTTCCGTCAAAGGGATTATCTCGGCATTTAAGAATGGAATTTCTACCACGGCAGACGGTAAAATATTTCTTTATGTAAGACTTCCGAGAACCGCCGCTTCGCTTATATGTGGGGCGGCGCTTGCCGTATCGGGTGCTGTTATACAGGGTGTGCTTGCAAACTACCTTGCCTCTCCGAGTATCATCGGTGTAAACTCAGGAGCCGGTCTTGCTGTCACTTTCTGCACTGCTTTTGGAATTTACGGCGGTCTGTGGTTTTCTATTTTCGCGTTTTTAGGAGCGTTTGTCACAGTAATGACTGTGAGTCTTCTTGCGCGAAGAATCGGGGCTTCGAGAGGTACATTGATACTTTTGGGCGTAGCGGTGAACAGCCTTTTGAATGCAGCTTCAAGCACTGTTGTTACCTTTGTGCCGGAAACTTTAGTGATGAGCAACGACTTTAAGGTGGGGGAGTTTTCCGCTGTAACCTACAGCCGGCTTTTACCTGCTTCGGTTTTGATTGCTATAACACTTATAATTCTGTTTACTCTGACAAACGAGCTTGATGTCTTGACTCTCGGAGATGATAACGCAAGAGCACTTGGAATGAACACTTCACTTGTCCGTACTGTTTTCTTGATGCTTTCTGCTGTTTTGGCAGGATGTGCGGTAAGCCTTGCAGGACTGCTGTCCTTTGTAGGGCTGATAGTTCCTCATATTGTAAGACGACTTGCTGCAAACAAATCCTCGCAGCTCTTACCTCTTTGCACAATATTCGGTGCGGCGTTCGTCTGTTTGTGTGACACAGCGGCAAGAACACTCTTTTCGCCCTATGAAATACCCGTAGGTATAATTATGGCATTCCTCGGAGTACCCTTCTTTGTTTTTATTTTGATAAAAGGCAAAGGAGGTCATACCCTTGCTTGAACTGAAAAATCTATGCGCCGGTTACGGCAAAAAACAGATTTTGAGTGATATATCTCTTTCTATTCCAAAATCCAAACTCATTTCTGTCATAGGACATAACGGCTCGGGAAAAAGTACCTTGCTCAAATCTGCTATGGGCATAATCCCAATGACATCGGGAGAGGTAACAGTTGACGGCGAAAAAATTGACTGCCTGTCCCGCTGTCAGCTCGCCGTAAAAGTTGCCTATCTTGCACAGGGAAAAAATGTACCCGATATGACCGTCAGACAGTTGGTTATGCACGGCCGCTTTCCGCATCTGAGCTATCCGAGGCGATATACCGAAAAGGATAGAAGCATCGTACTGTCTGCACTTGATGAGCTTGGAATATCTTACCTTGCGGACAGACCGCTTTCATCTCTTTCAGGCGGTATGCGTCAAAATGCTTATATTGCTATGGCTTTAGCTCAGGACTCCGACTTTATTCTTCTTGATGAGCCCACGACATATCTTGATATTACACATCAGATCGAGCTTATGAAAACATTCAGGGAGCTTACAAGTCGCGGAAAGGGTGTTGTCACAGTACTTCACGATCTTCCCCTTGCATTCGCTTTTTCAGACAGCATTGTTGTCCTGAAAGAGGGTAAAGTAGCCATAGAGGGCGCTCCGAGTGATGTTTTCTGCCACCCTGTGATTCGTGAAGTGTTTGGAGTTGAGCTTGACTATATAGATCAAGAGCAAAGCTACCGCTATAAATATTCCCTCTGAAACTTGCGCGTCTTATGTATAGAGTAACACATAGTAGATATTTTCTTCAATAGATATATAGCTTGACAATCCAAGGTATAAGTGCCATAATTAATAAATATACTGATTCATACATTTGCGTATGTATAGGAGGTTATTTATGAGTAACAAAGTGATAGTGCCAAAGGGCTATTCTCCTAAGCTTAATTCCTACGAGTTACAGCTTGCTATCAGCATGGTTAAGAGGATTTTTCTAAGCCAGCTTTCACATGAGCTAAACTTAAAAAGAGTTTCTGCCCCCTTGTTTGTAAAGTCCGGCTTGGGAATTAACGATAATCTCAACGGTGTTGAAAGACCTGTTGATTTTGACATCCCCGCTGCAGGCTATTCTGCAGAAATTGTTCACTCACTTGCAAAATGGAAGAGAGTTGCACTGAAAGAATACGGATTCAAGGCTCATGACGGACTTGTAACCGATATGAATGCAGTTCGCCGTGACGAAGACCTTGACAATTTTCATTCAATTTATGTTGACCAGTGGGACTGGGAAAAAATCATCAAAGAAAAATACCGTGACGAGGACTACCTCAAGAGAACAGTTAAAAAGATTGTCAAGGCAATTTGCGTAACAAATGATTTGCTTAAGGAGGAGTTCTCTCAGCTCACCTGCAAAATTGACCCTGAAGTAACATTCATTTCCTCTCAAGAGCTTGAAGATTTGTATCCCGAGCTTTCTCCCGAGGAGAGAGAGTATGAGTATACAAAGCTTAAGAAGACCGTATTCATTACTCAAATCGGCGATAAACTCAGGTCGGGAGTAGTTCACGGCAACCGTGCTCCTGACTACGACGATTGGGCTCTCAACGGTGACCTCTTGGTTTGGAATGATGTGCTTGAAAGTCCCATCGAGATTTCTTCAATGGGTATTCGTGTAAATAAGGAATCCCTAATTGAACAGCTCGAAAAATCCGGCTGTGAGCACCGCAAGAACGAGTGGTTCCATCAGTTGCTCTTAAATGATGAGCTTCCTCTGACAATCGGCGGCGGTATCGGTCAATCGAGACTCTGTATGCTCCTTTTGCAGTGTGCCCACATCGGCGAGGTTCAGTCTTCACTCTGGGATGAGGACACCGTATCTGTCTGCAAAGAAAACGGAATACCTCTTCTGTAATGATGTCAAGCTTTCTGCGGTGAATTGCAGATTATATTCGGTTGCTTGAGATATGCAAAGAAAAAATCCATCGGTCAAT
>JBJEOT010000020.1:0-12225 GCA_051880855.1 Ruminococcus sp.
AGGCGCCCCTTACAGGGGCTTGTGCAAACCACTAGTTTACTAGTGGTTTTGATTTATACTGAGCTATTGATTTGTTTTGTGAGTGGCAGAAAATGTTTGCCGGATAGCCGGAGCGTCAGACAAAAATCAGCACCGACTTACAACAGAGAGAACATACTCAGCTTCTTGGGATGATATCAGCTTCTCTCCTGTTGGCAGAGGATTAAGAAGTCCTTTTCTGTCAGCTACGGAAAATTTATCAATTCCGCCGGCGAGGCCCTCTCCTGTAAGCTTTAAGAAGGCTTCTTTGGCGGTCCATATATGAAGAAAGCGTTTTGTCTCTTCCTCGCTGATTTTACCGGCGAGGATTTTTTTGTATATTTCATCTTCGCTTTCATATTTATAAACATAGAAGATTTCTTCACTGCAGCATACTCTTTTGATTACGGCGCAGTTTATCGGGTGTATTTCCTCAATGTCGATTCCCACAGGGTGATGACTTACAGCGCAGGCAACATAATCTCCGCTGTGGCTAAGGCTCAAAAATAGAGAATCCTGCTCTAAATGAAGCTTGCCTTTTTCATCTGCATAGATTTTCTTATCCCTTGCCTTTGGAAATTGTGACAAGGTTTTCTCAAGGAGACTGTATGCAAAAACCGACCGTCTTCTGTCTGCTTCGAGCCTGTACCTTGTTGCTTTTTCCTGTCGCCAACGAGGGAGGGCGGAAAAGGCTTCGCGATATGTTTCATCGCTGTAATCCGAGATTTTTTCAACCATAAAAATCATAGGGAGCTGATGTCCTCTGAAATTACGGTAAGGGCATCTTCTGCCTGAGGCAGATAGCCGGTTTTCTCTGCAAAGGCGTGGAATACGCCTCTGTACCGAATACATTTTACATCTGCACCGGAGCTTTTGAGCTTCTCGGCAAAAGCCTCTCCCTGAGGACGCAAGCCGTCATACTCGGCTGTAAATACCGTAGCTTTTGGTGCTCCTTCCAAAGCGGCATAGTAAGGGCTTACCCTGGGGTCAAATCTCAGCTCCGACTGAGAGCGAAGGTACATTGTGCCTATGGTGAACATAAATTCGCTGTCGCCCTTTCCGTCGGTTCTGCCAAGACGCATACGGGGAATAATCAGGTCACGCTGGGCGTCGGGCACATCGAAATCTGCTTCGTTCCATTCAAAGGGAGCTTCTGTATCAAGAAGCACACAGGGGTAAAGAAGTCCCATATATCTGATACGCTTTTTCTCGTCGCACAGTGCAACCGAGGCTGCAAGGCCAGCACCTGCGGAGTCGCCGGCAATGCAGATTTTGTTTCGGTCAATGCCGTACTCCGAGGCGTTTTCATAAACATAATCCAGAGTTCTGATACAGTCGTTGAGACCGCTGGGAAAAGGCAGCTCAGGTGCCAACGAGTACTCAATATTAAAGACAACACAGTCGGCTTTCTCTGCGATAAAACGGCATTGATTCTCCATATACTGAGCAGAGCCTGCAAAGAAGCTTCCGCCGTGAATATAGAGCAGAGCAGGTCTGCCTTCTTTATTCAAAGATTTTCTTGTGCGGTAAACCCAACAGTCAAAGCTGTGACCGTCGCTTTCGAGGGTGAGCTTATCGGTAATAATGGCAGAGAGGTTAAGGTTAAGACCGGCAAAGCCCGTGACTCTCCTGTGGTCCTCTACCGTTTCACAGGGCTTGTAGGTTTTCATAGCCTCTAAGCTGAGCGTAAGCTCTCTTTGGTCAAGACCGCTTTCCTCTGAATCGGGAATAGGCTTTACCAGAATCTCGGAGCCGAAGCTTTCGGAGACATAGGCTTTTTCATTCATCAGAGCCAAAAGCTCATCGCTGTAGAATTTCATAAACAGCAGACCTTTCTGTAAATTAGTTTACATAGATGCAATTGCTTTGAGCAGAAAATATTCAAGACACATAACTACAACAACAGTGATTAGGTAGCAGGGAGTCAAGCGGAGCATAGGCAAGAATACATGAAAGGCTAAAATAACCAGCTCATAAAGCACCAAGCGTATTGCCGCCATAAAGAAGAGCCTTCGCTCGCTTTTATAGTCGAAGCTGTGATACCACACAAATTTGCCCAAAACCCAGCTGAGCATTGCGCCGAATACCGTCGTTGAATAAATAATGTAATACCAATGTTCCCAACCCACAAAAATGTCTGCAAGTATAATCAGATAGAGCGTTGCAGAAAAGGCAATTATGCTTGGCATAGAGGATAGGAAAATTCTTTTGTGGATTCTCAGAGTGTCAAGCAGGGGATTGAAGTGAGATGAGCTGTTGTCGTCTATGTAGATAGCCTCAATAGGTACGGTTTGAATTTTTATTCTCTGCTTAACGGCATAGATGAGCACATTCATTTCATATTCGTAGCGGTTACCGCCGATTCGCACCATCCATTCAATGTGCTCGGTAGAAAAACCTCTCAGACCTGTCTGGTTGTCGCTGAGGTAGCAGCCGCTTGCAATGGTAAAGATGATTCGTGACATACTGTTGCCGAACCGAGAGCGGAGCGGTGCGTCTTTTTTGAGGGTTCTTGTACCTAAAATGAAGTTCTGACCTGCGTGAAGCTGGCGGTTAATCTCGCAGATGTCTTTGGTGGAGTGCTGTCCGTCTGCGTCGGCTGTGATGAAATACTTGCACTGAGGGTAGATAGAGCAGAGCTTTGACATTCCGTGCTTCAGAGCACCGCCCTTGCCTCGGTTTTTTTTGTAGGAGAGCACAGTGGCATACTGAGACGCCTTAGAGAAAAGACTCTCATATTCCCGGCCGCTTCCGTCATCGATGATGAGTATATCGAATTCCTGTTCTTTAAGCTCTTTAACCGTGTTGAGCATAAGCTCCGTCGGTTTATAAGCCGGAATCATTACAACCGTATCCGTAGAACGCACCTCCCCCATTATTTATCCTATATATCAAATTATAGAATATTCTGCAAGATTTTGCAATAATAATATTTTGTTTATGTGAGTTACATAAACTTTTTTGAATGAGACAAATATATCATACTAATCAAACCTTGGAAAATCGTGCAAAATTCGAAAACAATACGACACGAGTGTCGCTTTATTGCGGCTGTGAGCCTTTCTCTGTATTGACTAAAAGCCTTTGTTGTGCTATTATCACTTATAGTTTTATTCATATTATTTATAGCTGAGGAGGGCGTTTTTGTTGGTCTTTTGGAAGGATGAATTGAAGGAGCTTCAGGCATCTTCTCAGAGCTTCTTTGATGTTTACAGAATAATGAAAGAGCGCTTTTCTGATGAGATTTTTTCAGAGGAGTACATAAACGGCGAAACAGTTACCACAACCTACAGGGAGTTATTTGAAGGAGCGGAGTCTGTTGCCTCAGAGCTTAGCAAGAGGTACGCAGACAAAAAGGGCGAATGTATTGCCATCAGAATGAATAACTCCCCTATGTGGGTCAAGTGCTTCTTCGGCTCGCTGATGGCCGGATTTGTGCCCCTGCTTATAAACACAAGGCTTCCCGAACAGGGCATAGAATATGCCCTGAGAATTTCAAAAGCCTTTGCCGTACTCTGCGACTCAGAGCTAAGGGACGACAGATATGTTGACCCAAGCACTTTCCAAACGGGCAAGTTTGAGTCTGCAAAATGGGCTGATGAGATTTACCTGATGAGCTCAGGTACAACAGGCAATCCCAAGCTTGTTATCTTCAGCGGCAAGGCAATCTGCAAGCAGATTTTAGAATCAGGTTGGGTTGTTAAACAAAATCCGTATATTAAGCATGACCGTAAGCTTCAGATTAGGCTTTTGGCTCTGCTTCCTTTTTACCACATCTTCGGACTCAGCACTGTATTAATGTGGTTCGGCTTCTTCGGCAGAACTCTTATTTTCCCGCCGGGGGCTGACTCCGAGTCGATTCAGTATGCCTGTAAGGTCGGCGGTGTTACTCACTTTTTTGCAATTCCTCTGGTATGGAATACTGCTGTCAGAAAGCTTATTGCAGAGGCAAAAAAACAAGGCCAGGAGAAAAAGCTCAGAAAGGCAGTTAAGATTTCAAATTCACTTCAGTCCGTGTTCCCTCGCTTCGGTGCTTTTGTGGCAAGGAATGTGCTGTTTAGGGATGTAAGAAGACAGGTCTTCGGCGAAAGCGTTACCTTCTGTATAAGCGGCGGCGGATTTATAAGCGGTGAAACCTTAGAGATACTAAACGGAATAGGTTACAGTATGTATCCCGGTTACGGTATGACCGAGACAGGCATCACTTCGGTTGACCTTTCGAGAAAAGCAAACCTCAGAAACGACAATACGGTTGGCAGACCCTTTGAGAATGTTGAGTATAAATTCAGCGAGACCGGTTCCCTGATGGTAAAAAGCGAGCTTCTTTGCTCAGGCTTCCTTACAGAAAAGGGCAAGGTTTACCGCGATGAAAACAGCTACTTTGACACAGGTGATATGTGTACTGCTGACGAGAGAGGCAGATGGGTGCTCACAGGCAGACAGGACGATGTTATTATCGGCGAAAACGGCGAGAACATAAGTCCAGATGCAATTGAGCAGCAGCTTCCTGCTTTTCCGGACGCTGTGCTCTGCGTTTTGGGACTTGAGCACTCGGGTACGGTCAGACCGTCTGTTGTGCTGGGTGTCAGCAAGGGCGTAAGCTCCTTCGGCAGAGCGGTTATGATTTCAAAAATCTTTACAGCCATAGAGAAGCTTCCGCTGACGCACCGACCTGCACAGGTGCTTGTCACCGAGGATGAAGTTCCGGAGAATCTGGGCAAGGTTAAGCGTGCAGAGCTTCTGAGAAAAATCAAGTCGGGCGAAATAACCACTCAGAAGGCTCAGCCTGTGAATACTGAAGATTTCAGCAAGATTTACGATGAAAGCCTTAAAGAAACTCTTAGGGAGGTAAAGAACTGCTTCGCCGAGGTTTTGCTTACAGAGGTTGATAAGATAGGGGATAACGACAACTTCATTTACGATTTAGGCGGCGACAGTATGAGCTACTTCAATCTCTTCTCTGTTATTTCAAAGCACTTTGAAACAGAGGTTGAGATGAAGCAGTCGAAGCCTCTTTTCACACCGCTTGACTTTGCAAGAGAGCTGACAGGGAAAGGCAACGCCGTCTGAGATCACAGATTGGGTTAATGGGTGGCTAGTTTTATGAAGAGATTATTTCGTTATGTGTTCAAGTCAACTGCGCTTTGGAGTATGTGGCTCTATCTCCTGCCGAAAATAAGACACGAAAGCAAGGAGAAGCGCCAAAGCACATTTGCTTTTAAGGGACCTGCGATTGTTGTTGCAAACCACACCTCCTTTATGGATTTTATTCTGATAATATTTCTGTTCGCTTTTAGATATGTGAGATGTGTGGTAGGCAAGACGCTATATGAAAGCAGTAAGTTTATTCATTTTGTGCTGAAGAACTTAGGTGCTATAAAGGTAGACCGTTTTTCTTTCAGTATGGATTTCTTTTATGAGTCAACAGAGCACCTGAGAAAAGGCGGAGTGCTTCTTATCTTTCCCGAGGGCAAGCTCTCAACGGACGGTAAGATTCTTCCCTTCAAGTCCTCTGCTGCCTTAATGGCAGTGCGCACGGGGGTTGATATAATTCCCATTTACCACACCCCGAAATACGGCTTTATGAAGTCAGTAAAGGTAATGGTGGGAGACAGAATTAATTTAAGCGAGATGTGCAGCGACAAGAATCCGGGCGAGGAGGAGCTTGTGCGCCTGACGCTTCACCTTGAGAATAAAATGAAAGAACTCCAGGTCCTTTGTGAAGAAGGAGGCGGAGTGAAATGAGCAACGGGAAAAAGCCGTTTAAGGAAAAGGCTAAGAAGCTTTGGTATTCTTTTTTCAGAAATTTCGGAGTGTATACTATTCTCGGCCTATTTTGTTCTCTATGGTGGCCTAAGCTTTACTATGAAAGTGACAAGGCAAGAGAAGATGCAAAGAAAAAGGGTACGGTTATCATAGCAAATCACAGCAATCCCCTTGACCCTGTTCTGATTTTTACACTGGCAAAGGGAAAACACTTATCCGTAATGACAGCAAAAGAGGTGCTGACAGGCTTTAAGGGCACGCTTCTTAAGATTATGGGCTGTGTTTCCGTAGACCGTGAGGTTATGGACCTGCAAAGTATGAGAGAGTGCGAGAGAAGGGTTAAGAACGGCGAAAAGCTCGGACTGTTCCCCGAAGGCCGAATTAACTTTGACGAGGAGCTTTTGGAGTTTAAGGCAGGAGCTACGCTTATTGCCGCTCATACAAAAGCAGAGATTATACCTGTGTGTATTTCAGGCGATTTCCGTCCCTTCGGTCATATTAAGCTGATGGTAGGCGAGGCAATAGATTTGACAGAGGTACTTCCCAAGGTGCCCAACGCTTTGCAGATTGCATCTGCTACCGAGCTTCTCAGCAACAGGGTGCTGGAGCTCAGAGGAAAGCTCTATGCTCAGATGAGCGAGAAAGAGCTTGAGGGTATGAGACGCTTTAGAGCAAAGTTCAAGCAGGTAAAAGACAAAAAGGATTCAGCACAGCAGTCAGAAACAGAAGAAAAAGAGACTGTAGGTGTAAGATAAATTCAGATAATAGTGAGGAGTAAAAAATGTATAGTGAGAAATTTTTAATCGGAATGAGACCCGACGACAGAGCAAGGCTTAAGGAAATCAGAACAATTAACGGACTTCTTGACCATTGCCTTTCGGAATATGCCGAGCTTGAGGCAGTCGAGAGCTCTGACAAAAAAGTAAACTACAAGGAGTTCATTGACGAGATTGCAAAGACCAGAGGTTTTCTTTCTTCCTTAGGTCTTAAGAAGGGCGACCACCTTGGAATTATGCTTAAAAACGAGTATGATTTTATGCGTATCTACCTTGCGTCGGTTACTATGGGCTGTGTTTGCGTACCTATTCCCATGCAGACACCCCCTTCGAATGTTCTTCCTCTTTGCAAGGGCTTTGACATTTCGATGCTCATCTACAGCAGAGTTTTCGGCGATGCCTACAAGGCAATGAATCCCGATATTCCTGTTTACAGTCAGGATGAAATTCTCTTGGGCGATGCAGCTGAGGCAGAGAGCGATGTAACCCCCGATACCCCCTGTACCATAATTTTTACAGGCGGTACCACTGGTAAGCCTAAGGGTGTACTTCTCTCTCACGGCAATATAATGAGAGGTACTGTAAGCGGTGCCTACGGTACTCGCAACAGCTTCTTTGCCCGTTACTATGCAATCATTCCCTTTACTCATATTTTCGGCCTTGTCCGCTCAGGTCTCAGCGCCTTCTATACCGGCTCGCTTGTGTATATGTGCGAGGATATGAAAAATATATTCAAGGACCTTCCTGTGGCAAAGCCTACATATCTTGTTCTTGTTCCCGGTCTTGCCGAGCTTGTTTGGAGCATTATGGCTCAGCGCGGTAAAGAGGCAGTAGGCGGTCAGCTGGATGTTATTATCTGCGGTGCTGCTGCTGTTCCTCAGAAGCTTACAGATAAGTTTATTCCCTTTGATGTTATGCTTTACCCCGGCTACGGCCTTACAGAAAGCTCAAACCTTGTTTCGGGCAACGTTGATCCCCTCAAGTACCCCGGCAGCGTCGGTATTCCTTACGGCTATCAGGAGCTTAAGGTAGTAAACGGCGAGCTTTGGATTAAGGGAGAGAATGTTATGCTCGGCTACTACAACAACCCCGAAGCAAATGCCGCAGCCTTTGAGGACGGTTGGTTCAAGACAGGCGACCTTGTTCGCTTTGACGACGACGGCAACCTTTACATCACAGGCAGAATCAAGAATGTAATTATCCTTGATAACGGCGAGAATGTTTCTCCCGAGGAGATTGAGGACAGACTCTGCGAGCTCCCCTTTATCCACAGCTGTATGGCCTATGAGGATACCAACGAAGCAGGCAAGGGCATTATCGCTTTGCAGGTATTCCCTCAGCAAAAGGCTCTCGAAGCAATGAAGTGCGAAGATCCTCAGGCTTTTATTCAGTCTGCTGTTGATAAATTCAATTCAGAGGTACCCTCATTTATGAGAGTTGCAAAGGTTAAGCTGAGAGAAGAGGATTTCCCCAGAAGCGGAAGCCTTAAGATTGTGAGAGAAAAGGTGGAAAAATGATTTTAGAGAGACTTAAGATTCTTTCCGAAGCAATTATGGAAGGAATTCAGACAAACATTTCTTTTAACGATATCACAAGAGAAAGCCGTCTGACAGAGGACCTCTGCCTCAACAGTATTTCAATGCTTATGCTTGTTATGGCCATTGAGGAGGAGTTTTCTATTGAGCTTCCCATCAACGAGACTTCTCACTGTGTTACCGTAGGAGATGTAGTTGATATTATCGAGGGATGCTTAAATGCTAAAGCGTAACAGTATTCGGGATTTTGAGGAGAAGTGGGAGTATAAAAAGCCTGAGGCAGGGGACCAGGTAAGGGTAAAGCGCACAGGCTATTATCACCACGGAATCTACACAGGCCAGAGTGTTATCCAATTCGGCGAGGGTGACTCTGAGAGCGATATGCTCCACTGTGAAAATAACGATGTCAACGAGACTTCTTTGGGAGATTTTCTTAAAGGAGGCCTTTTGGAGGTGCGTGTTTACTCTAAGAAAGAGCTTAAGCTGAAGAACTCTCCCGAGGAAACAGTGAGAATTGCAAGAGAGCATTTGGGCGAGAAGGGCTATCACTTCATTCGCAACAACTGTGAGCATTTTTCAAACCTCTGCGCTTTTAACGAAAAGATTAGCCTGCAGGCTGAGGCTCAGCTTGAGGATATTCGCAATCGCATTAAGAAAGCAGACGGTAAACGGAAATAATTTTTTATAAAGGTAAGGCTGTGACGAAAACCGTCACAGCCTTTTGCTTATTTTTTTCAGAATTTATCTATTTTGTTTTGCAAGCCTCCAAGAAGCTGTTTACCCTTTCCATAAGCTCTTGGTTAGGCTCAATTGCAAGCATGGGGTCGATTGAATTGTAAAACTTCTCTGCCTCCTCCGGGGGAATTCCGTCGGGATACTTTTGCTTAAGTACAAAATTTTGGAGAGCAACATCTTCAAGATACTGTGAGGCTTCCTTGGAGTAAAGCAAATCCGAGTGACCGCTTTGATGGTCTGCACAAGAGAGCATAAACAGAGTGTTGGGGTTATAAATCTCTTCTTTGTGGGCGTAGATTGAGGTTGTATCCGAAGGGGCAATGTTATCGTCTGCGCCTTGGATTATCATAAACGGACAGTCACTTTCGTTAATTACATCTGTGGCGGTGATGTCAGTAAGCTCTTTGCCGAAGGTCATAACCTGATACAGATAAAGAGAGGGATAACCGAGATAGGCAGCATTGCCTGCGTATTCCTTTGAGGATTCAAAGGTGACCTCCATTGAGGAGTTGACTCCGCTGACGGTTACAACGCCTTTGACCTCGTGACCTAAAGAAAGCACACAGCAGGAAGCGTATCCGCCCCGACTGTGACCGAACAAGAACAGGTCAAGGGAAGAAAGCTCGGCAGAGGCTTCAATGTAGTCAAGCGCTGAGTCCAAGTCCAGAATCTCCTGAGCAAAGCCGACAGAGGAGTCGCCCTCACTCTGAAAGCATCCTGTGGGGTCAAAGGTAAAAACCCTCCACCCAAAGTCCACAAAGCTCATAACAACGCCTATATAGCCCTCTGCTCCCCGTGAAAGGCCGGGAGATATAACAACAAGTCCCTTGTCGCCGCTGCCGTAGAGACAGCCGTGGAGAGTGTTTTTGCCTGACTCAAAATAAATATCCGTCCGCGGGTATTCGCTCTCAATTTGACAGTACCGCGGACTGAGGGCAAAAGTGTAGTCTGTATAGTCATATCTTGGGAAGATGTAGTCATATATAATTTTCGTGGCCGCCATTGAGGCAACAGAGAGGAAAAGAAATATCACAAGAATCACCGAAATAATACGCAAAACCTTGCGTTTTGTTTTTTTATTTACGGTCATATTTTCTCCTCCTTTACAAATGATTATGCTCACTAAAAAGATTACCAAGGTATATTTATACATTTATATTTCTATTATAGCATACACACAATGAAAAGTACACAACCGAAGACTTGAGATACAGATGTAAATTGCATAATTTACAGAAAATTCGAATATATTGTTAAAAAAGGTTTACAAACCACAATATATATGATACAATTCTGATATATTTGGAAGGATTGTATCAGCTAAGGAGGTAGTGAGAGTGGGTTTATCAAGAAGCAAAATAGAGGGATATATGCTGCCTGTTAAGAAGGGCAAGTATTATGATAAGACCGAGGTAGACAGACTTTTGCAGGATATTGCCTCTGACGCCGATGACACTTTTTGCGAGCTTGCTGAAAAAAACGACAGAATTCGTGAACTTGAAAAGCGTGAGGAGTCAATTGCACAGGCGCTTGTCATTGTTAAGCAGTGCTCAGAGCAGATTGTACAAAAGGCAACTGCCGAAGCTGAGAAGATTATAATGGAAAGCACTGCCAAGAAAATGGAGATTGAAGAAGAGGTTGCAAGGCTTGAGGCTTTGAGCCTGAGATACCGCGGAGATATCGAAGAGGATATCAAAACGCTTATGATAAAGCTTCTCTCCGAGGTTAAAAACGGCTCTGAAGTAAGAGCTGACTGATTTAGTTTTTTGAATGTCTGTGATTTTTCACAGGCATTTTTTGTTTCGGTTATTCTGAGTATCATCGGTAATAATACTACGGGTGATGATATGAAAAATAAAAACCGCACCGCCGCAAAAGCAAGCCCGGAGAGTCTGATGGCTTTGGCCGAGAATGCCAAGACCGTTAACTCATACTCATCCTTGGGTTTTACTTCCCAGCAGATTTTTCTGAGCAGGCTTGCCTCTTTTGAAGACGAAGATGAAAAGCGCCGAAAAATAGAAGAACTGACAAAATAAAGCAACAGCTTGTGCCTTGAGTCCCGTACCGAGCGGTGCTGGACTCAAATTTGCATAATTTCAAATCAAAAAATTCATAATACCGTAGAATAAAATCATTTTAAGAAAAATGACTTGAAATAGTGCACAATTATGTGTTACAATGGTCATATATTGAAAATGCTTTCAAAAGTAATCTGTTTACAAATATTCCACAATAAGTTAATAGTAATGTGTATTGATTATTTATCTTTGTAGGTGTAAGATATATATTGTAAAGTGAAAGCGAATTATTATAAAGTCATTAATTTTTATGAAAGGCAGTGATTACACTGACAGCAAAACACAATGCTTACTCACAGACACCTCCCATAGTAGAGGAGCTGTGCCAAAAGTGCATCAATAATTCACGCATCGACACTGACCTTTATTCCAAGTTTGATGTTAAGAGAGGTTTGAGAGACTTAAACGGTAAGGGTGTGCTTACTGGCCTTACCGAGGTATCTGAGATTCGACAGAATAAAATCGTAGACGGCAAGGTTGTGCCCACAGACGGCAAGCTGTTTTACCGCGGTATCAACATAAATGACCTTATCACAGGCTTTGTTACCGACGGCAGATTCGGCTTTGAAGAGACAGTCTATCTTCTCCTTTTCGGTGAGCTTCCTACAATTGAGGAGCTTGAGCGTTTTCAGAAGCTTCTGGCTTCTTACCGCACCCTGCCCAAAAATTTCGTCCGTGATGTTGTTATGAAGGCTCCTTCTGAGGATATGATGAACACCCTGGCTCGCTCTGTTCTTACGCTTTTCTGCTATGACTCAAACGCCAACGATGTTTCTCTTGATAATGTGCTCAGACAGTGCTTACAGCTCATTTCGGTATTCCCCTTGCTGTCTGTTTACGGCTATCATGCATACAACCACTACCAGAAAGGCAAGAGCCTTTACATACACAATCCCGGCAAGAAGCTTTCAACTGCTGAGAATATTTTGAGGCTACTGCGCCCTGACAGAAAGTACACAGACTTAGAGGCTCGTGTGCTTGATATTGCTCTTGTGCTCCATGCAGAGCACGGCGGCGGCAATAACTCCACCTTTACTACCTGCGTTGTAACCTCTTCGGGTACTGATACTTACTCTGCTGTTTCGGCGGCTCTCTGCTCTCTTAAGGGCCCGAAGCACGGCGGAGCAAACGCCAAGGTTGTAGGTATGTTCAATGAGATGAAAAAGACCGTAAAGGATTGGACTGACGATGAGGAAATCTGTGCGTATCTGAGAAAGCTTCTTCATAAGGAGGCTTACGATAAGGCAGGTCTTATCTACGGTATGGGCCATGCGGTTTACTCTATCTCCGACCCGAGAGCAAAGGTACTCAAGGGTT
>JBJEOT010000021.1:0-40836 GCA_051880855.1 Ruminococcus sp.
TCAGGTTCGAGTACATTACTTTCGGAAAATATCTTGCAGGTCTCTTCTGCGTTTTCGGACACAGCTATCCCATATACTTCGGATTTCGAGGCGGTAAGGGCGTCACAACTATGGCGGGCGTTTTGCTGATTCTTGATTGGCGTCTGCTTGCCCTCACTCTTTCTGTGTTCCTTATCTTCTTCCTTGTAACAAGAATTATCTCCGTAGGTTCACTTTTCTCTGCGGTTGCAATTGTTGTCTGGAACTTTGTTATTACTTATTTCTGGCAGTATAAGCCTTCTCTGGGTACAGATTCAGAGCTGAGACTGAGCTATGTAATTGTTACAACTGCCATTATGCTCATAATCGGCATCTTTGTAATAATCAAGCACAGAGAAAACATTGTCCGCCTTATACACGGAGAAGAAAAAAAGATAAAAGCAAAAAGCTAAAAATGATGAACACTGCCGTGTTTGCTTACACACTCTGCCTTGTGTGCAGGGTGTGTTTTTTTGCAGAAAGCACTTTTTCTTGCAAAAAACTTGACTACAAAGTTACTAAGTATTACAATTATTTCAGTAAACATTTGAATTCAACAAAAAGGAGTTACACAAAATGAGCTGTATTTTCTGTATGCTTGCAAAGGGTGAAATCCCCTCAACAAAGGTATATGAAGACGATAAGATTATTGCCTTTAACGATATAAATCCGCAGGCACCTGTCCATGTTGTGATTATTCCCAAGGAGCATATTCTCACCTGTGCCAATGACATCACCGAGGAGAATGTGGATATAGTTGCCTATATCTTCACAAAGATTCCTGAGATTGCCCGTCTTGCCGGTACAGGCGAGGGCTACCGAATTGTCAACAACTGCGGAGAGCTGGGCGCACAGACGGTCTTCCACATTCACTTCCACCTCTTGGGCGGAGAAAAGCTTTCCGAAAAGTTAAACTGATAAAAGGGAACAGGAGAAATAGCTATGAGCGAAACTTATAAGATTAATATTGCAGGAGCAGAGCGAGAGCTTGAGCTCTTCGAAGTAAACGAGCATCTTGATATTGCAGGCTTTATCCTCTTTAACGATGTTGAGATTACCGAAAAATCCGCAGAGGCACTTCTTAAAATCTGCCCCGAGCACGATGTAATTGTTACCGCCGAGGCTAAGAGTATTCCTCTTGCTTACGAAATGGCTCGTCAGGGCTGCGGCAATTATATTGTAGCCAGAAAGAACCTCAAGGTTTATATGAAAAATCCCATCTCTATCGAGGTTAAGTCTATCACAACCAAAAATGTCCAGACTCTCCATATGGGCGAGGCTGCTGTTGAGAGCGTCAAGGGCAAGCGTGTGCTGATTGTGGATGATGTTATCTCCACGGGTGCCAGCTTAGAGGCGCTCGTGAAGCTTGTCGAGACAGCAGGCGGAAATATCGTAGGTAAGGCTGCTATACTTGCCGAGGGTGACGCCGCAGACAGAGACGATATTATCTTCCTAGAGAAACTCCCTCTTTTCTTTAAGTAATTTATAAGGATTGATTTTTATGAAACGGCTGTTAGGACTGACAGGAATTACCTGCTTTTCGGTACTGACAGCCTGTTTTTATTTTTGCAGGGATTATGCTTTGCTTATCGCCGTCGCAGCCGCAGCGCTGTTTATCATATCAATGCTTTTTGCGACTCTAAGAAGTACGGCTTCAATTCCTTTGGTATTTCTGACAATTGCCTTGTCAGCTTTTATGTTTTTCACTTTCTCTGCAAACTGTGTCTATCCCGTTCAGAGAGCATACTCAGGCAAAACCGCAGTAGTTACTGCAACGCAGAGAGACGAGGTGATTTTCAGCAACGGCTGTTATTGCTATGAAATGGATATTGATACAATAGACGGCAAAGATGTCAAGAGCGGACTGTTAGTCAGAGCAGACGAGCCCTTTTTCTCATTGCCTTACGATAAGGTGACCTTTGAAGCAGAGCTTGAAGCTGTGGAGAGTGGCATCAGTCTTTCAAAGAAGCTCTATTTGCAAGCGGATATTTTTGATATGCCCGAGTTTTCCGTTGAAAGAACTGAGAATAAGCCTTTTATGTACCGCATAATCGAGCTTCGACAAAGCCTCAGGCGCGCTGTTTATCTTGAAATGGATAAGGACACAGCCGACTTTGCTTCTGCGCTGACTCTCGGTGACAAATACGCGTTATCTAAAGAAACGAAGGAGCTTTTGCGTGTTTCGGGACTTTCTCACATTGCGGTAGTATCTGGACTTCATATCTCTATAGTAACATCTCTGTGCCTGTATCTTTTTCGCATTATCTTTCGCAACAAATATGTCTATTCATTTCTTACCATAGGCTGTGTTGTAGGCTTTGCACTGCTTACGGGCCTGGGAGTTTCTGTGGTGAGGGCATCTGTTATGCTTATATTCTGCATTGTTGCCAAGCTCATCAACCGCATAAACGACTCCGTAAATTCCCTCGGAGCGGCGGCACTTGTTATTCTCTTGGTTAACCCCTATGCCGTAGGCGATGTTGGAATGCTCCTTTCTTTTACCGCAACCTTAGGCATAGTTCTCTGGAGCCAAAGGCTCAGCAGTTATGCTGTGAAAAAGCTTTCAAGGGTTTCTGTTTACAGCAAAAGACCTGTTAAAGCTCTTGTTAATCCGATTATAGTTACTCTTTCCGTGACCTTTAGCGCCACGGTTTGGACTCTGCCGATAAACATTCTTTTCTTTAAGGGTTTTTCCTCGGCCTCGTTGATTGCCAATTTGTCGGTTGTGCCCTTGCTGGGTGTTGCGCTTGTTTCATCGGCACTTTGTGTGATGTTCCACTTTGTAAGCTTTCTGCCCTTTGCTGCCGACTTTTTTGCATTTGTCACCGGAGTATTCTTCGACTATCTTATATGGATTTGCTCTCTTTTGAGAAAGCTTGAGTATTCATATATCAGAGCGGATAGCTTATACTTTGTGCTTTGGATTTCAGCTACCCTTATCCTTGCGGCTGTGGCTGTGCTAATCGGTAAAAGCAGGGGATATAAGCTTGCCGCGATGTTCTCACTGCTTATTATTCTGCTGAGCTCTGTCTCTCATAATGCAGTCAGAGAAAATGTGATAACCCTCACCGTGCCTGATACCGGCTCCGGACTTTCTGTTATTCTGGAAAGCTCAGAGGGACACGCGGTCTTAACTATTGGCGGAAGCAACAGCAAGACCAATGTATTCGTAGATGAGCTTGAAAAGCTCCTTAGCAGTGACAGCGATATATTAATCGACACGGGAAGAAAGAACAGCGATATTTATCTTAAAAATATTCTCTCACAGTTTGACTACAAGACGGTTTTGCGGTATGATAATACAAATGATATCAGCAGAGAAATTGAGGACGGAAATGTAATCTTCTTTGAGGGTGATTATGAGGTTTCTCTTTGGGATAAAGCAACCTTAACGGTACTGACGTCGGATAACGAAGTTTACGAATATATCCGGGCAGGGAATACGGATATCCTTATCCTACCCGATAACGGCGACTGCGGTCATCTTGACGAAAAATACCTGTCGCCCGATGTTTTGATAACCCGTGACGCTCCGAAAAATTCCTCCCTTTTGTCATGCGATATTCTCATAATCCCCGGCGATGACTTTACTGCAAAGGCGCTCAGAGAGTACCTTGCACCTGTGGCAAACAGGGTTGCAACGGATGCTGATATTAAGTATGATATAGATTTATCAGAATGAGGTAAGTGTATGGCGAGGCTTGACGAAAAGACCTTCAAAAAGCATATTTCATCGAAAAAATTTAATAATATATATGTTATTTACGGAGACGAAAAATACCTTGTGAATTTCTACACAAAGGAGCTGCTGCACAGCGTTGCGGGGGAAAACCCCTCTGAGTTCGGATTTCATAAGTTTTCTTCTTCCTTCGATTTAACATCCTTTGCCGCCGCTGTGGGCGCAGTTGCGTTTATGTCTGAGTATAACTGCGTTTGGGTTACAGACGCAGAGATAAACAAGCTCAGCAAAGAGGACTACGATGCTTTGCTCGATATTCTCAGAAATGTTCCCGATACTACCGTGGTAATCTTCAGCTTCTCTGCTTTAGAGTCCAAGGAAAAAAACGACAGTACAGACGAAAAAAAGAAGCGCAGCCGCTTCAAGCCCTTTTGCGACGCCGTGGATAAGATAGGCACAGTGGCTGAACTTAATATGCGTTCTGCAACCGCTCTGGAGCATCAGCTTGCTGTATGGGCTGATAAGCTCGGTAAAAAGCTGTCTCTGCCTGTTGCCTCCAAGGTGATTCATTATTGCGGTACCGACCTTGCCAACTTGCGTTTTGAGCTTGATAAGCTCTGCGCCTTTGCAGGGGACAGTGAAGAAATCACCGTCGAAATGGTTGAGACCACGGTTATAAAGAAGCTTGAAGCAAGAGTTTACGAGATGGTGGATAATGTTATCTACTGTAATATGGACAAGGCTTACACCCAGCTGGCACAGCTGTTTGCACTGAAGGAAGATCCGAGAACCGTTGTACGGCTTTTGGGATTTGCTTATGTTGACCTTTACAGAGCGAGAGTGTCCCTTGAGTCAGGTGTACCAATTAAAGAAACCGCGGATTTCTTCAAATACGGCAACCGCGCATGGGTTTTGCAAAAGGCTCAGACTAAAGCTCAGAGGCTCTCAACAAATGCCTTGAGAGAATCTCTCGACGCAATTGTTTTGCTCAGCACAAAGCTAAACTCTGTGCCTATGAATGAGCAAGCAGCAGTAGAAAAGCTTATTGCAAGCCTTTCTATAATCGCGTCTAAGGAGTAAGCTATGCTTGAGATAAAAGAAGCAATTATCGTGGAGGGCAAGTACGATAAGCAGAGGCTCAGAGAATTCATAAGCTCACCCATAATCACAACATCGGGATTTAGGATTTTCAAGGATAAAGAAAAGCAGAGCTTAATCCGTAAGCTCAGCCGGGAGCGAGGTCTGGTTATTATGACTGACAGCGACTCGGCAGGCTTTGTAATCAGAAATTTTCTCAAAGGCATTGTTCCCGAAAAAAGTATCAAGCATTGTTATATTCCCACGGTCGAGGGCAAGGAGAAGCGCAAAGAAAAGCCCTCCAAAGAAGGCGTTTTGGGCGTTGAAGGTCTCAGTGTCCGGGTGCTCGAAGAGTCTCTTTTGCGCTGTGGCGCTACGGTGGGCGATTGTTCCGAGGCTAAAGAGATAAACCGGGGAATAACAAAGAGCGATATGTTCCTGATGGGACTTTCCGGCAGAGATAAGGCGTCAGAGCTAAGGCTCAAGCTGTGCGAGAGCTTAGGCCTTCCCAAGTACCTGTCGTCAAACGCACTTTTAGAGGTGCTGAATTCCCTCTATACTAAGCAGGAAATTCTTGACAAACTACAGGAATTGTAATATAATAAGTTCAATAAAAACAGTAATTATTACTGTTTTTATAAATTTTCAAGTAAAAGAGGTAATACTATGGATCTTAAAGGTTCAAAAACCGAGGCTAACCTTCAGGCAGCTTTCGCAGGTGAGTCTCAGGCAAGAAACAAGTACACATATTTCGCTTCCAAGGCTCGCAAAGAGGGCTATGTTCAGATAGCTCAGATTTTTGAGGAGACAGCAGCTAACGAGAAAGAGCACGCAAAGCTCTGGTTCAAGCACTTAAACGGCATCGGCACAACAGCTCAGAACCTTACTGCAGCAGCAGAGGGCGAGAATTACGAGTGGACCGATATGTACGCAACTTTTGCTAAAGAGGCAAGAGAAGAGGGCTTTGATGCAATCGCAGAGCAGTTCGAGGGCGTTGCTAAGATTGAGAAGGCTCACGAGGAGCGTTACCGCAAGCTCCTTCAGAATGTAA
This sequence comes from Ruminococcus sp., assembly GCA_051880855.1. GTDB lineage: Bacteria > Bacillota > Clostridia > Oscillospirales > Acutalibacteraceae > Ruminococcoides. The sequence goes on from JBJEOT010000021.1 coordinate 5,826, forward strand.
CTGAGGGCGAAGTATTCAAGAAGGGCTCAATTGTTATTTGGGAGTGTGCAAACTGCGGTCACATCGTTGTCGGCACAGAGGCTCCTGAGGTTTGCCCTGTTTGCTTCCATCCCCAGGCTTACTTCAAGGTAAGATCTGAAAACTATTAATTTTGATTTTTGCTTAAAAAACCGCTTTACAGCGGTTTTTTTATTTGTGCATTTATGGGGGAGTAATTCCCTCGGTTTAGCAGATAGTTTTGACTATACAAAAAAGGAAACGAAGGTTATTTCTTCGTTTCCTTTTATCCGTTTTTTATTTCCCCACAGCTTTATGTGGGGATTTTTGCATTATTTTCAAAGATATTAAAGCAGATGTGCCCTGAGATCTTCTGCTGACTTAGAGCTTAAATATGCCGGAGGAACATCGAAGATAGTCTTGCATCCTGACTGTCCCTCTTTTTCCATTCTGTAAGCGGCTCTTGCAAAGGCTGCTATTACAGAAGCGGTGAATTCGGGGTTAGAGTCGAGCTTTAAGCTGTATTCAATAACATGGCTGTTTTCCTTTCTAAGGCCTGTCTTACCTGTACGGATAACAAAACCGCCGTGGGGAATACCGCTGTGATCTCTTTTTAATTCCTCAAGAGAAATAAAATGAACTGTTGTGTCGTAGTCCGCGAAGTAGTTGGGCATTTCCTTGATTTCTTTTTCAATACGAGCTTTGTCAGCGTTCTCTTCTGCCACAACAAAGCACTCTCTTATGTGCTTTTCTCTTGTGGTAAGCTCAGGCTCAGAGCCGCTTCTGACAGCGTCAAGAGCCTTCTCAACGGGAATGGTGTACTGCTTTCCGTCTAATACGCCCTCAATGCGTCTGATAGCGTCTGAGTGACCTTGACTTACGCCCTTGCCCCAGAAGGTGTAGTCCTTGCCCTCTGGGAGAATACACTCTGCCATAAGTCTGTTGAGAGAAAACATACCCGGATCCCAGCCTACGGAAATCATAGAAACCTTACCGGCGTCCATAGACGCTTTATTTACATTCTCGAAATGCTCGGGAATTCTTGCATGAGTGTCAAAGCTGTCAACAACAGTAAAGAGCTTTGCAAGCTCAGGAGTCTGGTTGGGAAGGTCTGTTGCACTTCCGCCGCAAAGAATCATAACATCAATTCTATCCTTGTAATCGGCGACATCATTTGCACTTGCTACTGTAACGTTCTCTGTTGCAATCTTAAGGCTTGAAGGATCGCGGCGTGTAAAAACAGCCACAAGCTCCATATCGGGATTTTGGCGGATTGCGCTTTCAATTCCTCTGCCTAAGTTACCGTATCCGAAAATACCAATTCTAATCTTCATACCTATACTGTCCTTTCAGGGTTCAGATTTCTGCAAGAAAACCTAAACACAAATATAGAAGTATTTTAACTCAAAGAATACTTATTTGTAAATAGTTTCCCTTTAAAAAACATTGTAATACCCGTAATTTTGCTGATTTGTCTTGAAAGCAATGCTCTTTTTTCTTGCAAAAAGGCAAGGCAAACAGATGTTTTGTTGCTGAGTTAATACAAGGCTTTCAATCATGTTGGTATTATGTGCTCATTGAAATTACAGCTTTGTTGTGCTATACTGTTTGTATCTTATTTTGGGGGAGTTTTTATGCCCTTTTTACCTATTACAAAAAAGGATATGACGGACCGCGGATGGCAAGAGGCAGACTTTGTTTTTGTGACAGGAGACGCCTATGTTGACCACCCTTCCTTCGGTACAGCCATTATTTCCCGCGTGCTTGAGAAAGCAGGCTACAAGGTGTGCATTCTTTCTCAGCCAAGGTCAGATGCCGATTACCTGCGCTTCGGCAAGCCCCGTCTGGGTTTTCTTGTCAACAGCGGTAACATAGATTCGATGGTAGCTCATTACACAGCCGCAAAGAAGCGTCGCAGCGACGATGCTTACACACCCGGCGGAAAAGCAGGCGCAAGGCCCGACAGGGCGGTTATTGTCTATTCAAAGAATATCCGCAGACTATTCGGCGATGTGTTCATTGCCATAGGCGGACTCGAAGCCTCACTGCGCCGTTTTGCCCATTACGATTATTGGGACGATAAGGTCAGACCCTCTGTTCTTATTGATTCCGAAGCCGACATACTGATGTACGGAATGGGCGAAAAACATATTGTTGAGATTGCAAACCGACTGAGCAGCGGTGAGGATAAGTCGGAGCTTACCGATATCTTAGGTACATGTTATGCCGTGAAAACTCACGACTATACTCCCGGACCCGTTCGTGAATGCCCGAGCTTTGAGGCGGTTTCAGACCCCTCTGACGAGGGCAAGAAGAAGTATGCCAGGTCTTGCCGTATCCAGCAGACCGAACACGATGCCGTCAGAGGAAGCCGAGTTATTCAGCGTCACGGAGATAAAATCGTAATACAGAATCCTCCTATGCCTCCTCTTACAACAGAGGAGATGGACGAGGTCTATGCTCTTCCGTTTATGCGTACATATCACCCCTCTTATGAGGCGTTGGGCGGTGTACCGGGCATTGAGGAGGTCAAGTTTTCGATTATTCATAACCGTGGCTGTTTCGGAGCTTGCAACTTCTGTTCGCTGGCTTACCACCAAGGCAGACAGATAAGCTCAAGGAGCCACGAGTCTGTCATTGCAGAAGCAAAAGCAATAACCGAGATGCCTGATTTTAAGGGATACATCCACGATGTAGGCGGACCGTCAGCAAATTTCAGAGAGAATTCCTGTGAGCTTCAGTCAAAACGGGGACTTTGTGCTGACAAGAAATGCCTTGCTCCGAGAATGTGCCCTGCCGTAAAGGTTGACCATAGCGATTACCTTGAACTGTTGAGAAAGCTCAGAAAGCTTCCCAAGGTGAAAAAGGTGTTTATTCGTTCGGGTATCCGCTTCGATTATCTCATTGCAGATAAGGACGAGAGCTTCTTCAAGGAGCTGGTAATGTACCATATCAGCGGACAGCTTAAGGTTGCTCCCGAGCATTGCTCCGAGAATGTGCTCAAATATATGGGCAAGCCTCCCATCGATGTTTATAGGCGCTTTAAGAAGCGCTTTTATGAGCTTACCGAGAGCGCGGGAAAGAAGCAGTACCTTGTGCCGTATCTTATGTCTTCTCATCCGGGAAGCACTGTCAAGGATGCCATTGAGCTTTCGCTTTTCCTGAAGGCTGAGGGACTTCATCCCGAGCAGGTGCAGGATTTTTACCCAACACCGGGTACTGTTTCAACCTGTATGTTTTACACAGGACTTGACCCTTACACAATGGAAGAGGTCTATGTTCCTCGCAACCTTAAGGAAAAGGCTCAGCAGAGAGCGCTTCTACAGTACTATTTGCCTGAGAACCGCCGTATTGTTATTGAAGCTCTGAAAAATGCAGGCAGAAGTGACCTTATCGGCACAGGCAAAAATTGCTTGGTTGCACCTCTGGCAGAAAATAAAGCTTACCCTTCGAAGAATGGCTCAAGGCAGAATACTTCAAGACAGAGCGCTCAAAGAAAAAATAATAACCGAAAGACAGCCAAAAACCGAAACGGCAAAGCTGCAAAACGACATAGATAACCACAGCCTCCTGCGATGAGTACCGCAGGAGGCTGTTTTTTGTCACTTATCTGCAATTACAGGTTTTATTAATAACTGCACAGGCTATTTTTTCGCCGGAGTTTCCCGAAGGCTGAGTGGTAAAGTCGTCGGGATTTGAGTGGATAATAACCGTTTTTCCTATTATTTCATCAAGGGTAAATCTGTTTGTGAGCATTGCCGAAAAAGCTTCTCCGAAGCATTCAAACAGCGGCGGCAGGTCTCCTGCGTGATGCGGGTGCCGGCAGTCCTTGGGATTATAGTGTGACATGGCATTTTTGAAGCTGTCTGTGCTGTCTCCCGTGCAGCTGTCACCGCTGTGAATATGGAACCCGAAGACTCTGCTTTCACAGGGGTTTTGCGAGCTTGGCAGTCCGCTTATTTGTGCCGAAACTATTACTCCCTTAACAGTTTGGTAGAACTTAACCGTTCCCTCAATCTCAGGGTATTTCTCACTGCCCTTGATGTGAGCCACTGCGCCCAAAGGTTCTCTGAACACAGGGCGTATTTGGTGAAAATAATTCTTATTAATAAAAATGCACCTGCCTTTAGTATCTAAGTACATACTATGTCAGCAGGTGCGTTTTGCTACAATTTTAAGTGTTTGTGTAAGGTCTGTCAATGTGAATAACTGTCAGACAGTTTTCCATATTGCTCTCAATGGCGTTTCCGATTCTCTCTTTGATAACCTCTTCGTCATCTTTGATTTCATAGGGGATAACAGCGTCAAAAATAAGATTGGTGTGTGTGGGGCCGGGTACCATTCTGAAGTCGTGGACAGTAGCGTTTTTGTGAATTCCTTTTACAATCTCTACAACCTTTTGCTTGTAGCCTTTGACAACCTCGTTGTCGGTTTCGATTGGGTCCATATGAATCACAGCTTCGCAGCCGAACTTTTTGTGAATCTCCTGCTCGATAATGTCAATCTCATCGTGAATATGATAGATGTTTCCCGTACCGTCAACCTCAGCGTGAAGTGAAAGCATCTGTCTGCCGGGGCCGTAATCGTGGATAACCATATCGTGAATACCGACCACAATTTCGTGAGCCATAACAGTCTGTTCAACTTCTTTTACAAAGTCCTCTTCAGGAGGTGCACCCAGCAAGGGCTGAAGTGTCTCCAAAGCAGACTTAAAGCCTGCAAAGAGCACAAAGAGAGCTACCGCAGCACCGCACCAGCCGTCAATATTGATGCCGGTAGTTGTGCTGATAATAACAGAAATAAGTACAACAGTAGTTGCAATACAGTCAGAGATACAGTCCATAGCAGTTGCTTTCATACCCGAGGAGTTAATCTGCTTGCCGATAGCTCTGTTGTAGAAGAACATATATCCCTTAATAATGATTGAAGCAATTAAGATAATGATAGCAACAATCTGATTATCGCTTATTGCCTCAGGGTTTATAATCTTGCCTATTGATGAGGTCAGAAGCTCAAAGCCTACAATCACAATGACAACCGACACCAAAAGTCCTGATATGTACTCGAACCGTCCGTGTCCGAAGGGGTGCTTTGTGTCAGGCTTCATACCTGCGAATCTGAATCCGATAAAGGTAATGAGCGAAGAGCCGGCGTCTGCAATGTTGTTGAAAGCGTCGGCGGTAATTGCTATGGAGCCCGAGAGCATACCTGCGGTAAGCTTTCCGCCGAAGAGAAGAATGTTGAGAAAAATTCCGAATATACTGCACAGCGTTCCCCATGCTCGTCTTCCTGCGTCTGTGGTTTTATCCTTTCCTTTTAGAAAGATTTTTGATAAAAGCTTTATCATACAGCCACCCCTTGGTAATTTTTTCTAAAATAACAGTATACCACAGAAATCTCCGTTTGCAAACAAATTTTACAGGGAGCGGTTATCTTTTTATGAAACAGCTCCCTGTAAAATCGGTGGGATTATCTTCTGAGCATAATTATCTGTCCGGGATAAATCAAGTTTGGGTTTGCAAATTGGTTAAGTGCAAGAATATCGTTTACCGTCATACCGTATCTTTGTGCGAGGTCGTAGAGGTTATCTTGAGGTCGAACAGCGTAGTAACGAGGGGGCATAGGGCGTTCTACGGGAATTTTCAGAACCATTCCGGGATATATCAGCTCAGGCTCTGTGAGATTGTTAAACTCAATAATTTCGTCTGTGGTTATGCCGAAGAAGTTAGCAATTCCCCAAAGGGTGTTTCCGGGCAAAACCGTATACAATACAGGCTCCATAAAGAACCTCCTTTCTAATAAATTATATACTCAAACGCTGTTAGTTGTTACGGAATTGTTGTTACAAGCTGTTACTCTAAACCGTTTCTGCGAATACTTTTTCTTCTTTTGCAGAGAATAAAGCAAAAGGAGGATGAATATGGAATATTCTATCAAAGAAATAAAAGCTTCTCAGATTATAGACTCAAGAGGCTTTCCCACGGTAAGGTGCAGAGTGATTCTGGAAAACGGAATTACAGGCGAAGCTTCAGTACCCTCAGGAGCTTCGACAGGCGAGTTTGAAGCGGTTGAGCTTCGTGACGGCGGTGCTCAGTACGGAGGAAAAGCGGTTACAAAAGCGGTCAACAATGTCAATACCCTGATTTCACCGTCTCTTATGGGCAAGTCTGTTTTTGACCAAATGTACCTTGATGACATAATGCTCCGGCTTGACTCAACAGAGAATAAAGAAAAGCTTGGTGCAAATGCAATACTCTCAGTGTCCTTAGCTCTTGCAAGAGCGGCGGCAAATTATCTGAAACTTCCGCTTTACCGCTATTTAGGCAACGCATTTTCCCACAGACTCCCTGTGCCTATGATGAATATTCTCAACGGAGGTGCTCACGCTTCCAATAACATTGACATTCAGGAGTTTATGATTATGCCTCTGGGCGCGAAGAGCTTTTCCGAGGGGCTTCGCTGGTGCTGTGAAATTTACCGCTCGCTTCAGGAGCTGCTCAGAAGCTTGGGCAAGTCCACAGCAGTAGGGGATGAGGGAGGATTTGCGCCTGACCTTGAAAGTGACGAACAGGCAATCGAAATAATCCTGAAGGCTGTGAGAAAATCGGGCTACTCGGAAAACGATGTAAAGATTGCTCTTGACGCGGCGGCTTCCGAGTGGTACGACGGCAGTAACTATAAGCTTCCCAAACGGGGAGAGGTGCTTTCTACGGAAAAGCTGATTTCATATTTTGAGAGGCTTTCAACCGCATATCCCATTGTTTCTGTGGAAGACCCCCTATCCGAAAACGATTGGGAGGGCTGGGTAAAGATTACCGAGGCACTCGGCAGTAAAATTCAGCTTGTAGGCGACGACCTCTTTGTCACAAATCCAAAGAGACTGAAGCCGGGAATTGAAATGAAAGCAGGCAACTCAATTCTTGTAAAGGTTAATCAGATAGGCACCCTTACAGAGAGCTTCAGAGCAATCGAAACAGCGCAAAGAGCAGGCTATACTACGGTGATTTCTCACCGCTCCGGCGAAACCGAGGATACCACCATTGCTGATATCGCCGTGGCTGTAAACGCAGGTCAGATAAAGACCGGTGCTCCTTGCCGTTCAGAGCGTACCGCCAAGTATAACCGACTTCTGTCTATCGAAGACGAGCTCGGAAGTATGTCCGGATATGGATATTTATAAAAAGCAATAGGCAAAATGAACGAAAATTGAAGATAAAATTTGTATATGAAAACTGCTGTAAAAAGCAGTTTTCATCTTTATTTGTATAGGAGATTGTGTTATACTGTATATGTGAAATGCTGTGTTCGGCTTTTTTGTGAAATGAGGTTTGTTTATGGAAGATTTATGTGCTAACCGCGATTTTTACAAACATACAGTTTGTGTAGATGAATTGGAAAAATTCTACTTCGACGGTGAGCTCGGAGCTATTTACACTAAAGCTCAGACCGAATTTAGGCTTTGGTCGCCAAAGGCTGAGAGCGTTGAGCTTCGCCTTTTTTCAAAAGGCAGCGATGAAGAGCAGGACGCCCAGACTCTCGGTACTTATGAAATGCATTTGAACTCTGCCACAGGTGTCTGGAGCTATATCTTTGAAGGTGACCTAAACGGAGTTTACTACACATACTTGATTAAGCACAACGGCAGACCTGAGGTTGAAACAGCCGACATTTACGCCAAAGCCGCCGGTGTCAACGGCAACCGCTCAATGGTTATTGACCTTGCCTCCACCAATCCCGACGGCTGGGAGGACGACAAAAGAGTTCTGTTTGATAAACCCACAGATGCAATTGTATGGGAGGTACAGGTCAGAGATTTTTCCTATGCGGTTTCTTCGGGTGTTTCCGAGAAATACCGCGGTAAGTTTATGGCTTTTACAGAGCACACAAGCCTAAGCGGCGTCGAAGGCTCGCTGAAAACCTGTGTTGATTACCTTTGTGAGCTGGGCGTCAACTGTGTCCAGATAAATCCCTTCTACGATTTCGGCTCTGTTGACGAGGCGAGTGATAAAGACCAGTACAATTGGGGATATGACCCAAAGAACTACAACTTTCCCGAGGGTAGTTTTTCTACAAACCCTTATGACGGCAAGGTTCGTATCAAAGAGTGCAAAGAGATGATTAAGGCTCTTCACTCTGCAGGTATTTCCGTAGTTATGGATGTGGTTTACAATCACACTTACTATAATGTTGGCTCTTGGTTTGACCTTTCCGTTCCCGGTTATTATTACAGATACGACAGCGAATCCCGTTGGTCAAACGGCTCCTACTGTGGCAACGACACAGCCTCTGAACACAAAATGTTCAGAAAGTATATGATTGACAGCTGTCTTTATTGGATTAAGGAGTACCATCTCGACGGCTTCCGCTTTGACATTATGGGACTTCACGATACAGATACTATGCAGGCTATCCGCGATGAGCTTGATAAATTGGAGTTCGGCACAAAGCTTCTGATGTACGGCGAGGCATGGCATATGCCTACCGCCTCTAAGCCCGGCACACATATGGCTAATCAGAGCAATATGTACCTCTTGAGCGATACCGTGGGAGCTTTTTGTGACAATATCCGCGATGCTCTCAAGGGCAGTGACTTTGAGAAGCTCTCTCAGGGATTTCTGCAAAACGGCTCTAAGAAAAACGAGCTTATAAGAGGTATCAAGGGCGAGGTCGGCTCCTGGGCAAAAGCTCCCTCACAGGCTGTAAACTACGCCTCTTGCCACGACGGCAGAACACTTTACGATAAGCTGTGCTTTTCAGTTTTAGGTGAGAAAGTTCCTTATGAATTGCGCCATGAAAAAATCATCGGAATGAACAAGCTCTCGGCTGCAATCATCCTAACAAGTCAGGGCATTCCCTTTATGCTTGCAGGCGAGGAGATGGCTCGCACCAAGCTCGGCGAGCACAACAGCTACAAGTCACCCTCAGAGCTCAACCGCATTGACTGGCAGAGACTTGTGGAGTATTCCGACCTTGTTGATTATTACAAGGGTCTGATTAAGCTTCGCAAATCAGTCAGCGCTTTCAGAGATAACACAACCAAAACCGTAGAATCGATGCGTTTTTACGATTTTTCCGATAAGGGAGTAGCCTATACTATTGAGAATAGTGCTGAGGGAGAATGGAAGAAACTTCTCCTTATCTTCAACGGCGACAGCACCGGGCAGAGCTTTGACCTTGATGCTTTCGGACTTTCCGGTTGGTGGGTTGCGGTTGTAGACCGTGACAAATCAGGTGTTGATTATATCGGAGAGTACAGCCACAAGATACACATTCCTGCTGCAAGCGCTTTGGTGCTTGTGCCTAAGGACGAATTTGAAAAGGTCAGGAAGTAAGGTATTTTTTTCGCTTGAATATTCCGTCTTATACCGCTTTTCGGAGTGAGGTAACAGGGATATTCGGTCGGATGAATATAAATTTTTAAGGAGGATTTTTCGCAATGAAAATCAAAAGTATCATTTCTATGTTGCTTGCTGTTTTGATGATTGTGAGTATCTCTTCAACAGCACTGGTTTCCGTAAGTGCAGATGAGGGATCAGATACGGCACTTACAGAGCCTGCAGCAACAGAAGACGAGGTAAAAAACCCTTATCAGAAGGCCGCACAGGCTCTTGATAAGGAGTATGCCTATGACGGAGAGTTGGGTTGCTTTTATACACAAGATGCAACGACCTTCAAGGTTTGGGCTCCTACATCTGCCGAGGTTAAGCTCAATCGTTACGCTACAGGCAGCGACAATGAAGACGGCGCTGAAGACTTAGGCGTTTATGAACTTACTAAGCTCATGGACGGCGAAAAGTGGACAGGTGTTTGGACGGCTACCCTTGAAGGTGACTTCAGGAATACCTACTACACCTACACCGTTACCAACACCACTCTCGTAACTGAGAAAGAAAAGACCTCTGAGGTTGTTGACCCCTATGCAAAGGCAGTAGGCGTTAACGGTAAGCGCGCAATGGTTGTTGACCTTGATTCCACAGACCCTGAGGGTTGGGATAAAGATGCTCATATCTTCGTTGATGAGCAGACAGATGCCATTGTTTGGGAAGTAGTTGTAAGAGACTTCTCAGCAAGCGAAACCTCAGGTGTTTCTTTGGCTAACCGCGGTAAGTTCCTTGCTTTCACAGAGACCGGTACAACTGTAAACGGCGAGGGAGATATTGCAACGGGTATTGATTACCTTAAGCAGCTTGGCGTTACTCATGTGCAGATTAACCCCTTCTATGATTTTGTAACAGTTGACGAGACAAAGGATGCTGCAAATCAGTACAACTGGGGTTATGATCCTCAGAACTACAATGTTCCCGAGGGCAGCTATTCCTCAAATCCCTATGACGGCAATGTCCGTATCAACGAGTGCAAGCAGATGATTCAGGCACTCCACGAAGCAGGCATCGCTGTAATTATGGATGTTGTTTACAACCATACATACCATAACGAGACATCCACATTCCAGCTTCTTGTTCCCGACTACTATTACAGAAAGAATGCAGCAGGCGGTTGGTCAAACGCTTCCGGCTGCGGTAACGACACAGCCTCCGAGCGTGCAATGTACCGTAAGTTTATGATTGACAGCTGTCGCTACTGGGCAGAAGAGTACCATGTAGACGGCTTCCGTTTTGATCTTATGGGTATTCACGATGCAGAGACGATGAACCTCATTCGTGAGGATCTCGACAAAATCGATTCAAGATTCATTATGTACGGTGAGGGCTGGAACGCTTCTTCATCAGTATTTGATACAACAACCTGTGCGGGCACAAAGACAGTAAGCTGTTCACAGGCAAACGCAAGTTATGTATCCGAGAGAGTTGCAATGTTCAATGACCAGATTCGCGACGCTATCAAGGGTAATGTGTTTAACGCAGAAACAGCCGGTTTTGCTCAGGGTGCTAAGTCCTGCTACGGCGGTATTGCATACGGTATCCGTGCAAACACAGTGGGCAGAGGAGGCACATGGTCTCCCAAGGCACCGTCTCAGTGCGTAACCTACTCTTGTTGTCACGATAACCACACTCTGTACGACAGACTTGTAACCTCCGTATACGGTTCGGATGCTAACTACAGACAGCGATATGCAAATCTTATTGAGATGAATAAGCTCGCCGGAGCTATTGTTGCTACATCTCAGGGTGTATGCTTCTTCCTTGCAGGCGAGGAGATGGCACGCACCAAAGACGGCGACCACAACAGCTACAAGTCATCTATCGAAGTTAACGAGATAGATTGGGAGCTTGCAATTTCAAACGCAGACCTTGTTTCATATTACAGGGGCCTTATTGATATCCGTAAGGCGTTCACTCCCTTCACAGCCGGCACAGACGCTTACAAAACAGCCTATACAATGAACTCTTCTCTTACAAGCATTGAAGAAACTCTGGGCTATACAGTAGAGAATGATACCGATGGCGAGTGGAAAAAGCTTGCAGTAGTATTTAATTCTAACAGCACTGAAGCTAAGGAAGTTACAATGAAGGACGATACCGTTTCCGAGTGGGTTGTTATTGCAGACAACACCTCAGCCGGTGTAGATGCTCTCTACGAGGTAAAGGGCAATACCTTCACGGTAGCACCCTCAAGTGTTATCATTGCAGTTGATAAGGAAAGCTTTGAGTCAGTAGGTCTTAAGTCCAATAACGGTAAGGTAACAGTTAAGCATGTTGACGAGACAACCGGCGAGACCTTAACCTCTATGGTTATTACCGGTGAAATCGGTTCAGGATATGTGACAGATGTTGATTCTTCACTCCAGCTCAAGTATGACTACAGCCGAATTGACGGCAATGCAAAAGGTAAGTTTGCAGAGGGTAACACAACAGTTACTTATTACTATAAGCCTTATGTTGCTCCTTCTCTTCTAAACGGTGATGTTGACGGCGACGGCAAAGTAAACATCAAGGACGCTACTTACATTCAGAAGGGTCTTGCTAATATTCTCACTCTCACCGAAGAACAGAGAGCTTTGGCAGACTATGACTATAGCAGTGATGTTAATGTTAAGGATGTTACTATGCTTCAGAAGCACCTTGCTAAAATGAATGTAAGCATCGGTACTGTAATTACCAACTTCTTAACAGTTAAGGACGACGGTACAGAGGTAGTTATTGCAAACCCTGTTGTCAGGGAGTACAGAGTAGGCGCTGAGTATAATACCTCTCCTGTAGCAGTTGAGCTTTACCTAATGGATGAGACAAAAATTCCCGACAATGCATCGGGTATTGTTCCCGCAGGTACAACAACTGTAAATTACATATACTTATACGCAGGCACAGGCTACAAGATTCACGCAGCACACTTAAACGCTGAGGAAACCTGGACGCCATTCCTCTGGGCATGGAGCGGTTCAAGCAACGCGTTCTCTTCATGGCCCGGCGTTGCAATGATGGATGGCGGCGACGGTTGGTTCACAATTGACGCAGCTCTTCCCGAGGGCGCCGAGTACAACATCATCATATCCAACAACGGTTCACCTCAGAGTGACGACTACACAGGCGTTTCAGCTTCTGAGATTTGGGTTACAATTGATGACTACAACCTCATAAATAAGGGCCGCTATCTCACAATCTACACAGAGAAGCCTGACCTTGAGGCTCTCAGAGCAGAAGCACTTGCTTCCGCAACAACTCCTCCCGAGATTGCCTCAGAGCCTGCTGCAGAGTAATTCATTTGTACTGCTAAAATAGGTCTGAGTAAATAAGATAAGCTCCGATTTGATTTATCAAGTCGGAGCTTTTTTCGTGTACACTTCTTATTATGTTTTAGTATAGGGCATAGCTTTATAGAGAAAAAAAGAAAAACCCCTCGTTTGAAGAGGGGTTCTCATATTAGTTTCTTATCAGAACAAAGAACGGATTAAACAGCTCTCTGCACCTTACCTGAGCGTAAGCAACGGGTGCAAGCATAAACGTGCTTGGTTGAGCCGTTTACAACAGCTCTTACTCTCTGTACATTGGGCTTCCAAGTTCTGTTAGAGCGTCTGTGTGAGTGAGAAACTTTAATACCGAACTTAACGTCCTTTCCGCAGAAATCACATTTTGCCATGCTTCTGCACCTCCTTAAATGACATAATATCGTTTGTAACTCTGTTATAATAACAGAAAACCCATCAAAATGCAAGTGTTTTTTTGAAAAACTTTTCTTGTTTTTTTATGTAACTTAATATATAATAAAATATATATGTATATTCACAATGTGTAACTATGTATTTTTACGAGAGTTGAGGTGATTTGTCAATGTATGAATTTTTGATAAGCTTCAAGGATTATTCTGACAGAATCCCCACATTCATTACTATTCTTGTGGGAGTGGCTTTAGCGATAGTGATGTTTTATTTGGTGGTAGCTCCCGTGCACAATTTGTCTATGGCTTTTGTTGCAAAACAGTTCGGAGACGAAAACATAAAACGCAGGGGATACCTTGCCTACGCTCCCAATAAGAGCTTTCACCTTATCGGTGTTGTGTCTCTGTCCGTTCTTAACATCGGGTTTACATCCCCGATAATTTACAGACGCTCAAGGTTTTATCATCCTGTCATCGGTACGATCTGTGTTTGCATCACAGGTGTTGTGACATATTTTCTGATGTCGGTTGTCACCCTCATATTTTATATTTTGCTGCACGATGCAGCCTTGTTCGGCTATCAGGGAATTTATGATGAGCTTGCAAATCCGTCTGTTGTCGGCTATGTATACCACAGCATAGTTCTTATGTTTTACACTCTGACTCAGATGTGTATGTTAAGTATGCTTGTTAATTTGATTCCGTTTACTCCCTTCGATATGTCAGAAGTGCTTCTCTTTAACCTCAGACCTAACTGGGTCGACGGAATCAAGAAAAATCAAATTATTATCAGCTTCGGTTGGTTTGTTGTGTTATTTCTGACAATCGGCAAACCCGGCGGATTATTAGATGACATAGCAATAAAGATTCTCAGAATATTTGCAGATGCAATCAGGTCGATTATTTATTAAGGAGCGTTAAAGTGTTATCAGATATATTAAGAGGTAATTTCAGCATTACCAACGCCGTTATTCACATTCTTGTTATCCTGTTTATGATATTCCTCATTCTTCCTGTTCACGAGTTTGCTCATGCAGGCGTTGCTTATCTTCTGGGTGACAAGTCCATTAAGTACAGAGGCAGACTCTCACTGAATCCCTTAAAGCATGTTGATATTTTCGGCGCTCTGTGTATGCTTTTGTTCGGCTTCGGTTGGGCAAAGCCTGTTCCCATAAATCCTGCTTATTTTAAGAAACCCAAGCTCTATATGGCAATCACCGCTTTGGCAGGGCCGGTTTCAAACATAATCTGCGGAATGCTCGGCGGCGGTATTGTCCTTTTGCTCGTTCACTTTTTACCGCAGGTAATATTCAGTCAGGTGGGTGGCTATGTATGGCTGTTCCTAACCTATTATGTTTCTATTAATGTAACCCTTGCCGTATTTAATCTCATTCCCATTCCCCCTCTTGACGGAAGCAAGATCCTCTTTGTTTTTCTACCCAATAAAGCTGTTGAGTTTTGTTACAGATACCAGATTTTCTTTTCTTTAGCTCTGTATGCATTGCTCTTTTCAAATGCTTTGGACGGTATAATCGGCTTCTTCGGTAATTATTTACTGAAGCTTTGTTATTTCTTTGACCCTATGCTTGTGGGTTAACCTAACTACCGTTTGCAAAAAGAAAGGTGACAGCTTATGCAGAATACCGCACAGCTCCAGTATAAGCTGCCGGTTTTTGAAGGACCGCTTGATTTGCTTTTACTGCTGATTTCAAAAAATAAAATTGATATCTGCGATATAGAAATCTCTCTGTTGCTTTCACAGTATATGGAGCAGATTGAGAGAATGCAGAGTGAGGATTTGGATATAGCCTCTGAATTTTTGGAGATGGCTTCAAGGCTTGTTTATATCAAGTCGGTTATGCTTCTTCCCAAGTATGAAGAGGAGGCGGAAAAACTCAAAGAGGAGCTTCAAGGCCAGCTTATTGAGTATCAGCTTTGCCGCGAGGTAGCCGCAAAGCTTGCGCCAATGGTAAGCTTCGATAGGTTTACCCGCAATCCTTCTCCTGTTGAATTTGACTTAACATATAACAGACTCCACCCTCCGGAGGATATCTCTAAGGCCTATGTTGCCGCTGTGGGCAGAGGCAAGCGTAAGCTTCCTCCCTCAAGAGAGGCTTTTTCGGGAATTGTTGAGAAGAAGATAATATCGGTCAATTCCCGAATTATCCGTGTTATGCGTAATCTTTGGCACAAAAAGTCTGTCCGATACAGTACTCTCTTCGAAGCTTGTAACGGAAAGAGCGACCTTGTAGCAACCTTCCTTGCTGTTTTGGAGCTTGTAAAGGGCAAGCGTGTCGTTATCGACGGCGACGGCGAAGATGCACAGGTCAGAATGATTGAGGAGGGCAGAAGATGAGCTTGAGAAAAATCCTAAACACAATTGAAGCCATACTGTTTGCAAGCGGAGACTCGGTTCCTTTAAGCAGACTTGCAGCTGTTTTGGAGCTTACAGAAAAGGAAGCTCAGAAATACGCGGATGAGCTTATGGAGGAATATCAGAGCAGAGATTGTGGAATAACAGTAATAAAGCTTGATAAGTCATACCAAATGGTGTCTAAAGAGGAGTACGCTCCCGAGATTCGCACTATTATGGATTTAAGAAGAAATACCCCTCTCTCACAGGCGGCTATGGAGGTTTTGGCTGTAGTAGCTTACAATCAGCCGGTAACAAAGGCTTTTGTTGAGCAGGTAAGAGGTGTTGATTGCTCCGGTGTTATCGGCTCCCTTACCGCCAAGGACCTTATTGAGGAAAAGGGCAGATTAGAGCTTCCCGGGAGACCTCTTGTTTACGGCACTACCGAGAATTTTCTCCGTTGCTTCGGTATCTCCGATTTATCAGAGCTTCCCGAAATTCCCAACACAAAAAGCGATGGAGAAGAGTCCGATGACGACGGTGACTCCGGTGACGATTCTCAGCTCAGCATCTTTGCTTCTGAGAATAAAGCAGGCGATGCTTCTTCAGAGGGCGATTATGAAAACTCTGAGCAGGACGCTATGGTAGCAATGACGGCAGAAGAGATTATTACCGCCGCCACTGAGGAGTAAGTACAGGGCTTTGTAAAACTCAAAACGCAAAGCTTTTTTGCAGAAGACACAGCTTCAATGCAGATAAGCCTCAGATTTACATTTTTTCAAAGGCTTATATTTCACCGCAACGCTTACGGTTGCACAAGTAGGGGGTGATACCTTGCTTTACGCGTTTTTAGCGGTGGACGCAATTATTGCTCTCATCGTATTGCTTCTGAATTTGAATGTTACAGTCAGACTACATTACGACGACGGCGAGGATGTCCTCCGCGTTTCAGTACATTATCTATGGTTTAAGTATGTTCTTTTACCCGACGAAGAATCTACAAAGTACCTGAAAGAAGAAAAGCTTCTGAAAAAGGGCAAGGAGCTCAATTGGGACGATGAAATCACCCTGCAGGGTATCTATGAGGAAAAAGGTCTTGTGGGCTTTCTTGAAGTACTTAAAGTCACCGTCAAGAATACATGGAACCTGCTTGCAAGCTTTCTTAAGCGAGCAACTCTCAAAAATCTTGAAATAAGGCTCAATGTAGTCGGCTCAGACGCCGCCGATACAGCAATTATCTGCGGTTGGGCATATTCTGTTATCTATCCTATTGTCGGTGCAGTCCTTGAGAATGTTTCGAAGTATGAGGACTTCACCGTTGATATTACACCGGATTATTCCGAGGGCGCAGATTCCTCTGTTCTGATTGAGGGCATTGCAAAAATCAAGGTCACAAAGCTTGTTGCAATGCTTGCAGAAAGCGGAGTCGAAGCCGAAAACCTACTCTTAGTATTAAGTAAAAATCCCAAACACACAAAGGAGAATACAAAATGAGCGAGCATCCTATTAATTCAATGATGGACACAACTTTGGAGAAAATCAAGCAGATGGTGGATGTCAATACCATCATCGGCAATCCCATTACCTCTCCCGACGGCACAGTAATTATTCCTGTTTCCAAGGTAAGCTACGGCTTTGCATCAGGCGGAAGTGATATCCGTCCCAAGAGAGAGACACAGCAGCCCGGCTTCGGCGGAGGCAGCGGTGCAGGTGTAACTATCAATCCTGTAGGCTTCATTGCCGTTGTTAAGGGTGATGTTAAGTTTATTCCTGTCGAGAAATATGACGGCCCTGCTGACCGCATAGTAGGTCTTGTACCCGAGCTTTTCGACAAGATTAAAGAGCTTTTTGACAAGGACAAAAAGAAGGATACAGAGATTGGCGATGACGAGCTTCTCTGATAGATAGAATAAGCAAGCTACCCCGAGCATATTTTGTATCGGGGTGGTTTTATGAGACGTACTTTTTCGGCACTTTTGACCTTGCTGTTTATGCTGATATCGGCTTTTTTCGCAATGCCAACGGTCAGTGCAGAAGAGCTTTCAATTTCAGCAAGTGCCTATGCTCTATTTTGTGCAGACAGCTCTGAGCTCATAGCGGCTGAAAACGAAAATACTAAAATGGGCATTGCAAGCACCACCAAGATTATGACAGCGCTCATTGCCTTGGAGCAAGCCGCCGCTTGTGATAAAGAGGTTAAGTTTACCCCTGAAATGGAAGCGGAGGGCAGCTCAATGTATCTTAAGGCAGGCGATGTTGTGCGTCTTTCCGACTTGGCAGCGGGTATGATGATGGCTTCAGGCAACGATGCCGCCAATGCTGTCGCATTAGCAGTCAGCACAAGCTTCGAAGAATTTGCAAAACTGATGAATAATCGGGCAAAGCAAATCGGAATGAAGAATACAAATTTCGTAACCCCAAGCGGACTTGATGACAGTAATCATTACTCCACGGCTTACGATATGGCGCTTTTAATGTCTTATGCAATGGAGAATGACGATTTCAGAGAGCTTACTGCAAAAACCTCTGCAAAGGTGGAATTCGTAAAGCCTGAGGGACAGATTGTGAACTATCAAAATCACAACAGGCTCCTGCGGCTTTATGAGCCCTGCGTAGGCGGAAAAACAGGCTACACAACGAGCTGTGGCAGATGTCTGGTTACTTGCAGTGAAAAAGACGGTATGCGCCTTGTTGCCGTCACCTTGAACGACCGAAACGATTGGGAGGACCATATAAAGCTCTACGACTATGGATTTTCTGAGTTTACGGCGATTTCTGTCGGAGACAGCAGTGAGGTTTACAGCGTTAATGCTGTAGGCTCACAGCAAAGCGCTGTTGAGGCAAAAGCATCTATAAAGAAAACCGCCATATTGAGAAAATCAGATGCCGATAATATCGAGAGGCACATCTACTTAGCTCCTGTGGTTTTTGCACCTGTATGCGTGAATGACAAAGTGGGCAAAGAGGTTTGCTTATTAAACGGCGAGGTTGTATTGGAAACGGATATTGTCGCTCAAACCTCGGCTGAGTACAAAAAGGCGTCGGTGTTCGAAAGATTTTTTAACAGACTTTTTTATTAGCTCGTTCTTGAGCGGATTTTCGTTGATATATTAATTGTCTGTGAAGCCTGAATATGGGCTGCCTATTCTTAAGATTTATTTGACTCAAATACAAGGATTGATAAAAGATGGGAAAGAACAGTTATATCAGACTGCAAAAAATGATGGCTGACTGCGGTGTTGCATCCCGCCGCAAGTCCGAGGAGCTTATCCGTGCAGGCGTTGTAAAAATTAACGGTGTAGTTGCCGAGATAGGCGACAAGGTTAATCCGTACACCGATAAGGTCACCGTCAGAGGAAAGAAGATTACCGCTTCGGCAAAGCCCAAATACAGATACATAATGCTCAACAAGCCCAGAGGCTATATTACAACCATGAGTGATGAAAAAGGCAGAAAATGTGTTGCTGAGCTTGTGGCAGATGTAGGAGAGAGAGTCTACCCTGTAGGCAGACTTGATAAGGACAGCGAGGGACTTCTTCTGTTCACCAATGACGGAGATTTTGCAAATACCGTAATGCACCCCAAAAAGGATATATACAAGGTGTACCGCGTTACCGTGCGGCCTGCCGTTACCGATGAGCAGATAGCTCAGTTTCAGGACGGTATGATGCTTGACGGCAGAATGACCGCCCCTGCAGAGGTCAGGGTTATTTCCCGACAGGAGGGACGGGTTGTGCTGGAAATTCTGCTCCATGAGGGCAGAAACCGTCAGATTCGCAGAATGTGTGAGATGTTGGGGCTTGAGGTTGCCCGTCTGCGCCGTATAGCAATCGGCACAGTAAAGCTGGGTATGCTCAAAAAAGGTGATTGGCGTGACCTTACTGCGGAAGAGGTCAAGAAGCTCACCGCAGATCCAAATCCGTCGCGCCACCTAAAGTAAACCGAAAGGAGAATCGTTATGCTTACAATTTTACCCTGTGAAGATGCGGACAGGCTATCGCAGTATCCTGAGAATACAACACTTCTTATTTACAAAGAAGAGGGGCAGGAGAGAGGTCACATTGCATACAGACCCTATAAATCAACTATAGAGATTCTCTCTTTGGGACTTACAGGCTCAGAGGGCGAGAATACTCGTGATGAGAAGTTCCTCCGTGCCGACGGACTTATCCGCTCATTGGGTGCCATTGCGCTCAATTCGGGTGTTATCACCCTCAGCACCAAGGATACAACCGACCTTGATATTTTGTTAGACCTGGGCTTTTTCAAAAACGGCGATTATTATACAATATTTCTCAATAAGCTTTTTACAGGAGTTTGCAAGGGTTGCTGCGGCGGCGAATGCAAAGATTAATCAAAATTTTGCAATTATAATCAGAATAATATTAAAATAATATCTTGTAATTTACAAATTATTCCTATATAATTATTTAATAGCAAAAAATGCTTTGGAGGCTTCTTATGGGAACTGATAATAAAAAATCTAACAAAACAATGTCAGCAGAGCAGTTGATGCTTTCTCTGTTTGACGACGGTGTTTATACCGAAGTATCTCCTTCGCTTTATTCTGACGGAGTAGAGGCTGAGGCAGTTGCCGCATTCGGCAAAGTCTGCGGACAGCTCGTTTACGCTTTCGCTCAGAGTGATGATAGATGCTCGGGTGCTATGAGCGTTGCACAGGCAAACAAGCTTAAGAAGCTCTATGCTCTGGCTCTCAAGACAGGTTCTCCCATTGTAGGCTTCTACAAGGATGCCACAAGCAGACTCTCTGAGGGTAATATGCTCCTTGATTCTCTGGGTGAGCTTCTGTGTGCTTCATCTCAGCTTTCCGGCGTTGTTCCTCAGATTTCGGTAGTTTTGGGCAAATGCGTCTCAACCATGGCTCTCCTTGCTGCTAATGCCGACTTCGTTGTTAAGACCGAGGATGCTGTTCTTTCTATCAGCGAAAGCTGCTGCACAGGTAAAAAGAGCACCGCTGTTTCTGTCAAGAGTGACAGCGCTGCAGTTGATGCAGTTGTAAATCTTCTCTCTTATCTTCCTTCAAATAACCTTTCACCTCTGCCCTTTGCAGATGAGGTTTCAGCAGACGCCTGTACCGACTTTGACACAGCCTTTGATATGAATTCAAAGCTTCAGCTTTTCGAAGGTGTTTTCGACGATGCCGAAATCGCTTTTCAGCGAATTATGGGCAATTCTGTGGGTACAGTTAAGACCTTGGGCAAAAAGCTCAGCTCAAAAACCGCTAAGAAAATCGCTTCCTTTGTTCGCTTCTGCGATGCATTTTCTATTCCTGTAATCACCGCTGTTGATACAGAGGGCTTCCAGTGCTTGGGCGGAGCAAAGGTATTGCTTTCAGCTTACGCCGAGGCAACCACTGCTAAGATTTCCGTTATCACAGGACAAGCTGTCGGTATGGGTTATCTCTCACTTGCAGGCAAAGGCGCAAGAGCTGACTATATCTTGGCTCTCAGCGGTGCAGTAGTTTCTCCCGTATCACCCGAAGGCGCCGCATATATCGCCTTGGGCGATAAGCTCACAACAGTAGCATTAGATGAGCAGGAGGCACTTATTAAGGATTATATCAAAGCTGAGCTTTCTGCTGAGAATTCTGCAAAGCAGGGCTATATTGACGGCGTAATACCTGCCTCAGAGCTTAGAAATAAACTTGCAAACTATCTTGATGTTCTTTCGGGCAAAAGGGAAGACACCCTGCCTAAGAAGCACACCACAGTATAATTCAGGAGGACATAGAAATGAAAAATTTGAGAATTACAGTAAACGGTGTTTCCTATGATGTTCAGGTAGAAGAATTAGGCGGCGCTTCTGCTCCCGCAGCTGCAGCTCCTGCACCGGCTCCCGTAGCAGCTCCTGCACCTGCTGCCGCAGCAGCTGAAGCTCCCACAGCAGCTGAAGCTCCTGCAGTAGGCGGTACTCAGGGCAGCACAGAGGTTAACGCTCCTATGCCCGGAACTATCCTCGCAGTTAAGGTTTCCGTCGGTCAGCAGGTTAAGAAGGGACAGCCTGTTGCTATCCTTGAAGCTATGAAGATGGAAAATGAAATTCCTGCTCCATGTGACGGCACGGTTGCTTCTGTCAATGTAAACCAGGGCGCAACTATCGAAAGCGGCGCAGTTATTCTTACACTTAACTGAGGGTGACATAAATGGCAAAGCAGATTAAAATCACAGAGACTGTTCTGCGTGATGCACACCAGTCTCTTCTTGCAACAAGAATGACAACTGAGGAGATGCTTCCTGTTCTCTCTCAGCTCGATAAAGTAGGCTACTACTCTCTTGAGTGTTGGGGCGGAGCAACATTTGACTCTTGCCTGAGATTTCTTAAGGAAGACCCTTGGGAGAGACTCAGAACCATTCGTGATCACTGCAAGAACACTAAGCTTCAGATGCTTTTCAGAGGTCAGAATATGCTGGGCTATCGTCATTATGCTGATGATGTTGTTGACTATTTCGTAGCACGCAGTGTGGCAAACGGCATTGATGTTATCCGTATTTTTGACGCTCTAAACGATATCAAGAACCTTGAGAGTGCAATCAAGGCCGCAAAGCGCGAGAAGGCAGAGGCACAGGTTGCAATCAGCTACACCACAGGTCCTGTTTTCACCGACGAATACTATGTTGAGTATGCAAAGCGCATTGCCGATGCCGGCGCAGATACAATATGCATCAAGGATATGGCGGCTCTGCTCACTCCTTATAAGACAGAATCCCTTGTTAAGGCTATCAAGAAGGAGGTTGACCTTCCTCTTCAGATTCATACCCATGCAACCTCAGGCCTTGCTTCAATGTGTCTCTTAAAGGGCATCGAGGCAGGCGCAGATATGATTGATACAGCGCTGAGCCCACTGGCTCTGGGCACTTCCCACGCACCTACCGAGTCTATGGTAGCAGCCCTTCAGGGCACAGAGTACGATACAGGCATTGACCTTGTAGCTGTCTCCGAGCTCAGAGAGTATTTTATGACTCTCAGAGAGAAGTATATCTCCTCCGGTCTTCTTGATACAAAGATGCTTGCAACCGATGCAAAAGCGCTTATTTATCAGGTTCCCGGCGGTATGCTTTCCAATCTGCTTTCACAGCTTAAGCAGGCAGGAAAAGAGGATCAGCTCACAGCTGTTCTTGAGGAAGTTCCCCGTGTCCGTGAGGATTCGGGATATCCTCCTCTTGTAACCCCCACATCTCAGATTGTGGGAACACAGGCAGTTTACAATGTAATCCTCGGTGAGAGATACAAGATGTGCACCAACGAGTTCAAGGATATGGTAGCAGGCAAGTACGGTACAACACCCGTTCCCATTTCCGAAGAATTCAGAAAGAAGATTATCGGCGATACTGAACCGGTAACCTGCCGTCCTGCTGACCTTTTAGAGCCTGAGCTTGAAAAGCTCAAGGCAGAGGTTGCTCCCTATGCACAGCAGGAGGAGGATGTGCTTTCATATGCACAGTTCCCCAAGGTTTCAATTGACTTCTTCACAGAGCGCAGAGAGCGTCAGTTAGGTCTCGACCCTGCCCTCCTTGACAAAGAAAACAAAACTTATCCTATCTGACAGCACAGCTAATAATACCACTGCTTAGAATAAATCCACCGGTGCATTTCACAACCGGTGGATTTCTTGCGTGTATTAAGGTTTTTGCTTGTTGTCAGCCGTTTTTTTGAAAATGTAACATGGCAAATAACATCATACTTTTATAACTCCGTTTACAAAATCCCTGCCGCAGGGAGTAGGGGACTTCTCAAATACCGTGCGAATATCGGTGGCTCTTATGTCCGTTTCAAATACTTCTTTAGCATCACCCGTTAAATTCCTCAACCCATCTGCAACATTTACAACGATAGGCAAATAAGCAGTTTTATTTAGCTCCTTCAGCAGTACTGCTCCTGTTTTTGTGAACCCAAGCACACGGATATACGGCACATCAATGCTTTGCATATCCTTAGTCACACCCAGCATAGCACAGGTGAGAATTCTTCTCAGCCTTGCCATAGTATACCGCTTGGTCTTAATGGCGCTCAGTATTTCCTCAAGGCTGTTATTTCCTCTCACAGCCTCATAAATTCTGTTGTGAAGTCCCTCGGAAACATCGGGCAGCTTCTCAAAATCTTCGGCGCTCATTTCTCTGAGCTTTACTAACATTGCTCTCTCGCCGTATTCCATAAAAGCAGGATTTTCGTATTCCTTTGTGATGTATGGGAGCAAACTCTCATAACACTCTCCGGATTTTATCTTGCTTCTGACAGCGGATGCGCTTGCAAAGTCACCGATTACTTCCTCGCTGTCATGGCCTGCACCGACGCGCTTAACGGTTTTTATCTCAATGGAGCTTCCTCTCAGCTCCTTGCAGTACTCTAAGCCTAAGGTGTTGTTAGGCTCAGAGAGGATTTTTGCTGTTTCCTCACCGAAAAATTCAAAGACCGCTTTCTCTAAAGCCGAGGGATAGTATTCGCCCGATTTTATAAGCGCCTTGAGTCTGTTGTTGACTCTTTCGTCAAGGGTAGCTTCACAGGCTTTTTGTATCAGCCCTGCATCACCGCATTCGCTTCCGAAGTACACCGAGTCTACCGAGCCAAGGGCTTTGATTATTTCGCAGCCGCCCTTTGCAAACCGTTGTGCAGAAGCAACTGCCCAAGGAACGGGAAGCTCGATTACAATATCGGCGCCGTTTTTGAGCGCCGCTTCAGCTCTTGCAAATTTCGAGAAAACTCCCACATCTCCGCGCTGAGTAAAGCTGCCGCTCATAACCGTGACAATACATTGGTTATTCTCAGCTCGAACGCTGTCGAGCAAGTACTTATGTCCCTTGTGAAAGGGATTAAACTCGCAAATTACGGCAGATACCTTCAAAGTTTTTCCAGTCCTCTCAAAAAAAGCTTGAAACTTTCAACACATTGTACTATTATATTATTATATTTCATTTAGATATCAATTTCAATAGGAGGAAGAATTATGAAAATTCTTGTTATCAACGCAGGCAGTTCATCACTTAAGTATCAGCTCATTGATATGACTAACGAAGAGATGGTATGTAAGGGTAACTGCGAGCGTATCGGTGATCCTGATTCTTTTATCGGCCACAAAACAGCAGACGGAAGAAAAATGGAGAAAAAGGTGCTTATGCCTGACCATACCGCAGCATTCCTTCAGGTTAAGGAAGCACTTCTTGATAAAGAGGTAGGCGTTATCAAAGACCTCTCCGAGGTTAGCGCAATCGGCCACAGAATCGTTCAGGGCGGCGCACTTTTCAGCGAGTCTGTTATTGTAGATGAAAAGGTTATCGAGGGTATTGAGAGCCTTATTCCTCTTGCACCTTTGCACAATAAGGGCCATGTCCAGGCAATCAGAGGCTGTCTGCAGGTATTCGGTGATTCGGTTCCCGAAGTAGTTGTATTCGACACAGCCTTCCATCAGACAATGCCTCCCAAAGCATATATGTACGCAGTACCCTACGAGTACTATGAGAAGTATCAGGTTCGCCGTTACGGCTTCCACGGTACATCGCACCGCTATGTTTCTGCTGAGCTTGCAAAGGAGCTTGGCAAGGACATTAAGGACTTAAAGCTCATCACCTGCCACATCGGTAACGGCTCATCAATTACAGCTGTTGACGGCGGTAAGGTTGTTGATACCACAATGGGCCTTACTCCCCTTGACGGCTTTATGATGGGAACACGCTCCGGCGCACTTGACCCCTCTGTTGTTACCTTTATTGCAGAGAAAGAGGGCTGTACCCCCGAGGAAATGAGCCAGCTTCTCAATAAGAAGAGCGGTCTCTTGGGTATTTCCGGTATTTCTTCTGACGACCGTGATGTTTCTGCCGCTGAGGAGAAGGGCAATGAGAGAGCTCACCTTGCACACGAGATGCTCTACTATCAGATTGCAAAGTATATCGGCAGCTTCTATGTTGTACTCGGCGGTTGCGACGGTATTGTATTTACTGCAGGTCTCGGTGAGAATCAGCCTCAGCTTCGTGAGAAGGTATGCGAGTATCTTGAGTTCTTAGGCGTCAAGATTGACCTTGAATTTAACAACAAGGCTCGCGGCGGTATAACAGGCAAGATTTCCACAGATGATTCAACTATCCCCATTTATGTTCTCGCAACTAACGAGGAGCTTGTTATCGCAAGAGATACAAAGGCACTTGTAGAGAAAAACACTTAATTAGCACTCAAAGCTTAGTTTTCACTGAATAAATAAAGAGCTGTGACCGTGATACGAAAGCCAAAAGTTGAACGCTTTTGGAGGTGTATATCACTCTTTGGTCACAGCTCTTTTTTGTGGTTTAAGTTATTCTAAGCTCCTGCTTCGGCGGAAGAATCACTGTCTTGTTTGGAAACAGCGTTATCTCTGAAGAGCAGGGTAATGCACCACAGTGCAGAAAGTCCCACAACAGCATAGATAATTCTTGAGATGATGCCCGTCTGACCACCGCAGATCCAAGCAACTATATCAAATTGAAAAAGTCCTATGCTGCCCCAGTTGATACCGCCGATAATGAGAAGCGTCAAAGCTATTTTGTCAAGCATATAAAAAACCTCCTTTTATATTTGCTCTAATAGTTTTGACGCGAAATTTCAGAATATTCAAATTTTTAGAACTTGCTGATTGCAAGCACCGTTGCACAGATACCAAACAAAAGAAGCACACAGCCGATAATTCGTACAGTGATGGTTGCCTTCTTAAGCTTGCTTTTATTAATCATATTGTCTGTGGGAGTAGGAAGAACTATGTTGATTATTCCCAGTGAAAGTCCGCCTACAGCCATCATAACAGCGCCGATGAAATTGATTATTGCATACAGAAAGATGCCTACGGCGATAAAGCAGGTGCCTATAATGTTGACGGCAGACATAAGTTTCTGAAGCTTAGTACGCTTTTCATAATATTCTATTGCAAGTTTTTCACATTCGTCAGAGCAGTACATATCGTTGTAGCCGATTTCCTTAGCGCAGTATTCGCATTTTTTCATTTTACACATCTCCGTGAGCTGATTTAGCTTAGTATATCACAGCGGTTATGTGATTTCAAGTGTCAGTATATATACTAAAAACAAATTATGAAGCAAAAGATAATCTTTTTATCAAAAGTCGCAAATTATTGACTATTTCCAAATTTATATAACATAATTGAAAAAACTGTTGAATTTTTACCAAATATCATATATAATTTGATTGTGTTATTTGGCGGCAGTCAATCCGCCTTTGCTTTTCTGACTATGTACTTAAAAGAGTCTGAAAACAACACCAAAATATATGGAGGTTTTATCTTATGAAAACAAAAAGACTAATAAGCATTTTGCTTGCGGTCGCCATTGTTCTCTCTTTCGCTGTTGTTGCAGTAACTGCTTCCGCTGCTGAAACAACCGACAACAACGAGTATCAGAAAATGCTCGAATCTATCAAGCCTGAGAACAACTACGGACTTACCGACACGGTAAACGAAGGTAAGATTATTCAGGGATGGAACTGGTCTTATCAGAATATTATTGATAATCTTGAGACCATTGCAGAACAGGGTTTTACCACCATTCAGGTTTCCCCTCCCAACGAGATCAAGATGCCCACAAAGGGTGTTAAGGTTTGTGAGCCGGCTGTAAACGGTGTTGCACCTAACGGTTGGTGGATGTTCTATCA
This sequence comes from Ruminococcus sp., assembly GCA_051880855.1. Taxonomy (GTDB): domain Bacteria; phylum Bacillota; class Clostridia; order Oscillospirales; family Acutalibacteraceae; genus Ruminococcoides. The sequence continues at coordinate 32,878 of JBJEOT010000021.1, forward strand.
GCCTGCCGGCTTCCAGATTAATGAAAGCACAGACAACGCTCTCGGCACAAAGGCTGAGTTTGTAAAAATGTGCGAAGAAGCCAATAAGCTCGGCGTTAAGATTATCGTTGACGCAGTTATCAACCATATGGGTACAGATGACGACCACACCGGTGTTTACAACAATACTTCAGAAGACCCTATGGATCATGTAAACGACAGAGCAGCTCTCTTTGAGCCTGAAATTCTCGCAGCAAAGGCTTTCCACTCTCCTTGGGTTGATATGACTTACAAAGAGAATTACTGGGACGGTTACAACGATTATCAGATTGAAGAGGACCTTACTCAGCACTGCACCTCAGGTCTCCCTGACCTTGACACAAGCACAAAGGTAGTTCAGGAGGCTATCTACGATTACCTCGAAGAGCTTATTTTAGCAGGTGCAGACGGCTTCCGTTTTGACGCTGCAAAGCACATTGAGACAAAGTACGATACATATTTTGCTTCCGATTTCTGGGAGAAAACTTTAATTAAGCTCCGTGCCGATTATCCCGACGAAGAAATTTACGCATACGGCGAAATCCTCAACAAGTGCGGCGACGGCAGACCTTTCTCAGAGTACACTTGTATGATGGATGTTACTGACAGCGCCTCCTATTGGGGAATTAAGGACGCTGTTGTTCAAAACGGTAATTCAGGTAACTCCATTCCTTTCTATCCCAGCTCTAACTTCACTAAGGAAAATGTAATTCAGTGGAACGAGTCCCACGATACCTACATTGACGGTGGTACATCTGCTCTCACAATTCAGCAGAGAAATAAGATTTGGGCTCTCACAGCTGCTCGTCAGACTATCACAGGCGTTTACTTTGCCCGTCCCGATGACGCAGTAGGTGCAAACCGTGCAGCAATCGAGAATATTTGCTCTCACATCTACCTTGGTGATCTCAACCTTACTTCTTGGACATCTCCCGAGGTTAAGGCTGTTAACCAGTTCGATAACTACTTCGGCGATGCAGCAGAGTACAACTCAGTACAGAACAAAGTTACTATGATTGAGCGCGGCGGTTTGGGTGCTACTCTCGTTAACCTTTCCGGTACCACAAAATCTGTAAGCCTCAAGGCTAACACTCTTACAGACGGCACATACACTGATTCTATCACCGGTAATGAGTTTACGGTTAAGAACGGCAAGCTCACCGGATCTATCGGCTCATCAGGTATCGCCTGTATCTACTATTCTCTTGATGAAGCTCCCGATGTTCCCTCTGCTCCCACAGATCCTTGGGATGTTGATGTTTCGAGCGGCGCTTATCCCGTAGTAGACGGCTACAACACAGTTGTTTATTCCGCTAAGTCAAACTGGTCAGAAGCATACATCTATGCTTGGTCCGGCGACGGAGAAACAGCAGATGTTATGGTGGCCTGGCCTGGCAGACAGATGAACTTTGCTCTCGTAAACGATTACGGCGAGAATCAGTTTGTCGGCTACATTCCTGCTGAGTATGACCATTATATCATCAACAACGGCAGTAATACAGAGCAGACAATAGATCTTACTGTAACAGAGAGTATCGGTATGTATATGAATACCAAGAATACTGAGGGTAAGTGGACAATCGGCACATGGCAGCCAAACTTCTATGATTTTACACCTGTTACCTCAGAGCCTACAACAACACCCGATGTAGATCCTACAACAGCTCCTGATGTTGAACCCACAACTACCGAAGCAACCACAACCACCGAGACAGACCCGACTTTTGTCGGTGACGGATATCTGGTAGGTGACGCTGACAGCAGCGGTTCAATCAATGTTAAGGACGCAACAGCTATCCAGAAGAAGCTTGCAAGCATTGATGTTGAGAACTTCAATTTAGATGCTGCAGACTGCGACGGTAAAGCCGGCGTTGATGTAAGAGACGCAACTGCTATTCAGAAGTGGGCAGCACAGCTCCTTTCAGATTCTTTAATTAACACTTGGGTTAATTACTGATTTTCCTTAACCCGGCAATTATACTAATTCAGCGCCTGTGATATTTCACAGGCGCTTTTTTTATCTTTTTGTTAACTTTGTTAACTTCCAAAAATTATGTTCTTTTGCCAATGCCTGCAGCTTTCTGTTGACATTTTCCTAAAACTAAAGTACTATCTAAATATATTATATTATGCAGTTTTACTTCGGCTGGTTGGGAGGCGAGCACTTTGAAACGGGATATCGGCAAAATTCTTTACAGTGCAGGCCTTGTTTTATTGGTTGTTCAGTTGCTTTTCGTTGCTTTCAACATTGTCAACGGCAGCAATACGGATGCAGAGCTTTTTGCTGTTGAAGAAGCCACCACATTCACCTCTATTGTCACATCTATCTGGTCCTCGGCTTTGGGAACAGTCCTTTTGATTGTGCTGTTCTTTCGCAGAATTGCCGGTAATAAAGAAGGCGTTTTCGAGATTATCGGCTCTCTTCTCTGGGTATTTCAGTTGTTTACCCTGTTTGATACAGGTATGAGCGGTTTTGGTTTTATCTTAAAATATGCTATGGGTATTGTGGGCACTATCTGTGTTTTTGCCACAGGTATTTATGACTTGTGTACCGGCAAGAACAGCTGATTTAATAATTATTGAAATATAAGAGTCTCTGAAACGGAGGCTCTTTATTTTTTTAACCTGTAACTATTTGTAAAGAAAATTAACTTGTAATTGTAAAATCTTGTGCTATAATTTATTATATAGAATAAAAAGTACTATATGGAGTGGTATATATGAAATGTCCCTATTGTGGGTTTGAAGAAAGCAAGGTTATCGATTCCCGTCCTGCTGACGACGGCGAGCGAATTCGTCGCCGCCGTGAGTGCCTGAGCTGTTCAAAGCGTTTCACTACCCACGAGATTATCGAGACAGTACCGATTGTTGTTGTTAAGCGTGACAAATCCCGCGAGGTTTTCAACCGCAACAAGATTATGTCGGGAATTCTGCGTGCTTGTGAAAAGAGAAATATCTCGGTTGAGCAGATGGAGAAGATGGTTGATTCAATCGAAGCACAGCTTCAAAGCGGTTACGATAGGGAAGTGACATCTCAGCATATCGGTGAGCTTATTATGGAGATTTTGAAGGAAACCGACAAGGTTGCCTATATCCGCTTTGCCTCTGTTTACAAGAATTTTGAGGATGAAGATACCTTCCTTGAGGAGCTCAGCCGTCTTAAGGGTACTGCAAAAAGCTGATTCAATCTTAAAGACTCTGATATATATTCATACAGCAAAACCGCCGTTTATCTAAAACGGCGGTTTTTTTAATGTTTCCCGAAAAACTAAAGCGTTGAGTCTGAGCAAACCGCCCAAGACTGTAAAAAAGCAGAGAGGCAAAAAACCTCTCTGCCCGAAACTGCAAGTATATTACTCTGTAATTTCCCAGTTGTGCCAAACATTTTGGATATCATCGTTATCCTCGAACATATCAAGCATCTTCTGGAGCTTTTCCTGAATCTCAGTATCCTCGACCTTGACATAGGTGTTGGGAACCATTGCAACCTCTGAAGTTACAAACTCATAGCCTTTGCTTGCCAAGTCGTCTCTTACTGCTCCCATATCGGAAGCCTCAGTATAGATTGTGAAGATGTCATCGTCAGCCTCAAAGTCGGTAGCACCTGCCTCAAGAGCCTCTTCCATAACCGTGTCTTCGTCCTTTTCAAGATCCTCGCGGTCAATTACAATAACACCCTTCTGCTCAAACATAAAGCTGACGCATCCGGGAGTACCCATATTGCCGCCGAACTTATCAAAGTAGTGACGGACATCGCCGGCTGTACGGTTGCGGTTGTCGGTAAGTGCCTCAACAATAACAGCAACTCCCGAAGCGCCGTAGCCTTCGTATGTTACAGCCTCGTAGTTTGTAGAGTCGCCTTCGCCGGCAGCCTTTTTGATAATTCTTTCGATATTGTCATTGGGAACATTGTTCGCCTTTGCTTTTGCAATACAGTCGCGGAGCTTTGAGTTAACAGAGGGGTCAGCGCTTCCGCCCTCCTTAACAGCTACAATGAGCTCTCTGCCGATTTTGGTAAAAATCTTTGCTCTTGCGGCGTCGTTCTTACCTTTTTTCTGCTTAATGGTGCTCCATTTATTATGTCCTGACATTGATTATCATCCCTTAACTTAAATTTATCTAACAAATTATAGCATATATGTTATCCGTTTGCAAATATTTTTGAAAAGTTACAAAAGAGTTACAAATCTATTGTATATCTCTATTCGCAATGGTATAATAAACTAAAGTATTTATCAAGGCTAATATGTATGCGAGAGACGATAAATACTCAGCAATTTCTATTGAAAGGATGATTGAAATGATTAGGTCTATGACCGGCTACGGCAGAGCTGAAGCCGAGGTTTCCGGCAAGGTTATTTCTGTTGAGCTCAAAAGCGTTAACCACAGGTATTTTGAGTTTTCTTGCCGTACATCAAGAGGCTATGCTTTCTTGGAAGAGAAGATGAAGTCTTATGTTAATTCGCGGGTGTCAAGAGGTAAGATCGATATGTATGTATCGGTTATCTCCTGTGACGATACAGCCGATGCAACAGTTACCGTTAATCACACCCTTGCCTCAGGCTATGTAAAAGCTTTTGAAGAGATAAGCGAGAAGTATTCCGTCGAGAATGATGCTACCGCTTCTGCAATTGCCCGTTTCCCCGATGTGCTTTCAGTTCACAAGGCAGCCGAAGATGAGGAGCTTATTCTCTCACTTGTTCTTCCTGTTGCAGAGGAGGCGGTCAATAAGTTTATCGCAATGCGTGAGGCAGAGGGTCAGCGCCTTTCCTCTGATGTTATGCAGAGAGCCGAAACAATACTCGGTATAGTAAAGTTTATCGAAGAGCGCTCACCTCTTATTGTTGAGGAGTACGAAAAACGCCTGTGCGCCCGTATTGAGGAGCTTCTGGGCGACAACACATACGATAAAAACCGCGTGCTAACCGAGGTTGCGGTTTTTGCCGATAGGGTAGCGGTTGATGAAGAGACTGTCCGCTTGAGAAGTCATTTTGCACAGATGAAGACAATTATGTCAAGCAATGAAGCAATCGGCAGAAAGCTTGACTTCATCGTTCAGGAAATGAACAGAGAGGCAAACACAATCGGTTCAAAAATTCAGGATGCAAAGCTTGCCCACAAGGTTGTTGACATTAAGGCTGAAATTGAGAAAATCCGCGAGCAGATCCAGAACATCGAGTAACAGGAGGTAGCCTATGAAGCTAATTAATATCGGATTCGGCAATGTTGTTTCCGCTTCCAGACTTGTGGCGGTAGTCAGCCCCGACTCAGCGCCGATTAAGCGAATTGTCCAGGACTCAAAGCAGAAGGGCAACCTGGTAGACGCTACTTACGGCAGACGGTGCAAGGCAGTGCTTTTTACCGACAGCGACCACATTATCCTCTCGGCAATTTCTCCCGAGACTATTGCAAACAGACTTGAGGAGGGCAGTGAAAAATGAGTGATATGAACAACACAAAAAGAGGTACGCTGTTTGTATATACCGGAGCATCGGGTGTAGGCAAGGGCACAATAATGAAAGAGCTCTTGTCCATTGACTCCAATCTCAGGCTCTCGGTTTCAGATACTACAAGAGACCCTCGCCCCGGTGAAATTCCAGGCGTTCATTATAACTACATAACCCGCGAGCAGTTTGAAGCAACAATCTCAGAGGGCGGCTATCTTGAATATACACAGTATTGCGGTAATTACTACGGTTCACCCAAAAAGCCTATTGAAGAAATGCTCAAAGAGGGACTTGATGTGATACTTGAAATCGAGGTTGAGGGCGGCAAGAATATCATCTCACAGTTTCCCGATGCTGTGAGCCTGTTTATTCTCCCTCCGGATATGGAGACACTGGAAAGACGGCTGAGAAAAAGAGGCACAGAGTCCGAGGAACAAATCAAGAAGCGTCTTGAGAAGGCTTTGTACGAGATTAATTTTGCAGACAGATATATGTATAACATTGTAAACGGCGACCTGCAGGTTGCCGTGGACGAAATTCTCAGTATTATCCGCAAGGAAACAGGCAGAGAATTAACTGCCTGATAATCAGTCAGTAAGCGAAAGCTTAACTTATATATTATCATTATTTTTTAGGAGTGACCATAAAATGACAAGAGCATCAATCGACGATATGTTAAGCGGTAAGGAGAGCCGTTACGCACTGGTAATCGGTGTAGCAAAAAGAGCAAGAGAAATCGCTCAGAATTTTGCAGACGAAGGTATTGTTACAACTGACAAACCCAATCTCATTGCTATTGAAGAATTTAAAAATCACAAATTCAATATCTTAGAGCCGGATTATGAAGACTGAGGATTTCCTCATAGCTTCAGTTGCTGTTGAAGGCACAGTCTATCATTTTGACAAGGCGTTTGATTATGCAGTCCCCTCAGAGCTTTCTGAACAGGTGGCAGCGGGCTGTAGGGTAAGCGTGCCCTTCGCAAAGGGTAACCGACAGCGTCAGGGAATAATAATGTCTCTTGGAAGAGGAGAAGCCGAGGGACTGAAGTGCATTAATTCGGTTCTTGATAAAGAGCCTGTGCTAAGCGAAAAGATGCTATCCCTTGCAGAGTTTATGAGCAGAAACTATTACTGCACTCTTTTTGAGGCTGTAAAAGCAATGCTTCCTGCGGGAATAAACTACAATATTACTACCACATACGCATTGGCAGAGGGCGTGCCCTTAGAGGGACTCTCCGAGGATGACAGGCGAATTTGCGACTACCTCAAAAAGACTGCAAAGCCCGTTAAGCGCGAACAGCTGATGTCGCTTTTCGCCCTTGCTGACTTTGCGCCTTTGGAAGAGCTTGCAGGCAAGGGAGTGCTTGTAAAGGCAGACGACGCTTTTCGCCGTGTAGGCGACAAGTCTCAGCGAATGGTCAGGCTAACCTCGGAAGGTATTGATTTTGACGGTAAGCTCAGCGAAAAGCAAAGGTCCGTTGCCGAGCTTATCCGGGATGCAGGCGAGGCTTCAGTTAAAGAGATCTGCTACTATACAGGAGTAACGCAAAGCGTTGTTGACGCAGTAGTAAAGAAAGGCATCGCCGAGTATTTTGACTGCGAGGTCTTGCGTAAGCCTCAGACTTCGGTCAATGAGCAGATAGATTTTCCCAAGCTCAATTCAGAGCAAAGCCTTGCTTTTTCGGGCATCCGTGAAAAGCTCCTGGAGGAAAAAGCTTCAGTCAGTCTTCTTTACGGAGTTACCGGCTCCGGCAAGACAGCGGTTTTTATGAATCTGATCAAAGAAGCCGTGGATAGAAACAAGGATGTCATAGTAATGGTGCCGGAGATTGCCCTTACTCCACAGCTTGTCTCAAAATTCAAGGGCTTGTTTGGTGACGATGTAGCTGTTTTTCACAGCGGTCTTTCCCTTGGCGAGCGACTTGACGAATTCAAGCGTGTTCAGCGCGGAATAGCTAAAATTGCCGTAGGTACGCGCAGTGCGGTTTTTGCGCCCTGCAAGAATCTCGGACTCATCATTATGGATGAAGAACAGGAGCACACATATAAATCCGAGAACAAACCGAGATTTCACGCAAGAGATGTGGCAAAATTCCGTTGTGCCAATGAAAATGCAGTTTTGCTTTTGTCGTCGGCAACGCCGGATGTAGAGACCTATTATTACGCAAAAAGCGGTCGTTACTCTCTCTTTGAGCTTCCCAGCCGCTACGGCAAGGCTCAGCTTCCCGAAGTGCTCACCGTTGATATGAACGAGGAGACAGAAGCCGGCAACAACACAGGTCTTTCTTCGGCCCTGCTTACAGCCGTTGAGGAGAATCTGAAGAATAAAACGCAGTCAATTCTTCTGCTCAACCGCAGGGGATATAATACCTTTGCGACATGTCGCAAGTGTAAAGAGCCTGTCACCTGTCCAAATTGCTCAATTTCTCTAACCTATCACAGCGTCAACAACCGCCTTATGTGTCATTATTGCGGCTATTCCGAGGCAATGACA
>JBJEOT010000022.1:0-11748 GCA_051880855.1 Ruminococcus sp.
AGGACATTGACAGTAGATTGCTGTTATTGGAATCATAAGTGTTGGTTGAGAGAACACGCGAACCTACTGCGGTAGTTGTTCGGTTGCCAAACTTATCATATCCAAAGGAGTAAACTGTACCTTCATGAGAAATACCGATGAGTTTGCCGAAAGCGTCATAGGTATATTCTACACTCTGATTGCCTTTTGAAACAGACTCCACTAAGTCTGTTTCGGCATCGTAGGTGTATGTTGTAGTTATTCCTTTAGTATCGGTTGTATTCTGCAGAGTACCTGTCTTTGAATCATAAACTTCTGTTGAACTCTTGCCATCCTGATCACTTGCGGTAACAGAGTAGGTTGTTCCACCTTCTGTTGTATAGTTATATGACGCTTCTGATTTGATAGAATCCAGTCCGTTGGCACTGCCCACAACCGAAGTTACATTTCCTGCTTCATCGTAGGTGTAGGTATAGGTTGCACCCTTTTGGGTAGTGGCAGTTTCGAGAAGATTTGTACCGTCTTTGTAAGTGTAGGTGTATTCTCCGCCCTTGGGGTCAATATACTTTGTTAGCAAGTTATCCTCGTATTCGTAAGTGGCGTCTTGCTCGGCATTTGCCACTACAGATACCATATCACCATCTTCATTATAAGTATAGCTGGGTACAGCTTCTTTTGTCAATGAAATGTTGTCAAAATAAGCATAATTACCCTGCATATCATAGGACAGATAGACTCTGATAAAGGAGGGGGTTTTGGTTGCGTTTGTGCCGTCGCTTAGGGTGAATGCGCTTGTGGCATATTGCCAGGTACCCTGTTCCAGAGTTGTATTAAAGTAAATGTTGTTGTTTTTGTAGGTTCCGTCGGTAAAATATACTCTGGCAAGAAGTCTGAAACAAGAGGAATTTGTTTCTTTGGGCACGGAGTGTGCAGTTGCCCATCCGCTGAGAATATACGTATCCAGCTCGCTACTACCGGTTGGAACATATACATCCTGATATATGTTCTTGCGCTTATCTACTTCACCTTTAATACGGAAGGAGACTTTACCGTCTACATGACCGGTGGAAACTGTATCATAGGAAGTGGACAGAGTAAGATTACTACTGCCTGTCCAGGAATTGGGTACTGCTGAGCTTTCACAGCGTTCAAGACTTGCGTTTTCGAGTAAGTTATAGTTGCTTGGAGCGTCTGATTTTTCAAGCTGTACCGCATCGAAGTAAGCTGTACCTGTTGCAGAGCGCAGTGCGAGATTAACACGAATTTTTTGTATATTGTCATCTGTTGCAAAGGTAACGCTTATGCGCCTGTAGCCATTGTTAATATCTGTGGTTGTGGCACTTCGGATATGGTCGGAGTAGTTATCCTTAAGGGTTCCGTCTGTATTGAATGTAGTAGCACAAATCACAGCACCGTAGTTTTCCATGCCACTTGCAGGAGTTATGTTTTCTGTCTTTACATAACAGGATAAGGTATAGGTTGCACCAGGCTCCAGATATGCAACGGGAACATCCTGGTATACTCTGCCACGGGCATTACCGGTTACAGAGTCAACCTTCATTTTCAAGGTTCCTTTTCCATATAGAGGAGAACCGGTATTGGTAGAAATAGAATATGAAACCGTGTTGGTTTCATTTGCACCCCACGCTGTTTTATTCCAATTTGCTGTGGATTCCAAATTGTGATTCACCACAAGATTTTCTTTGTTAGCGCCAAGAGAATAACTTTGTTTTACCTTGTTTACAGATTTGATATTGGAAGCGGTAGAGTTAAGGTCACTTGTGTAGGTTGTGGCGGCAGCTCCCAAATCTTTGCCACCTGCGGTTTTGCAACTTACTGATGTTGTTCTGCCTAAATTATCAAAGTGATAAGTAGTCAGAATATCATCAGAATTGCCAAAGTCGCAGTCTGCACCTGCTGAACGCATTATTGTAGTATTATACTTTGTGCGGTTAAATGTAAGTTTCTGACCTGCGGTGCCATCTGCGGCATACTCCTGAACAGTTTTAACGCCTCGGGAGCCGTTAGCAGAGTAGGAGAAAGTAATATATGTACCGTCAATATCGGTTGCCCTTGTAAGCAATCCGTTGGTATCGTATCCAAACTGTACCACGTTATTATCGGGATATTTAATTTGTGTTAGTCTGGCATTGGTACCATAGGTAAAGGTAGTTGTTCTGCCGCTTGGGTCGGTTATAGAGCGCACATAGTTATATTCAGCATCGCTGTTGATTATTATTTCGTTATCATTTGCATCGGTTATTATAGTTGTGGGATTATCTGCATTCAAATTATACTCGATGGCAACTGTGTTACGAGCAGAATCTTTAAAAGATGTTAAACGTCCTGTACTGCTATTAAAGCACATTTCATTTTTATTTTTATCTGTAACTTTAAATATAGTAGTTGTGCTTAAATCAAGCTCATAACCCAGACCATCTTCATCGTAGTATTTGGGTATGGCTGAACCTTCCTCGTTGACTTTTCTGAAGTAGTGTTCCGTACCGTCACCGTCTGTATATACATAAGGCCATATTTCTTGAGATTCTTCGCTTAATCCATATTCGGAAGATGGTAGTAATGTTTGACAGTAGTTGAGTTTCCATCCTTTGCCCGGATAGGGAGCGAAGGCGGTTTCTTTTACATCAGCCATATAAGAGTTGTATGTATACAAAAGATTAGCAGATAAGTTCAATCCGTGGGTATTGGTGATATTGGTCTGAAATACAAGGTTACCTGAATAGTTGTTGATGTAAGCAACACCGGCACTGCCTGCACTGACAGTTGTGTAATTCCAATAATTTTCCAAACCTTTATTATTGCGATAAGTAATAGCAAAGGTTGGGCGAGCAGTTTGGAGATTTTCCTCATCATATGCATAAGTAGGAGACATAAATCTTATATCTTGATTAACCCTTGTACCATCAACCATTTTCACCATAAAACCTTTATTAGTGCTTGGTTCAGAATACCATTTCTTCGCCAATTCTGTTATATCCCATAGCAACCATCCACTTTGCTGATTAGCAACCACTTTGTTGTAATCAATTAAACCGGGAGAATAAGAGCCGTGTACATCACTCCAAGTGCCCTGTTTTTCTTTAGTCCAATCTTCGGTCATCCCGTATATACCTATATATGAAGTTTTAAACAAATTACCAATAGGATTAAGATATAAACCAACCTTCACATCTATAATCATATCGCCAATTCCCAAATTAGGAAGTTGATTGATTTTCAATAACCCGCGTTTTTCATCGCCGGCTTCATCAGAAGCCGTTCCAACATAGAAGTATTGTTCTACTGTTCTTACTGTATCTGGTTGTTTTGAGTATATATATGTACAAGCAACATCTGTTGAATTTGACCTATATTCAAAACAAGGGTCTATTGTGACAGGAAATACACGTTCTTTGTCTTTAAGCCAGGACTTGTCCGCTGTAAGCCTTACGGACAGTTTTCCGTTATTGTTTTGGAGGATCTTGAGTTCAAGAGCTTCACTCTTCTTACCATTTGCATCCTTCATATATGGTGCGGAAATTGTGTATACAACTGCACCGCTTGCATCTTTAAGCTCAATTGTTCGGCTGTCTTTACTCTCTGCAGTAAGGTCACCGATATTGTATTCGAGTTTAAATACATTCTTAGCGTTTGATTCTTTAAGAATAAGGTTTTCTTTAACGCCTGTTGTGGAGTTAATAACCTCTAAATCAATATTATTATAGATATTTTCGTATACAACTTTGCTGCTAAGATTTGTAAGAGTTAAATATGCATCATTGCCGGTAAGCTCCTCTGCACTCTTTTTCTTCTCCTTAGCGGTAACAATATTTGCTCCTGAATATCCCCAAGAGATTTTATGACCGTCTTTGTCGATTTCTATTAATTTCGCTTTACCTGATTTTTTGAAATGAGATACCTTTGCGTTGCTCTTTTTATTCACAAAGATTTCCTCTGTCCGGACAGTTTCCTGTGATGTTCTTAGATTGTATTCAGATATTTCATCTGTAGTAGCTTCGTCCTGTGTTGAATAGGACACAGTTGCCTCGGATGATGTAAGCGAATTGTCAAAATCCACATACTCACCATCAGCATTTTTGTAATGTACAGGCATGGCATACTGTGCAATAATGGTGGTGCCTGCATTTGTAATGAAATACTTTGTGTATTCATCACGTTTTGTCTTGTCTTCGCCGATGATGCTACCTTGCTCAGAAGCGGCTTCATCGTTTGTTTCAACATATGGTGAAGAATCTTCTGTAGGTTCCGTCGCTATTGTTTGTGCTATTACTTGTGTTGGCAACACAAACATAGTAACTAATACCAAAACGAAAGTTATAAACGACATAAAATTTCTTTTTGTTTTTTTCATTATTTACCTCCTCCTTCTTCAAATCAATAATTCTTTTCTACTATATTTTGGTTTCATAGATAACCCATTGGTCTCGCCTTCTTACATACTATTTTGTTTATTTTTAAGTAACTTAACTATATATTTTCATAATCTTGCCAATTTTTATGTATTTTTACACATTTCTTCTTAATTGCATTTTAACATCGGTGACATTATTTGTCAACGATACGTTGTACTTCGTAATATCGATTTATTATAATATTTAGTGTATATTATAGTTGGTGAGAAAATTATGAGTAAAAATTATTTTATCAGCGGTATAACAGACTTACTTATACTTTCTATTCTTGAAATCACGACAGCTATATGTATGAGATAATAAAATCTATAGCAGACTATTCTGATGGCTTGCTTGTTATCTCTCAAAACACCATATACACTGCGGCTTATAAACTGGTGAACGAAGGTAAGATCAGCGAGTATTCAAAACTCGTAGGCAAAAAAAGAACAAGAGTTTATTATCATCTTGAAGTTAGCGGAAAACCATGCAAAAAAACTTTTGTGCTCAGCCCTGATGTGTTGTCCTGACAAAATAGACGCAGGACAAGAAAGCCTCTAAACCTGAGCGGTTTCAGGGGGCTTCGTCAAACTTCAGGTGTGCATTTTTTGGATGCCGCTCCCCCAAAAGTATGTTTGGGGATGTAATCAAAAATCCGTAGATTTAAGGGCAAGCTTAAGATTCAATTTGCAGAGTCTGCCCTGTCTTCATTATTTATCCTTAATTGTTATTGATTCTTTAATTGTTCTATGATATATTATATTTAAGAATATACTATCCAAAAGTCAAGTTGATATGAAAGAAATGCGATGACAATTAGGAGGATAATTATGAATATAAAAATAGTAATCAGTAATACGATTTCTAAATATAATCCGATTGCGATTCATCGCAGAAAACGAATGAGGAAGATGCTGACTAATCAAACGCCGTCGCTTTTGATTCCCAATTGTCTTGGCGGTCATTTATTCCACGATTTAGGAATTCAGTTTTGCTCTCCGTTTGTTAATCTTATGATGCATCAAACCGATTTCTGTAAATTCATACTTGACTTAAATAAATATCTTAACGAAGAACCGGTATTTTTTAAGCATCCGAAATATAATTTTCCGTGTGCAAAATTAGATGATTTAACTGTTCATTTTACACACTATGATACCGAAGCAGATGCCCTTGAAAAATGGAATTCTCGTAAAGCAAGAATCGATTTTGATAATCTGTTCATTGTGCTTATGGAGCGAGACGGTTTAACAGAAGCCGACATCCGATCTCTTGCTCAAATCAAGGCGCGAGGCATACTGGTATTTACTGCACATCCGTATCCTGATATCCCATATACATGTTATGTTCCTTCACTAAATACAAATGCAAAGGGTACAGATTTACTCAAAAGATTTTGGTGGGATGATCATAAGCGGTACGAGGATTACTTTGATTTTATACAATGGTTTAATGAAGCAAACGGCGGAGAATATAATGTTGAGCCGTATATTAAACCATATCTTAAAAAGATGTATCAGACGGAATAATTTATTGAAAATAAAGCTATTTAATATAAGTGCTGATTATAGCTAATTGATATCTAAAAGTCTGCATAAACAAAACCACCCGTCAAACGGGTGGTTTTGTTTTTAAGTTATAGTCAGCGGTGTCGGTTGAGTGAGAATCAGGACAAGAAACCGTCTCATATAGCAAAACCGTCTCTTATCACAAATAATCCTATAACTAAAGCCAGCAAAGCGACAACGCTTACCAAAAACACAATTACTCTCTTTTTCATTAGGCATTCTCCTTTAACCTAACTCTTTTCACATAATCTGTTCCATTGTGAGCTTCTGAATTTTGAGTCCCTTTGACTTGTAAAACTCCATTGCCGGCTCATTACAAGCCCATACATTAAGGGTCACATTGTAGCATCCCTGCTCCCTTGCGAACTGCAAAACATATTCGTAAAGCCCGGTGCCTATGTGCTGACCGCGGACATTCTCATCAACGCACAGGTCGTCGATATAGAGAGTTTTTATATCGGTCAGTACATTGTCGCTTAAGCGCCGGTTAAAAATACAAAATGAATGTCCGAGAACATTTCCGCTCTCGTCTGTGGCAACAAACACGGGCGTTTTGTCGTCACCGATTATGCGTTTCAGCTCCTCGTCGGTGTACTTCTTACAATCGCTTTTGAAAATATCGGGTCTGCCGTTATGATGAACTCTCAAAACCTGATACAAAAGCTTATTGATGCCCTCAATATCCCTTACCTCTGCGCGTCTGATAATCACTCAAAACACCTCTTCCTTAAAAAAAGGATAATTTGTTCGTTTATTTCATTATACTCCCAACATATGAAGTAATCAAGTGTAAAAGAGCAGACACCTTGCTCCGCCTTTGCGCCAATGCAAATCCATTAGTTGGTTCTTTTCTATTGAAAGATACGACACATTGTGATATAATTATCTCACATCCTACATTGTTTTAGTTTTCTGAAGGAGGAACCGTTATGGACAGCGAGCAAAAGCATCTGTACATCATTATGAGTCAGACAGGCACCTTTCTGTCTCGGCTTCTGAAAATTGTAACTCGCAAAGAGTTTAACCATTCCTCTATCAGTCTTTATGACGATCTACACCTTTTGTACTCCTTCGGCAGACGCAAAGCCTACAACCCCTTCATCGGCGGATTTGTGGCTGAGTCTGCTTCATTCGGCACCTTTAAGCGTTTTCCGGACACTTTAGTTGAGGTTTATGCAATCGAGATTGATGACAAGCAGTACGAGGGTATAGAAAAGAC
The DNA here is from genome assembly GCA_051880855.1 of Ruminococcus sp. Taxonomy (GTDB): domain Bacteria; phylum Bacillota; class Clostridia; order Oscillospirales; family Acutalibacteraceae; genus Ruminococcoides. Next base: position 7,179 of record JBJEOT010000022.1, read on the forward strand.
TATTCAAGAGATGTACGCTGTTAAGAACATTTACCGCTACAACTATGTTGGTATCGCCATGGCAGGAATTAACAAGGTTGTCAAAATAAAAAATCGCTACTACTGCTCGGAATATGTTGCTATGATGCTCAAAAAGCACAATATCAAAGGTTACGACGCTCTTCCCTCAATTGTCCACCCCGTGGACTTTGCCAAACTCCCCGGTGCTGAGCTTGTATACAGAGGTAAGCTCACCGACTACAAAGCACCCAAGCTAACTTATGCATAATATTAACACTAAAGGTCACAGTCAGAACAGACTGTGACCTTTTCATTTTAGATGATGTTTCCTCGATTTTACCAAGCTGTTATACTGACAGTATCTCAGTCTTTTCTCCAAACGGTTTTGTTGACAATACCGGTGTATGACTGGATAATCTTTACCACCTTTGTTGAGACATTCTCCTCAACATAGTCGGGCACAGGAACACCGCAGTCGCCGTTTTCGGTCATCGCAACTGCTGTCTCAACTGCTTGCAAAAGACTTGCCTCGTCAATGCCCGCCAGAGTAAAACAAGCCTTATCGAGAGCTTCGGGACGCTCGGTAGAAGTGCGGATACACACGGCGGTTATCGGGCAGCCGATACTTGTAAAAAAACTGCTCTCCTCAGGCAAAGTTCCGCTGTCGGAAACAACGGCAAAGGCGTTCATCTGAAGCTTGTTGTAATCATGAAAGCCCAAGGGCTCGTGGCGGATAACCCTGCTGTCAAGCTCAAAGCCGCTTTCCTCAAGCCTCTTTTTGCTCCTCGGGTGACAAGAGTACAGTATTGGCATACCGTACTTCTCAGCCAGTTTATTAATAGCGTTAAACAGGCTCAAAAAGTTCTTTTCGGCGTCGATGTTCTCCTCTCTGTGAGCAGAGAGAAGAATGTACTTTTTCTCCTGCAAACCAAGTCGTGTGAGAATATCGCTTGCATTGATTTCATCAAGATTCTCTCTGAGCACCTCTGCCATAGGTGAGCCTGTGACAAAGGTGCGCTCCTTGGGAAGCCCGCACTCGTGGAGGTATCTCCTTGCGTGCTCAGAATAAGCAAGGTTTACATCAGAGATAATATCAACAATTCTTCTGTTGGTCTCCTCCGGCAGACATTCATCCTTACAGCGGTTGCCGGCTTCCATATGGAAGATGGGAATATGCAGGCGCTTTGCCGAAATAGCAGAGAGACAGGAGTTAGTATCTCCGAGTATGAGAAGCGCGTCGGGCTTGAGCTCTGACATCAGCTTGTAAGAAGTACTGATGATATTGCCGATTGTCTCGCCCGGATCCCCGCCCGCAGCGTTCATATATATATCAGGGTCTGCAAGCTTCAAATCCTTGAAGAATACACCGTTTAGGTTGTAGTCATAATTCTGCCCTGTGTGAGCCAAAACCACATCAAAGTATTTACGGCACTTTTTTATAACCGCCGCAAGACGGATAATCTCAGGCCTTGTGCCTACAATAATCAGAAGCTTCAATTTGCCGTTATTCTTAAATCCCATAGTCCTGCGTCCTTTCTTATGCTTCAGTCACAATATATGAATTGACCTAACCTGTGAGCTTGTCTTACCGCAGACCTAAAACAGTATCTGCTGCGTCTTTGCGTCTGTTTCAAAATCCATACACAGGGTTTATCTCACATTCTTTCTTATTGCTTTGCAAGCTCTTCTCTGATATATGCGAGAGCCAAAAGCTTCTCCTTAACCTCTTCAACAGTCAGAAGCTTTGTGTTGTTTGAATTAAACTCTGTGAGAGTGTTGCGAGACATATCACCGATGTTAAAATACTTGTCGTAGTTGAGGCCTCGCTTGTCGCAGGGCACGCGGTAAAAGCCGCCTAAATCCACAGCATTCGCACACTCCTCATTAGTAAGAAGTGTCTCATACATCTTCTCGCCGTGTCGGATACCGATAATCTTGATGTTCTCTTTATCGCCGGAGAAAAGCTCACAGACAGCCTGCGCCTGTGTTTCAATTGTGCAAGCAGGTGACTTCTGCACAAGGATATCCCCCGACTCACCGTGCTCAAAAGCAAACAGAACAAGGTCAACTGCCTCCTCAAGAGACATAATAAACCGAGTCATATTAGGCTCGGTAACGGTGATGGGATTACCGCTTCTGATTTGTTCAATCCAAAGAGGAATTACCGACCCGCGGCTGCACATAACATTGCCGTAGCGTGTACAGCAAATCTTGGTTTTATCGGCAGTGCGTGCCTTGGCTGTCACAACCTTCTCCATCATTGCCTTGGATGTGCCCATTGCGTTTACGGGATAAGCCGCCTTGTCGGTAGAAAGGCATACTACATTCTCAACCCCTGCCTCAACGGCAGCAGTAAGCACATTCTCTGTGCCGAGTACATTAGTCTTGACTGCCTCTATCGGAAAGAACTCACAAGAGGGCACTTGCTTCAAAGCTGCCGCGTGGAAGATGTAATCAACGCCGTGAAGAGCATTCTTCACAGACTGCAAGTCTCTGACATCGCCGATATAAAAGCTGACTTTCTCAGCGCCCTCTGGCATTTTTGCCTGAAGCTCGTGGCGCATATCGTCTTGCTTTTTCTCATCTCTGGAGAAAATTCGAATCTCACCTATATCGGTTTCAAGGAAACGGTTGAGCACAGCTTTGCCGAAAGAACCTGTACCGCCGGTTATCAGTAGTGTTTTATTCCTAAAGGTTGACATTGTTCTGCCTCCGCACAAACTTGCTAATATATAAAAATCTTATCATTTTTGCCATTGAAAATCAAGTGACTTTTACTCCGCGATTTCTCGGTTTTCTTTTACACAGATTACAGTTACCGTTAGTTCACCATATGGGCGAAAGCTACCTTACACAGCTTATTTGCTAAAAAAGAAAAATACAGAGATACTTACAAACGCCACCTCTGTATTTAGAAACAGTATTCAATTTATGAAGAAATAATATATAATCCAAACTCACTGCAGCCTAAACCTTCACATATATTTTGATGTTCTCAAAAGTACTCTCGCCTATGCCTTTTATATTCATAAGCTCCTCAACGGAATTAAACCTGCCAATCTGCTCTCTATAGTCAATTATCCGCTGAGCAATAACCTCGCCGATACCGGGTACTGTCATAAGTGCTTCTTTGCCGGCTGTGTTGATATCAACAAGCACGGTTTCAGCTACACTGCTCTCCAACAGTCTCTCCTTGTCATAATCGGAAACATAATATACGCCGGCGGTATTGGGTACTTCTCTGTAAAAAACGGTAAAGGTCACTGAGATTGCAATAAAAAGCAACCCGAAGAATATCAGTATCGCCTCGGGCCTCTTAATCAGCTTTTTCAAAAACCTCACCTGCCAATAATTTAATTTACAATAAGTAGTATATCACAAGCCCGCACAAAAAGTAAATCGCTGATAAAAACTAAATAAAATCTCATTTACTCGGTGAAAATATTACCTACATAGTAAATGTACTGCGCTCTTTGTCGTCGATAGCAAAGGCAGATTGTTTCTGTATATTCATACATTAATGTCTTTATAAAACTATTTATTATAACGGAAATGATGATTGATATAAATTTTCATAAAAGTATTGATTTCTTTTATAGTTGTGAGCGTTTACTTTACCATCAATTTCTGACAAATGCTCAATGTAATTATTATTGATAGCATCTGTCAATCCTGCTACACACTTCTGAATATGTGTTGCCTGCTTTATATTTATTTCAAAAGTTGTTCCGTTTACATTAGCCGTATGCACTTGAGAAATGTTCAATGTTGTTAGGTTAGCTATTCCTTTTTGTATCAAAGTAGCATCGCGGACAGTAACCTTTCCGTCAAAATCCACATCACCGGATAGTTTATTGTAAGCACAAAGTGAAGTGAATGAATTAAACAACTCTCAATATGCATCATTTACTCTCAAATCAATTATTGTTTCGTCTTGGATAATCGCTTGAGCTTTTGCAACAGACTCTGTAAACTTATTCCATACACCGGATGAATAATAGTTATTACTGTTGTTTTCTTCAACGCAAATATCAAGCAGGAAAGAAAGATTCTCTCTTTCTAATGTGAGGCATTTTTCAGCCTCAAGCATACTGGACATGCAATCATCAAGTTCCTGTAAGGATACCTGTCTTTCATTCTGATAATAAGCATCAATTAAATTGTTGGTGTAACGCAAGGTATCTTCGTACTCTTGAATAGAATCACTTGTATATGACAAATGCACCTCACCGTCAACAGGAGGTTGAATTTCCGGAACTCCATATAAACCATAAGTAGAAATACTTTCACTGAAATAATCGTATATCTCTGAAATTTTGCTCTCCATATCATCTGTCGCAAACGTTGTAATTGTATTTAATATCAGTAAGACTATTACAACTGCCAATACAAATATATGTTTCAATCTATTCATACAAATCTTTCCTTTTTTATATAGTAGTAGTAAACACTTATTCGCTTTAAGAAAAATATCTATACTCTCAATACACTTCACACCACCTGACCTTTCATTTACACAATAGCATAAAGTTAGTTTTATGTAAACAAAAAAAATCCTGTTCTCTCACGA
>JBJEOT010000023.1:0-11658 GCA_051880855.1 Ruminococcus sp.
TGAGACAGGCGACGATAACTACGATGTATATAAAATAGAAGTTCCCGCAGGAATGACAGCTATCATCTTTACCGGCTTAAAGGATGACGGTTCAGGCGACAGAAACAAGACTCCCGATATCAAAGAGATTCTTGACGGATATTGCTACTATCCTGTATGGGATGGAACTCTGAACAATGGTCAGGGCGGAAATTCCTACGGCAAGTTCCCCTACACAGAGCCTCAGCCCACAACCGGTGCTGAGCCCACAGAAGTTACTACCGCAGCTCCCACAGAAGCAACAACAGCAGCTCCCACTGAGGCTACAACAGCAGCTCCCACAGAGGCTACAACAGAGGCACCCACAGAGCCTGCAGAGACCGAAACAATCACCTTTGTTGACGGTACAAGCGGCAGCTGGATAAAGAATGCCAGTGCTAACATTTACCTCTATGACTATGAGTCCGGCGAGGTATACCTCGGTACAGCAAATGCAGGGCGTACACAGTGGACATTCGAAGTTACCAAAGGAATCACAACAATCAACTTCTATAGAATTGATCCCAGCAAAGATTTCTCAACATCATCATACTGGAACAGCTGGACATCCGGAGTATCAGTAAGAGATGCAGCAACACAGAATACTTATACTGCAACTGACAACAATTCCGGTTCATGGAACGGTGAAGAGGTAACAACAAAGTACTATCTCAGAGGTACCTTCAACAATTGGGATACATCAGCTCCCATGACAGCAAATGCTGACGGCACATATTCAACTGAGATTGCGCTCGCAGCAGGAACTCATCAGTATAAGGTAGGCACAGCTGATTGGAATACATCTTATCCCGGAAGCAACGCTACTTATACTGTAACGACCGCCGGAACATACAAGTTTATCCTTAATACCGACAAGACCATAACGGTGGAAGCGGTGTAACAGTTTATCCGGAATTAATCTACGGAGTCGGCTTTTGCCGGCTCCGTTTTTTAATTGGTTTTATTCAGTTCAGCAACCTGAAATCATTGAAACATACAGTTATCGAAACAAAAAAGAAGAATCATAATTAAACCCCTTGCCGTTTGGCATTATTGTGATATAATTAAATAAATATATTGAAATCGGAGTGAATATGTATGCTCTTATATGACATTTCCGGAGATATTATGACAGCAAAGGTCTACGAGGGAGACCCAAAGCCTACCCATAAATACATAAAAAGTATTGAAAACGGAGATGACTATAATCTATCGGAGTTTTCTATGTGCAGTCACAATGCCACCCATATTGACGCTCCTTTTCACTTTGACGAGGACGGTGAGAAGATTGGCGATATGCGCCTTTCCACCTTTTTCGGCAAGTGCACAGTCATTACCATTAAGGGCATTTTGACCGGACAGGATATGGAAAAGCTTCTGCCATATTGCAAAAAGCGACTGATTCTTCACGGTGAGGGAGAGGCCTATGTTTCTCTCAGCGCCGCTTTGGTAATTGCTGACAGCGGAATTGTCCTGATCGGTACAGACGGACTGTGTCTTTCTACAGCTTTTGATGAAATTAGAGTTCACAGAGAGCTTGCAAGCCGCGGAATAGCAATTCTTGAAGGCCTTGATATGAAGGGAATCAAGGACGGTGAGTATACACTCTGCGCCTTCCCTTTGAAGCTGAGAGACTCCGAAGCAGCTCCCTGCCGAGCTATACTTATGGAGCAGGAAAAAGGCTTTTAATACTAAATTATCTGATGATTTTTATACTTCTATGGGGGTACGCTTTTGAAAAAACTTGCGGTTTTTGACCTTGACGGCACTTTGGTTAACTCTATATATGACCTTGCAGACTGTGTGAATACAGCTTTGCGAGAAAATGGACTTGAGCAAAATTCTTTGGAGGAATATTACTACTTTGTAGGTAACGGTATAGAGCATCTTATCCGCACTGCTATGAAGGGTAACGACATCGACCAAACGCTGTACTGCAAGGTGCGTTCGGCATTTGACAGGGAATATGCTCTGCACTCTAACGATAAAACAAAAGCATATGAAGGAATAGATGAGCTTCTGAATAAACTCAGCGAAGCAGGAGTTATGACCGCCATACTCTCCAATAAGGCTGATATTTTTATCTCGGCCATTGCAGATAAAAACTTTCCCCATCACAGTTTCTCGGCTAAAAGGGGACACCGCGAGGGAGTTCCTCATAAACCGAACCCTGAGGGACTTGTTCAGCTTACCTACGAGCTTGGCGTGCAAAAGGATGAGTGTGTGCTTATCGGCGACAGCGATGTAGACATTTTAACCGCAAAAAACGCGGGAATAGACTCTATCGGGGTGCTGTGGGGCTTTCGCAAAAAAGAAGAACTTTTGAGCAGCGGTGCAAAGCTTTTGGCTGAAACACCCGACGAGCTTTTCGAATTGATTACAAAAATGGATTGAATGAGAATGAATACTGTAAAAAGAAACTATCAGGCAGAGCTTGATGAGTATATAAAAAATATTGTGTCAGTGGGAATAACTCCTTCCTTGACGCTTCATAGCTGTTGCGCGCCTTGTTCAAGCTATGTTTTGGAATATCTGTCTGAGTATTTTAAGATTGATGTTGTGTACTATAATCCCAACATTTCGAGCAAAGACGAGTTTGAGCTCAGACTCAGCGAGCAGAAAAGGCTTGTTAATGAAATGAAATTCAAAAATCCCGTTACCGTTATTGCCTGCGATTATAATCCAAAAGAGTTTTACGGTATTGCAAAGGGCTTGGAGAAATGCCCTGAAAGAGGGCAGCGGTGCCTTGCTTGCTATAAATTGCGCCTTGAATATACCGCAAAGCTTGCAAAGGAGTCGGGAAGTGACTGCTTTGCGACTACCCTAACACTCAGTCCGCTGAAGAACGCAGAGGCCATTAACAGTATCGGCGAGGAGATATCCGCTGTACATAATGTGAAATATCTTTGTTCGGATTTCAAAAAGCGCAACGGATATAAACGCTCAATTGAGCTTTCTAAAGAGTATGAACTCTACCGGCAGAATTTCTGCGGATGCATATATTCAAAATTTGCAGAAGAAGACTGATTAAGATTTAGAAATACAGGTTAAGAATCAGTGACAAAATGGTGACAATTTTTGAAATGGCTCTGATTTGTTACCGTTATGGTACAAATTTATCCTCGTTTTAGAATAGCTCGCAAGCCCGATTATAATGGGATTTATCGGAATTGGTTACAAATCTGATATGTTAAAAATTTATTTTTTTGACGCAAAAACTCGTATTTCTCGGAATTGGCGAAAAAGCACAAATAATTCCACATATTTTTGTTGATAAAACACTTGATTTTTTGCAAAGTATGGCTTATAATGGTAATGCTTATAAAAGCATAAAATTAAAGGAGGAAAACTATTATGTCCAAAACAAAGAAGATAATCAGCCTGCTTCTTGCAGTTGCTCTGATTATGACAATGGCAACAGTTGCTATCGTTTCTGCTTCTGCTGCTACAAAGGTTTACTTTGACGGCACAGGCTGGGGCTCCGTTAATGCTTACACCTATGTAAGCGGCGGTTCAAGCGAAGGCCTCGGCGCATGGCCCGGCACAGCTTGTAATGACGAAGGCAACGGTATTTGGTCCATCGAGATTCCCGATGATTGCACACATGTAATCTTCAACGACGGCTCAAACCAGACAATGGACCTTGTTAACCCCGGAGCTACACAGATTGCTAAGCTCACAGGTAACATGGTTCCCGGCGCATTCAGCGATGTTTGCGAAGCTGTTTGGGAGGATTATGCCGGTGGTGAAGCTACAGAGGCTACCACAGCTGCTGTAACAGAGGCTACCACAGTTGCTGAGTCTGAGGCTACCACAGCTGCTGAAGCAGAGGCTACAGAGGCTACCACAGAGGCTCCTATTGCTCCCGGTACTTCAGATGCATTTGTAACAACTGCTGATGCAAAGACCGGTGACACAGTTATTTACACTGCTGACCTCACAGCTGCAAAGCTCTTCGAGAACATCCAGGCAACAGTTACATATGATGCAACTAAGCTTGAGCTTGTCAGAGTTAAGTCCGACGATCCTGACATTGAGGATTGGAAGGTAGAAGGTCCTGCTTACTGCCCCAACCTTGCAAACGGTATCGTTCTTAACGCCGGCACACCCGGTGCTGTTGATTTCAACGCATCCAACATCCAGGGTTACAACTTCAAGAACGGCGCAGTTCTTATCACTCTCGAATTCAAGGCTATCGCAGACGGTGCAACTGACATCGCTCTCGCAGTTGAAGAGATGACAATGACCAGCGGCGATTCTTACTTCTCTGACGGCGTAGCAGTAACTACTGACGGTATTGAGTTCGCAGTTGCCGCTGATGTTAAGGGCGAGGGAACAACCGCAGGTACAACAGCTTCCGACGCAACAGGTATCATCGTTGCCGGCAAGACATATCAGGTTCCTGCAGGCACTAAGGTAACTTATGTTGTTGATCTTACAGCTGCAAAGCTCTTCGAGAACATCCAGGCAACAGTTACTTATGATGCAACTAAGCTTCAGCTCAACAGAGTTAAGTCCGACGATCCCGACATAGAGGATTGGAAGGTAGAAGGTCCTGCTTACTGCCCCAACCTTGCAAACGGTATCGTTCTTAACGCTGCAACAGCAGGCGTAGTTGATTTCAACGCTTCTAACATCCAGGGCTACAACTTCAAGAATAAGCTTGACCTCATCACTCTTGAGTTCACAGTTCTTGATACAGCTGAGACAGAGATCGTATTCTCTATCCAGGAGATGACAATGACCAGCGGTGATTCTTACTTCTCCAACGGCGATGCTGTTGTAACTGACGGTATCGAGATCGACGAGTACCTCATCGTTCCTGATATTCCCACAGAGGGTACCACAGCCGGTGAAACTGAGGTTACCACAGCTGCTGAAACAGAGGCTACCACAGCTGCTGAAACAGAGGCTACCACAGTTGCTGAGACTGAGGCTACCACAGCTGCTGAAACAGAAGCTACAGAGGCTACCACAGCTACCGGAACAGAGCCCGCACCCACAGAGGCTTCTGACGCAACATCTGCAACAGAGGGCACAGAGAAGCCTGCTGATGTTGTTACCACAGGCGCTGCTTCCTACATCTATGTAGTTCTCGCAGTTCTCTCTCTCGCAGCTTGTGCAGTAGTTGTTCTTCGCAAGAAGGTTAACGGCTAATTTTAGCTGAAAGAGTAAATAAACATTAATTATTATGCTTTTTCGCCCCTCCTTTACCGGAGGGGCGTTTTTTTCTTTTATTCAGGTTGCAGAGAAAAAGACTTACTCTGAACACATTTAGTTGCAGTAATAATGTACCGCAGTAAAAATAGAAATGTAGGGCAATTTGCAAAAATATAAAAGCCATGCAATTTTCATAAAATCTTCATTGTAATTTCCGATTGCTTGTAGTATAATATTGTTGTATTGATAGGGCATTAGCTTTGCATAATTGTAACGAGCCTTGTCACAAAGATTTACATAGGAGAAAAATTATGAAAAAGATATTGAAAATCACCTTTGTTTCGCTTATTATCGCAGCATTATTAAGCGTTTCCTTAGTTTCTGCTTTTGCTGCAGAGTCTGCAACTGTTAACGGTCAGACTGCTAATGTAGGTGACACCGTCACTTACACATTCAGCATTTCCGACTGTAAGCAGAACATCACAGGAATTCATATGGATGTTTTCTTTGACCAAGAGATTCTCTCTCTTGAAGAAGTAAATGCAGATAATCTGACAGGCTCTTTGGTTATCAACGACAATAAGAATAATGACGGTGTAATTATTATCACAAACTCGATGATAAACGGTGCTATCGGACTTAAATGCGAAGATAAGACTACAATCGTTACTATAACATTCAAGGTTATCAAGGCAGGCGAAACTGATATCACATACTATGTGCCTTACCTCTATGACCTTGATATGGTAAATATCTATGACTATACCTTCAGCTACGATATGGCTGTTGCAGGCAATGTGGTTATAGAGGATAAGCCTCCTGTTCTTGCTGGTGAGGAAGAGCTTGCCGGTATAGGCGATTTAGGTGACTTTGCCAACAACGAGGAAGGCACCGGTTCAGGCGAAAAGCCCCAGGTGGCTACGCAGGCACAGCAGAACAACAATAATAATGCCCAGCAGAATAATAACGGCTCATCTGCAAACTCCGGCGAATCAGGCTTGTCTTCAACTGCAGTTTGGGCTATCGTTATCAGTGTTGTTATCGTTTTGGCAATAGTTGTTCTTATTGTTGTTAAGGTAAAATTTGACAAAAAGGGAAATCAAAGCGGAAGTGAAGACGAGTAAACAGATCTTGAAGCGATAGGGAGAATATGAGATAACCTACGCCTTCGTCTGTATGTGAGGAGAAGTTTTTTCTCTTTACTCCGAAGTTTCACAACAGGATTTTTATATGGCTGGCATTGCTTTTGCTTTGTCAGCCTGTGCTGTTTTTGGCGAAAAGAATTGGTGTATTATGATAAAAAATATGCATCGGCTGTAAAAATTTGAACGAATATTTTTTTATCTATTGATTTTTTCTCACCCTTGATATATAATGTATTTGTCGAAATTCCGTTCGGCAAATAGTACTATTTTTAGGAGGAATTCAAAATGTCCAAAAAACTTATCAGCGTTCTTTTGGCAGTAGTTATGATTCTTGCTATGGGTACAGTAGCTATGGTTTCTGCATCTGCTGAGGCAACTCTTCCTGAGCTTGCTGACGGCTATTACAGATATTATTTCTACATGCCTAATGAGTGGAAGAATGACTATGCTGACAGAGCCGGTATCTACTGGTGGGAAGGCACCGACGCTTGGGCTTCATGGCCCGGCGGCGAGGCAAACCTTGTAGAAGACTTTGAGAACGGTTCAGTTTACTACTACGATGTTCCCCAGGATGTAACAACAATTATCTGGAACAACAACTTCGACGGTGGTTCTGACGTTAACACAGAGTTCTATTCAAAGGCTGTTCAGACCTGCAACATTGGTTCTGAGTACTACGATGTAGACGAAGACGATTTCATCCCCGAGGGTACAGACAACTTCGACGGAATGATCTATGTTACAGACTTCGAACTCACTGACATCAACGATTATTCAGGTAAGATGACATTTGCCGGTCACTGGTGCTACTACTATGGCGACGGCAAGTACGGTAACACACCTGTTGAGGGTGACGGCGTTGTATTAACAGATCCCGCTTTCAACTACACAACAGGCGGACTTCCTGAGGAGACTATTACTACTCAGGATGAGACCACAGCAGCTCCCACAGAGGCTACTACAGCTGCTGAGACTGAGGCTACCACTGCTGCTGAAACAGAGGCTACAGAGGCTACAACAGCAGCTCCTATCGAGTTTGATGAGATCACACTTGATGACGGTGAAGCTTACCCCTACACAAAGGGTGACACAATTGTTTACAGTGTTAAGCTCACAGCTGCAAAGCTCTTCGAGAACATCCAGGCAACAGTTACCTACGATGCTTCCGTACTTGAGCTTGTCAGAGTTAAGTCTGAAGATCCTGACATCGAGGATTGGAAGGTAGAAGGTCCTGCTTACTGCCCCAACCTTGCAAACGGTATCGTTCTTAACGCTGCAACAGCAGGCGTAGTTGATTTCAACGCTTCTAACATCCAGGGCTACAACTTCAAGTCTGAGAATGACCTCATTACTCTCACCTTCAATGTTATCGGCGAAGGCGACACAGCTATTAAGCTTGCTGTTGAAGAGATGACAATGACCAGCGGTGATTCTTACTTCTCACAGGGCGAGGCTGTTGTTACCGAGGGTATTGCATTTGCATATGTTCTCACAGGCAACACTGTTCCCGAGCCCACAGAGGCTTCCACAGCTGCTGAAACAGAGGCTACTACAGCTGCTGAGACTGAGGCTACCACTGCTGCTGAAACAGAGGCTACAGAGGCTACAGAGGCTACCACAGAGGCTTCTGACGCAACTACAGCAGCTCCTGCTGAGACAACAGAGGCTCCTGACGCAACATCTGCAACAGACGGCACAGAGAAGCCTGCTGACACTGTTACCACAGGCGCAGCATCCTACATCTATGTAGTTCTCGCAGTTCTTGCACTTGCAGCATGTGCAGTAGTTGTTCTTCGCAAGAAGGTTAACGGCTAATCACATAACCCAAAAGATATTTAGATATTAGTTTCTGACTAAATATTTATGCTTTTACGGCCTTCCTTTCGGAAGGCCGTTTTTCTTTGTGTTTGTCACCGGTTTTAACACTTCCAAAGACTTATTTAACTCACGCATATACACATATCTAATAGAAAAAACTCATAGAATAGTACCGTCAAAATATTACTGAGGCGGTGGGGACATGCGTAGAAAAATAAGGAATATAGGTTGCACTTTGCTCGCAGTGGTATTTGTTTTTCTTGGGTGTTTTTGCATTTTGGCGAAGGTCAGAAGCTCAGAGAAGGGCGAGTCGGGAATTCTGATGACCGCGGCGGCTTTGGCTCTTCCCGACAGTATAGTGGGACTTATCAGCGTGGAGAACAGCTCGGATAATACAGATTCAACCGATGCATCAACCGCCTCAACAACTGCAACCGATGATAATATTGCTACCTTTGACGAGACTGTGTATACAGAAGACCCTACTGTTTATGACGGTGAGGCACACTACCCTGTTGTGGAAACCCTTTATTCTACAGGTGAATTGGGCTACAACGATTTTTTTGTAAAGAACAGCTCCTCGGTATCACTTGATATCGGCAAATATCTCAACTCGCCGCTGGGATTCAGCTTTGAGAATAACAGCAAAAAAGTTCAGGTTTTGATTGTACATACCCACACCACTGAAAGCTATATTAATTATGACGCAGGGTACTATCACGAGAGCTTTTATTCCAGAAGCTCAGACAGCTCAAGAAATATGATTCGTGTCGGTAAGGCTATCGCCGATACTCTGCGCTCAAAGGGAATAGGGGTAGTTCAAGCAACCGAGGTGCACGACAGCCCACAGTACACAGGAGCTTATTACAGAAGTGAGGATACTATTAATAAATACATTGAGAAATACCCCGATATCAAGGTTGTGCTTGATATTCACCGTGACTCAATAAGCTACGGTGCAAACGGCGGTAAGGTTAAGCCGACGTTTACAGTTAACGGCAAAAAAGCCGCTCAGATTATGATTATGTCGGGCTGTGACTCAGACGGTTCATTGGGCTTTCCCAATTGGGAAGAAAACCTCAGCTTTGCTCTGAAGCTGCAAGACACAGCCGAAAAAATGTACCCCGGAATGACCAGACCTCTTTATTTCGGTGACTTCGTCTACAATATGCATATCAACAACGGCTCGCTTCTTGTGGAGGTGGGCACAGATGTAAATACCTTGGAAGAAGCTGTTTACTCAGGAGAATTATTGGCAAATGTGCTTGCAGAGGTATTGCAAAGAGAATGAGTGTTTGATATAATGTAGAATATAGAAAATGGGAAGTATTTGGAGTTTTGAAAATGAAGAATACCAGATTAACAAAATTGCCTGTAATTTTTATAATATTATTACTTGTTGCAGTAATAGGAACTGTGGCTGTTTCTGCCGAGACAACTCCTCAGGAAACCTATGCAATTGAGTCTTTCGTGGAAGAAACTACCGAGTATGCAGAAACTACCGAGGCACCGCAGGAAAGTACCGATGCACCGGAGGATACTACCGCTTCAGGTGAAACTTCCGCATCAGCCGAGACTTCAACCAAAGCAACTGAACCCAAGGTAACCTACAAAGAGCCTTTGCCCGAGGTCGCTTCCGAGGATATTGAGATTCCCTCTGCCGTTGTAGACTCAAAAGAAGAGAATGAGCCTAACCTTTTCTGGGGATTTGTGGCTTGGATTTGCATCGGTGTAGGTTCAGCGGCTATTCTGGCTGTGCTTCTTACAACGAAAACCAAGGCTTACCGCTCAGGAGGTAAAAAACGCTACTCTACCGGTGATAAAATATCGGGTAAAAAGCGACTCTTGAACGATAAGTATTACGATAACAAAAAACGCTGAGTATATGAAAATAGGCAGTATTAATATAGAGGGCTTTGCTTCCCTTGCTCCCATGGCGGGTGTTGCAGACAGAGCCTTCCGTGAGCTTTGCCGTGATTTCGGGGCATCTTGCTGTGTGACTGAAATGGTCAGCGCAAAGGGTATCTCATACAGGAGCAAGAAGAGTGCCTCGCTTATGGAAATATCGGAGAAGGAGCGCCCCTGCGGTGTTCAGCTTTTCGGCTGTGAAGAGGAATCTATGGCTTATGCCGCAGAGTTCGCTATGAATTATCAGCCCGATTTTATTGATATAAATATGGGCTGTCCTGTGCCGAAGGTTAATTCCATCGGCTGTGGCTGTCAGCTTATGACAGATCCTTTGCTTTGCGAAAAGCTGGTAAAAACAGTTGTGTCGGCAGTTGATGTTCCTGTTACGGTGAAAATACGAATGGGTATTGACGCTGAACATATAAATGCCGTGGAGGTTGCTTCGGCCTGTGAGTGCGGAGGTGCTTCTGCTGTGGCTGTGCACGGCCGTACAAGAGCACAGATGTACAAGCCCTTTGCCGATTGGGAGATTATCAAAAGAGTCAAGGGCGCAGTTGGGATTCCCGTCATAGGCAACGGCGATATTTTTTCGGCTGAGGATGCCGCAAGAATGTATGAGGAGACAGGCTGTGACTTCGTTATGGTTGGCAGAGGTGCTATGGGAAATCCCTGGATTTTCAGAGACATCAATGCTTACCTGAATGGCGGGGCAGTGCCCTTGACACCAAGCATTTATGAGCTTGTTGCGGTTATGAAGCGCCATATCGAGCTTCTCTGCGAGTATAAGGGCGAGGATGTCGGAATGCGTGAGGCAAGAAAGCATGTTGCTTGGTACATTAAAGGTCTCCGCGGTGCGGCTGCGCTTAGAAATGAGGCAGGCAGACTCCGTAGCTTGGAGGAGTTTTACGGTTTGTTAAAGCGAGTTTTAGAAACTCATGAAATATAAAGATTGGGGAATAAGAAAATGGATGTAACACAGAACATTAAGCTGGTATCTCAGTTTGACAAAGAGGTAGCAGAGGCAATGAACCTTGAGTACGAGAGACAGTGCCGAAACATTGAGCTTATCGCCAGCGAGAACATCGCTTCACCTGCTGTAATGGCTGCAATGGGCACAGTGCTTACCAACAAGTACGCAGAGGGCTATCCCTCTAAGCGTTACTACGGCGGATGCCAGTGCGTTGATATTGCCGAGAACATCGCAAGAGACCGCGCTTGCAGGCTCTTCGGCGCTGAACACGCAAATGTTCAGCCTCATTCAGGTGCCCAGGCAAACCTTGCTGTTTACTTCGCAATGCTTGAGGTAGGAGATACTATTATGGGTATGAGCCTTGCAGAGGGCGGTCATCTTACCCACGGCTCACCTGTAAATATGTCCGGTAAGAACTACAATTTCGTAGCTTACGGCGTTGACCCTGTAACTCATGTTATTGATTATGATAAGGTTATGGAGCTTGCAAAAGAATGTAAGCCTAAGATGATTGTTGCAGGCGCTTCTGCATATCCCAGAATAATCGATTTTGCAAAATTCAGAGAGATTGCCGATGAAGTAGGCGCATATCTTATGGTAGATATGGCTCATATTGCAGGACTTGTAGCAGCAGGCGTT
>JBJEOT010000024.1:0-2544 GCA_051880855.1 Ruminococcus sp.
ACGGCATCACCGAGGAGAGCGCAAGACTTAGAATGAGCGCCCAGAAAAGCGACGGCTTTTTCCGAGATAGAGCAGATTTTACAATTGAAAATTCAGGAGATTCAGAAGCCCTTAGAAGCACAACAGAAACGGTAATTAAGGAGCTGAATATATGAGTCGCAGAAAGGCAAAAAAACACGGCTGCAGTTTCGGCACCGCTCTTGCGGTTATACTTATCTTTATACTGCTTACTGCAATTCTAATCAGCACAGGGGTGCTGACAAGCTTTGTAAACTCCGTTGAAAAGCAATTCTATCCCCTGAAATACTCCGCTGAGATTTCCAAGGCTTCCGAGGAGTACGACTTAGAGCCTGAGTATATTTGCGCTGTTATCTACACAGAGAGCAGTTTTGACCCCAATGCTCAGTCCCACGCAGGAGCAAAGGGACTTATGCAATTAATGCCGGAAACCTTTTTGTGGCTTGCCGAGACAAGGGGCGAGGACCTGAACACAGATGACCTTTGGGACGCCGAAACGAATATTGATTACGGCTGTTACTACCTCAGGTATCTAATAAACCACTACGGCGATAAATACACCGCCTGCGCCGCCTACAACGCCGGCAATGTAGTATCCCATTGGCTCAGCGATGAGCGCTACTCCTCAGACGGCATTACTCTCAGCTATATTCCCTACGGAGAAACTGCCGACTATGTTGACAAAATACGCTCGGCAGAGGAAATGTATGAGAAACTCTATTTCGAGGAAGAATAATAAATATTTAATTGAAAATATCTGCCGTTGGTGGTATTATTTTATAAGAAAACCGTTTTAGTTTAATATATCAGGAGGACAAAATAATGGAAGAAACAAACAAAGTTAAAGAACTTAAAGAAAAGATTATGATGGACCCCAAAGCCGGCATCACAAAAATCAGCGAGGAGGAAATCAAGAAGGCTGACAGCTTCTGCGTTGGCTACAAAAAATTCCTTGACTATTCCAGGACAGAACGCGATGCAGTAAAGTACTCCGTTGAGCTTGTGAAGTCAGAGGGCTTTACCGAATTCGATCCCGACAAAACCTACAAGGCAGGCGACAAGGTCTATGTGAACAACCGCAACAAGGCTCTCATTCTTGCTGTTATCGGCAAAAACGGCGTCAAAAAGGGTGCTCAGCTTGCAATCGCACACATCGACTCTCCCCGCATCGACTTAAAGCCCAGCCCTCTCTACGAGGCTAACAACATTGCGCTTTTCAAGACTCACTACTACGGCGGCATCCGTAAATATCAGTGGCTTGCAATGCCCTTGGCACTTCACGGTGTTGTATCCAAAACCGACGGTACAACTGTTGATATTCGTTTCGGTGATGACGAAGACGAGCCCTGCCTCTGCATTACGGACCTTCTTCCCCACCTTGCTTACGAGCAGGTTGAGAAGCCCTTGAAGAAGGCATTTAACGGCGAGGACCTCAATGTTATTGTCGGCACCCGTCCCTATTCAAATGATGACGAGAGCGATATGGTAAAGCTCAATGTTATGTATATTCTCAACGAGAAGTACGGCATCACAGAGGACGATTTCCTCTCTGCCGAGCTCTGTCTTGTTCCCACCTACAAAACCCGTGATGTAGGCTTCGACGGCGGGCTTATGGGCGGTTACGGCCACGATGACAAGTGCTGTGCTTACCCTGCACTTATGGCCGCAATCGACACAAAAATTCCCGAAAAGACCGCTATCACCGTTCTCTGCGACAAAGAGGAAACCGGCTCTGACGGCAACACAGGTATGCAGAGTGACTTCCTCCGCTACTTTATCTATGACCTTGCAAAGGCTGACGGTGTTGACGGCTGGAAGGCTATCTCAAAATCCAAGTGTCTCTCTGCCGATGTTAACGCTGCCTTTGACCCCACCTACGCAAACTGCTTTGAGGCTAAGAACTCAAGCTATGTTAACGAGGGTGTTGTAATCAGCAAGTACACAGGTCACGGCGGCAAGGGCGGTACAAGCGACGCTTCTGCCGAGTTTATGGGCGAGGTTCGCACAATGCTTGAAAAGAGCAACATTCTCTGGCAGGTAGGCGAGCTCGGTAAGGTAGACCTTGGCGGCGGCGGCACAATCGCTAAGTATGTTGCAAATATGAATGTTGATGTTGTTGACCTGGGTGTGCCGGTACTCTCTATGCACGCACCTTTCGAGCTCATTTCCAAAATTGACATCTATATGGCTTACCGCGCATTCTACGCACTTTTCAACGCTTGATAAATTTTCTTAAAAATCAAAGGGCGTACGGCAGACATAAACTGCTGTACGCCTTTTAGTTGTGTTTTTGCATATTATCCCAAATAATCAAAAATATCTCTTGACAATCTCTCGTAAATAGTGTATTATATTCAAGTCGTAAATTGACATCCGGGTGTAGCGCAGTTTGGTAGCGCGCTTGAATGGGGTTCAAGAGGCCGCAGGTTCGACTCCTGTCACTCGGACCAAAAAAAGACTCAACCGTTAGCGTCGTACTCTAAAGGACAGTCGCTATGTAGGATGCGGTGTAGCCCGTGAGGGCTG
>JBJEOT010000025.1:0-11437 GCA_051880855.1 Ruminococcus sp.
CAACCGGATCGCCATTGGCGCCGTATTCGTGATTTTGCTGCTGACCATGAAATCTCTCACACTGCCCTTTATTCTGGTGTTTGCCATCGAAGCAGCCATCTGGATCAACGTCGGCATTCCTTATTTTGCGGATTCCACGGTCCAGTATATTGCATATCTGATCATATCCTCCATTCAGCTGGGTGCAACGGTGGATTATGCGATTCTGTTCACCGACCGCTACCTGGAGCACCGACAGACAATGCCGAAGAAGCAGTCCATTGTGGAAACGGTTTCTTCCGTCACCACCTCGGTTCTGACCTCCGGCACGGTGTTGTCCGTCGTCGGATTCCTGCTGAGCTATCTTTCCAGCCACGGAGTTCTGTCACAGCTCGGTCGTTTTCTCGGACGAGGAACTCTGCTTTCTATGGCCAGCGTATTTTTCGTGCTGCCCGGTCTGCTCTATCTGTTTGACGGACCGATCCGGAAAACCACGCTGAAACTCCATTTTTATACCCCACGAAAGGAGCAAAAATCCCATGAGAATCAAGAAATACACGCCTAAGCACGCCAAAAAAAAATCGGCAAAGCCCGTGAAAAGAATATGGCCGGTCCTCCTGTCAATTATTTTGCTTATTGCCGCCGTTACCCCTGCCTTTGCCGCCGGAACCTCCTCTCACAAGGAAGAAGTCATCTATGTTAACCTTGCCGCCGACGGTTCTGTCAGGAATGTGTACGCAGTGAATATTTTCGGCAAGGGCGATATTACCGATTACGGCGAGTATTCCTCTGTTGAGATGCTTAACACCAAGGATAAGATTACCCTGAGCGGTGATCGCATTTCCTTTTCCTCTTCTGCCGACAGAGTATATTATAAGGGAAAGATGAAAAGCACTGATATCCCGTGGAATATTTCGATACGGTATTTTGTTAACGGTACGGAACACTCTGCCGATGAAGCTGCAGGAAAAAGCGGTAAGCTGGAAATCAAATTTAAGGTGACGAAAAACGAAGCCTATGACGGTGATTTCTTTGATACCTACGCTTTGCAGGCTTCTTTTGCTCTTGATACCAAGAAATGCAGTAATATTGAGGCTACCGATGCCACCCTTGCCAATGTGGGCAGCAAAAAGCAGATTTCCTATACCCTGCTTCCGGGAGAAGGCGTTGACACAATCATTACCGCAGATGTTAAGGATTTTGAAATGGATGCCGTCTCCATCAACGGAGTTCCGCTTTCAATGAGCATTGAAGTAGATGATGAAGAACTGATGAATCAGGTTACCGAACTGCTGGACGCAATTGCAGAGCTCAATGACGGTGCAGGCGATCTGAAGGACGGTGTATCCGATCTTCAGGATGCAACTAAGAACGATCTGCAATCCGGTGTCAACGAATTGGTTGACGGTGTTACCGAGCTTAGCGACGGCGCTGCTGATTTGAGAGAAGGCGGCGCGGCTATGCAAGACGGCAACAAAGAACTGAACGACGGCGCTTTTGAACTATATGACGGCGTTAAGTCCCTGTATGACGGTATTGCTTTGGTGCAGTACGGTCTTGCTGAACTGAACGAAAAATCCTCTGACCTGACTAACGGTTCTGCCGAAATCAAAAAGGCATTGTTTACCATTCAGAAAGAACTGTCTGCGGTTTCTGCTTCGACTGAACAGATCGATCTGCTTGTTTCCGGGTCTTCGCAGATTAAAGCAGGAATTGATTCTCTGTCAGAGGGTGTAACGGATCTGCAAAACAAAGTCAGCTTTGCGGCCTATAAGGCGGCTATGAATCAGAATGGCTTGAATATTGACGATTTACAAACCGCCAATACGCAAACAATTGAAACTCTGTCAGCTCAAATTACCACCATAAACGAACAGATTGCATACTTAGTGCAAGCGGGCGGCGAACAGGCGCAAATTGCACAGCTGGAAGCATCTGCCGAGCAACTACAAGGTATTGTCACACTGTTGCAGGGCAACAGTGCGGCAATCCGGGGTGTGGATGCTTACCTGACCCAAACCAACGCAAGTATTGCCGAGCTTGCCAGGGGCATAGGCAATCTGAAAGAAAACTATGCGATGCTTGATGCCGGTATCAACGAACTAGCCAATCAGGTGAAAGGACTTCTTGTCGATATGACCGAGTTGAAAGCCGTCATTGATGCCCTGGTTACGGAATACGGCAAATTGGACTCCGGTATTACCGAATACACCGGCGGTGTGGCGCAGATCGTTGCCGGATATGCGGAAATCGTCATCGGCAGCGGCGAGCTGCTCACAGGAAGCAGTGATCTGAAAAGCGGTACTGCCGAGCTTTACAGCAAGACAGGCGAACTGCTGAACGGTATCGTGAAATTTTACGAGGCAACCGGCACGCTCAAGGACGGTACGGGCGAACTGGCAGACGGTGTTGCCGATCTGCTCGAAGGAATCAAAGAGCTTTATGACGGTACCGCCGAACTGAAAGACGGCACAGCTGAAATGCGCAAGGAAACAGATGGAATGGACAAAGAAATTTCCGAAAAAATTGATGAAATGATTGAAAGCATTACCGGCGGAAGCTCCAAAGTTGTCTCCTTTGTCAGCGAGAAAAACACAAGCGTAGAGGCTGTCCAGTTTGTGATTCAGACAGAAACGGTTGAGATCGATGACGCAGAAACCATCGCGCCGATCGTCAAAGAGGAGCTGACCTTCTGGCAGAAAATTCTCCGTCTGTTTGGGTTGTTATTGATATCTGATAACCTATATATGCGCTGATTAAGTGAAAAAGGCGGCAGGTCTCTCCTGCCGTCTTTCCCTTGATTCTGCTTTTCCGCCGGATTTGCTTTTCCGCAAGCGCTCTCTCAGCGAGAAATTTTTGTTGCATAAAAATTGGCTCAAAGGCAGTGCCTGTGTTATTACATTTTTGTCCCTTTTTCTTTGTCTGCATATCTGTTTTTAGGATTTTTCTTTTGCCGTTTGACTCTGTTCTCTTGTTTTTCACAGAATAAAATCTCATCGATTTACTGCAGATTCATAATATTGCAGAAAAAGTGTAAATATAAATATGCTCTAAATTCATTTATTAAAGTCTGTCAAAACAGTAAAAATGTCCGAATTTTACTCGGTATACCGCATTATAGATTGATTTTTTGCAGAAAATATGTTACATTTGCTATTATAAATATTTATATATTTATGTTAGTTCATCAAAAGCGAAACTTCTTGTTGACACAGTTAGGAGATGAATTATGGCTAAGGATATGTTAGACGCCGTTCTGAATGCCGAAAACGACTGTAAGGTTCGCGAATCCGAAGCAAAAGCTAAAGCCGAACAAGCAGTTATAAAAGCCAAGAAGGACTGCGAAGAGCTTATTGCAAACGCAAAGGCTGAGGCTGAGAACAAAGCACAGGCTATGTTCGAAAAGGCAAAAGCAGACGGCATAAAAGAGCTGGAAGAAGCCAACGCTATGTCGGAGATAAAGTGTAATGAAATCTCCGAAACCGCTGAAAAGAACCGCTCATCTGTAATTAAGAATGCAGTAAATTACCTGGTTGACTGATTTTAGTCAATCGCAAAGTGTGGTGATTGGAATTTGGCAAAACTAAAAATGAAAACCGTCCGTATTATAGCTTTGCGAGAGGACAGGAAAAAGCTCCTTGAACATTTGCAGGACAGCTCGCTTATCCAGATTAAAAAGCGTGACAAAACCGCACAGGGCTTTTCAAAAGTCGATCTTACCTCGCAGATGCAGGTTTTCGAACGGAACGTAACGCTTACGGAACAGGCGCTTAAGGTGCTTGACGGAATTTCTCCCGAAAAAAAGGGACAGCTTTCGTCATTTGCAGGCAGGCGTGAGGTTGATCCCGATGAAATCGGCGTAATCGCTTCAAAGGCCGGCGGCATAATCAACATTTGCACAAGAATTACGGAGCTTGACAAGAAGCGCACCGACAACGCCGCCGAGCAGGTGAGAATCACTGCTTCTCTTGCTCAGCTTGAAGCGTGGCAAAACCTTGATATTCCGCTGAATACAGGCGATACAAAGTCAACCGCCGTATTCATAGGAAGCTTCCCCCGACAATACAGCAACGAGGAGCTTGCAGCTGAGCTTGCAGCTCAAAATCCCAAGCTGGAATTTGAGTTTGAGATTCAGCACTCCGAAAGCAATATGACCTGCGCGGTTATCTTCACTCCCATCAGTCAGAAAGCAATGGCAGAGGATGTGCTGAGAAATACAGGCTTTGCAAAGCCAATGAGCCCCACAAGCCGTATACCTAAAATCAAGGCTGAAAGGCTCAGGGCAAAAAGCGAAAAACTACTGAGCGAAACACAAAAGGCAGAGGAAGAAATTGCCTCCTTTGCAGACAAACGAAAAGAAATCTGCGACACACAGGACTATTTCAGAATCAGAGCCGACAAGTACCATGTAATCAACGAGCTTGACCACTCCCGCCATGTTTTCGTAATTAACGGCTACATCCCCGAGGAGGACTGCGAAAAGCTCGAAAAGCTCTGCAACAGAGTTTCGGTGTGCCACATAGAGTTTGGCGATGCAGGCGACGACGCTCCTGTAAAGCTTAAGAATAACAAATTCGCTCAGCCTGCCGAGGGAATTGTAAAAATGTATTCTCCCCCGTCACACGATGATATTGACCCGACTCCCCTGCTTGCGTTCTTCTTCTACTTCTTCTTCGGAATGATGTTCTCGGACGCCGGCTACGGACTCTTGATGGTAATAGTCATCGGAATTGTCTTAAAAGTTTTTAAGCCGGACGAAAATATGCGGAACAACCTGAAACTGTTTCAGTACTGCGGTGTTTCCACCTTCTTCTGGGGACTTATCTTCGGCAGTATCTTCGGCGACGCCCCTGCAGTGCTCTACAATCACTTTACGGGTTCAAGCCTGACAATGGCGCAGATTCTCCCGTGGCCCACGCTGGACCCGCAGAAGGACGCACTCACTCTTATGGTAATTTCAATCGCATTCGGCCTTGTTCACATTCTTGTCGGAATGGGTTGCAAATTCTATGTATGCCTTAAGAAGAAAGACTACTGCGGAGCGTTCTTTGACACGGGACTGTGGATGCTTATGCTTATCGGCTTTGCGGTTCTTGCTGTCGGAATGTTTATGTCGCCTGTTCTTCTCTATGTCGGAGCAGGCATTGCAATTGCCTGTGCAGTGGGCCTTGTGCTCACTCAGGGCAGACACAAAAAAGGCATTGGCAAGCTCATAAGCGGTGTTGCTTCTCTCTACGACATCACAAGCTATGTCAGCGACCTTTTGAGCTACTCGCGGCTTTTGGCACTGGGGCTTACAACAGGCGTTATGGCTCAGGTATTCAATATGCTTGCAACAATGTTCGGCACAGGCTGGGCAGGATGTATAGTTATGGTTGTTATCCTGCTTGTAGGTCACGCAATCAACATCGGTCTTAACGCACTGGGCTCCTATGTTCACACAATGAGACTGCAGTATGTTGAAATGTTCAGCAAATTCTACGAGGGCGGCGGACAGGAGTTCGAACCGTTCTCACTGAAAAGCAAATATATTAAAATTCAGGAGGAAAAAACAAAATGAACGGAATGTTTTTTGCACTTTTAGGCGCATCAATCGCAACTGCTTTTGCAGGCTTCGGCTCTGCAAGGGGTGTCGGCGGTGCAGCACAGGCTTCAATGGGAGTTCTTTCTGAGGACTCTTCAAAGTTCGGTAAGATGCTCGTTCTCACACTTCTCCCCGGTACTCAGGGCCTTTACGGCTTCATCGTAGGCTTCCTTATTCTCGTAAACTGCGGTGTTCTCGGCGGTGTTATGCCTACCTTAGGTCAGGGACTTGCTTATTTCGGAGCTTCTCTTGCAATCGGTATCGGCGGTATGGTTTCAGGCTTTGCACAGGGCAAGGCTGCTGTTTCGGGTATTGCAATGAGCGCAAAGGATGACAAAAACTTCTCAAAAGCAATGGTTTCTGTTACCCTCGTTGAAATCTACGCACTCCTTTCTTTCATCGTTTCTCTTCTCGTTGTTATCTCTGTTCCCGGACTTAACATCTGATAAAATTCGCATAGAAAGGTGGGGTCTGTATGAACGGCGGCGACAAAATTCTTGACCGCATAAAGTCAGACTGCGACGAAAATATAAAAGCAATTAACGAAAAAGCCGAAGAAACCTGCCGGCAGATTCTTGAAGACGGCAAAGCGCAGGCTGAACAGACAGCCCTCGAAATTGCCAAAAAAGCCGAAGTCAAGGCAGCACAGATCAGCGCCTCCTCAAAAAGCGGCGCTGAGCTCAGCTTGAGAAATGCATTGCTCAAAAGACGCCGTAAGGAAATTGACATTACGATGTCAAAGCTTCTTGAGTATCTATTAAGCCTTGACGATAATCAATATTTTGAAATAATCTACAAGCTTGCTTCAAAGCTCTGCGGTAAGTCGGGCGAACTTATGCTGAACTCAAAGGATATGTCTCGCCTTCCGAAAGATTTTGAAAGCAAGCTGTCACAGATAGGTCTCAATGCAAAGGTCAGCGAAGCTTGCGCTGATATTGCAGGCGGATTCATCTTAAAATGCGGTGACATTGAAGAGAATATGGACTTTACCGCAATAATCAACGAAAAAAGCGAAGAACTCGAAGACCTGATAAACCGTGAGCTTTTTGTGCAGTAAGGAGGAATTCAATGGCTTTATCATATGAATTTTCCATAGGCTCCGTGCGTGCAAAGGAAACCTCACTTTTTACAGACGCCGACATTGACAGGCTGATTTCCTGCAAGGACGAGGACGAGCTTGTAAGGCTTTTGTCCGACAAGGGCTACGGCGACGGCAAAACGGTTGACGGAATTATCGACAGTCACACACAGTCCATGTGGGATTACCTTAAGAGCGTTGCTCCCGATTTTGAAATTTTCAATCCGTTTTTCTATCAAAACGATGTTCACAATCTCAAGGCTGTACTCAAGGGCACAATGGCCAACCGTGATTACAGCGGACTGATTTTAACGCCTTTGACAATAAGCGTTGAAACTCTCAAAGAGGCTGTTGAGAAAAGGAAGTTTTCACTTCTCCCCGAATGGCTCGCCAAGCCGGCTGACGAAGCCTATGCAATCCTTGCCCACACAGGCGACGCCCGAATGAGCGACGCTAAGATTGACAAGGCTCTTATGGAAAAGATGATTTCATCTGCCTCAGGCTTCAATTCTCAATTTCTCAAAGCTTATTTCAATACCTATGTATTTTACAGCAACATAAAAATTGCACTTCGCAGTGCTCGCACAGGCACAAGTATGGATTATCTGCTGAACGCCCTGTGCGATGTTGACGGTTTCAGAAAAAGCTCGGTGATTTCAGCCGCCTTAAAGGGTATTGACGCGCTTGTTGACGAGCTTTCAAAATACAGCGAATACAGCTGCAGCGAAGCAATAAGCGAATACAAAAAATCCACATCCGCTTTTGAACGGTTTGTTGACAACAGGCTGATTAAATCTGCGAAAGAAAGCTGTAAGCGTGCAAGTGAAGGTGCTGAGCCCCTGCTCGGATACTACCTGGGCTGTGAGGCTGAAAAAAAGGTTATCCACATTATTGCAAGCGGAATAAGAACCAAAACAAGTACCGACACAATCAGGGAAAGGCTGCGTGAAATTTATGGCTAAAAATATTGCCGTAATCGGCGACAGCGAAAGCATAAAGGGTTTTTGCGCGATAGGAATAGACATCTATCCCTGCGAAAAGGTCGAAGACTGTCCGCACCTTCTGCGCGGTATTGCAGACAGCGACAATTACGCAATTATTTTTCTTACCGAAGAAATGTTCAATGCGGTCGAAAAAGAACGCAAACGCTATGAAGAAAAGCTGACTCCCGCTATTATTCCCATTCCCGGAGTTAAGGGCAATACGGGCACGGGTTTAGAACGCCTGTCCTCCTTTGTAGAACAGGCTGTCGGCTCCGATATTATCTTCAACGATTGAGGTGTATAATTTGAAAACAGGTATAATTACAAAGGTCTCAGGTCCTCTGGTAATTGCAGACGGAATGCGTGATGCAAATATGTTCGACGTTGTCAGGGTAAGCAGTCAGCGTCTTATCGGCGAAATAATCGAAATGCACGGCGACAAGGCCTCCATTCAGGTTTATGAAGAAACCTCCGGACTCGGTCCCGGAGAAACCGTTGAGTCAACCGGCGCACCGCTTTCGGTTGAGCTCGGACCGGGACTTATCGGTTCAATCTACGACGGTATTCAGCGTCCTCTTAACGAAATTATGAAGGTAGCGGGAACTAACCTCAAAAGAGGTGTTGATGTTCCCTCTCTTGACCACAGCCAAAAATGGCATTTTACCCCTTGCGTTAAGGCTGGCGACAAGGTTGTAGCCGGCGATGTACTCGGTACCGTTGAGGAAACACCCGCTGTTTTACACAAGATTCTTGTTCCCAATAAGGCTCGGGGTACTGTTGAGAAAATCAGCGAGGGCGACTTTACAGTGGACGAGGTTGTTGCCGTTATCGAAGACGGCAAGGATAAAGCCGAAGTCACTATGCTTACAAAATGGCCTGTCCGTGTGGGCAGACCCTACAAAAGAAAGCTGTCTCCGGATATTCTTCTTACAACAGGTCAGAGACCTATCGACACACTCTTCCCCCTTGCAAAGGGCGGTGTTGCCGCTGTTCCGGGGCCCTTCGGCTCCGGCAAAACAGTAGTTCAGCACCAGCTTGCAAAGTGGGCGGCAGCCGACATCATTGTTTACATCGGCTGCGGTGAACGCGGTAACGAAATGACGGACGTACTGAATGAGTTCCCCGAGCTTAAAGACCCGAGAACAGGCAACTCGCTTATGGAGAGAACCGTGCTTATTGCAAACACCTCCGATATGCCCGTTGCCGCCCGTGAAGCTTCGATTTACACAGGTATCACTATTGCGGAATACTTCCGTGATATGGGTTATACCGTTGCACTTATGGCTGACTCCACCTCACGCTGGGCAGAGGCTTTGCGTGAAATGTCCGGCCGTCTTGAGGAAATGCCCGGCGAAGAGGGTTATCCCGCTTACCTGGGCAGCCGTCTTGCACAGTTCTACGAAAGAGCAGGACGGGTTATTGTAAACGGCTCTGAGGATACCGAGGGTGCGCTGTCTGTTATCGGCGCAGTTTCACCTCCCGGCGGTGATATCTCCGAGCCTGTCTCCCAGGCGACACTGCGAATTGTAAAGGTTTTCTGGGGACTCGACTCAAACCTTGCCTACAAGCGTCACTTCCCTGCTATCAACTGGCTGACAAGCTACTCGCTGTATACAGACCAGCTTACCGATTGGTACAAGGAGAATGCCGCTCCTGACTTTATGGAGCTCCGCAGCAGACTTATGGCTCTGCTTCAGGACGAATCCGAGCTGCAGGAAATTGTAAACCTTGTGGGTATGGACGCTCTCTCTGCTCCCGACAGACTCAAGCTTGAGTCTGCCCGCTCAATCCGTGAGGACTACCTCCACCAGAACGCTTTTGACCCCACCGACACCTACACCTCGCTTAAAAAGCAGGTGCTTATGATGCGTGCTATTCTCAGCTACTATGATAAGGCTCTTGAGGGGCTTAACAAAGGCGCTGACATAGAGCTGCTTGTAAATCTTCCTGTCCGTGAAAGAATCGGACGCTTCAAATACGAGGCTGAAGACAGAGTAAACGACGAGTTTGAGCAGATTGAAGCACAGCTCGACAGTGAAATTGCAGATACACTGAAAAGGAGTGATGACTGATGCCGAAGGAATACCGTACAATAAGAGAGGTTGCAGGCCCTCTTATGATGATAAGCGACGTCGAGGATGTAAAGTATGACGAGCTCGGTGAAATCGAGCTTCCAAACGGCGAAACACGCCGCTGCAAGGTGCTTGAAGTGAACGGCAGCAACGCTCTTGTTCAGCTTTTCGAGTCTGCGGCAGGTATCAACCTTGCAGGCTCAAAGGTACGCTTTCTCGGCAGGTCAATGGAGCTTTCCGTTTCTCCCGATATGCTTTCCAGAGTTTTTGACGGTCTCGGAAATCCTATTGACGGCGGTCCTGCGCTTATCCCCGAAAAGCGCCTCGACATCAACGGCACACCTATGAACCCTGCTGCAAGAAACTATCCCCAGGAGTTCATTCAGACAGGCATCTCTGCTATTGACGGACTTAATACACTGGTAAGAGGTCAGAAGCTTCCTATCTTCTCGGCTTCGGGTCTTCCCCACTCACAGCTTGCCGCACAGATTGCAAAGCAGGCTACCGTCAGAGGCAAAGACGAGCAGTTTGCCGTTGTATTTGCCGCTATCGGTATCACCTTTGAGGAATCAAACTACTTTGTTGAGTCCTTTAAGGAAACAGGTGCAATTGACAGAACGGTTATGTTTGTAAACCTTGCAAACGACCCTGCAATTGAGCGTATCGCAACACCCAGAATGGCGCTTACAGCTGCTGAATACCTGGCATTTGACCTTGGTATGCATGTGCTCGTTATTATGACGGATATAACAAACTACGCCGACGCTCTGCGTGAGGTTTCCGCCGCAAGGAAGGAAGTCCCCGGCAGACGCGGTTACCCCGGATATATGTATACAGACCTTGCTTCTCTCTATGAGCGTGCAGGCCAACTTAAGGGAAAAGACGGCTCAATCACTCTCATTCCTATTCTTACAATGCCCGAGGATGACAAAACTCACCCTATTCCCGACCTCACAGGCTACATCACCGAGGGCCAGATTATCCTTTCCCGTGAGCTATACCGCAAGAGCGTAACTCCGCCTATTGATGTTCTCCCCTCTCTTTCCCGTCTTAAGGATAAGGGTATCGGACCTGAGCGCACAAGAAAGGACCACGCTGCTACTATGAACCAGCTCTTTGCCGCTTACGCAAGAGGTAAAGACGCCAGAGAGCTTATGGTAATTCTCGGTGAAGCTGCACTTACCGATATGGATAAAAAGTATGCTGAGTTTGCCGAAGCATTTGAAAAGGAATATGTTTCACAGGGATATGACGCCAACCGCTCAATTGAGGAAACTCTCGACATTGGCTGGAAGCTCCTGCATATCCTCCCGAGAAGCGAGCTGAAGCGCATTAAGGACGATATGCTCGATGAGTTCTACGGCAAACAATAACTGTATTGAGGGTGCTGATTCATGGCAATAATGAATGTAAATCCCACACGAATGCAGTTGACCAAGCTGAAAAAACAGCTTACAACCGCCGTGCGGGGACACAAGATGTTAAAAGATAAGCGTGACGAGCTTATGCGCCGGTTTCTTGACCTTATCAAGGAAAACCGTGAATTGCGTGAAAAGCTTGAGAAGGAGCTTTCGCAGTGTAACACTCACTTTGTCAACGCAAGCGCAGTTATGTCGAAGCAGGCACTTGACGCTTCGCTGATGTCACCGAAACAGCAGGTGACGGTTGAGGTTGATTCGCGCAACATTATGAGCGTAGAAACACCTGTTTTTAAGGCAGGAACAAGAACAAACGACAAGGG
>JBJEOT010000026.1:0-11394 GCA_051880855.1 Ruminococcus sp.
GTGTTTGGCGCCTGTGGCAATGATAACAGCCTTTGCCTTGTGCTCGCTGAAATCTGTCTTTACGGTGAAGGTGCCGTCACAGTTTTTAGTAATCTTCTCTGCTTCTTCAAGCTCAACCTCAGCGCCTTGTGCAAGAGCCTGTTCCATCATCATATCAGCAAGCTCGGTACCGCTGATACTGCTGTGAGAAGGATAATTCTCAATCTTGTGAGAGTTTGTTATCTGGCCGCCGAAGCCGGACTTTTCCAGAACAAGGGCGGTTTTACCCGAACGGCAGGCGTAAATTGCCGAGGTAAATCCTGCAGGACCGCCGCCGATAATAATTATGTCATACATTGTTTTACTCCTTTAATATACCCTCAGATACAATCCGCCGCAAAGTCGTTTTCTCTTTGCGGCGGTTATTAGTATTATTTGAAGTTTAGTAAAAATTATCAGCCGATTTTCTGAGCTTTCTGCTGAATGTAGCCCTTAATTGCAACTACATTGGCATATTTCTCAACGATGCCGTTTCTGACCTCTACGAGTGTAGGTGCCTGTCTGAGCTCAAGTGCCTTTGCAAGCTCCTCGTTATCCTCAACATAGATCTTCTCAAAGGGAATACCGGCCTTGTCAAGTAGCAGAGCCATAGCTTTGCAGTTGGGACAGGTTTTTGTAGCAAAGAGGTAAATTCCGTCGGCAAGAGCAGAGCTCTCGGTGCATTCGCAGGCTGGTGCTGTTTCTGCTGCGCCGTTTCTCCGAAGAACGGAATTCTCAATGTTGTAAACCTTTCTGTCTTTGAACTCCTGAGCCTTGCCGTCGTTGAAGTTCTGAACAGGACGGTAGTAGCCTGTGATACGGCTGTAAACCTCGGTTTTGCTGCCGCATTCGGGACAGATATAGTGCTCACCCTGAATGTAACCGTGATCCTTGCATACTGTGTATGTGGGAGAGAGTGTGAAGTAGGGAAGCTTGTAATTCTCGGCAATAGAGCGGACAAGCTTAGCGGCACTCTGCCATGTGGGAAGCTTCTCGCCCAAAAAGGCGTGGAATACTGTGCCTGAGGTGTAGAGGGTCTGGAGTCTGTCCTGAATATCAAGGGCAGAGAAGATGTCCTCTGTGTAGCCGACGGGAAGATGAGAGCTGTTTGTGTAATAGGGAACACCGCTCTCCATATTTGCGGTTATTATGTCGGGGTAGTGCTTGATGTCATGCTTTGCAAGACGGTAAGCAGTACTCTCGGCAGGAGTAGCCTCAAGGTTGTAGAGGTCGCCGTACATCTCCTGATAATCGGAGAGACGCTCTCTCATATGGTTGAGTACTCTTTCTGTGAAGTTCTGGCACTCGGGATGAGTCATATCCTTCTGAATCCACTTTGCGTTGAGACCTGCCTCGTTCATACCGACAAGACCGATGGTGGAGAAGTGGTTGTTGAATGTGCCGAGATAATGCTTGGTGTAGGGATAGAGTCCCTCGTCCATAAGCTTTGTGATAACATCACGCTTAATTTTCAGCGAACGGGCTGCAATATCCATCATATGGTCAAGTCGGGCGTAGAAGTCTGCTTCGTCCTCAGCAAGATGAGCAATACGGGGCATATTGATGGTAACAACACCGATAGAGCCTGTGCTCTCGCCTGAACCGAAGAAACCGCCGGACTTCTTTCTGAGCTCGCGAAGGTCAAGTCTGAGTCTGCAGCACATTGAACGGACATCGTTAGGCTCCATATCGGAGTTGATGTAGTTTGAGAAGTAGGGAGTACCGTACTTTGCAGCCATCTCAAAGAGGAGACGGTTGTTCTCTGTGTCGGACCAGTCGAAATCCTTTGTAATAGAGTAGGTGGGAATGGGATACTGGAAGCCTCTGCCGTTGGCGTCGCCCTCGATCATAATCTCGATAAAGGCTTTGTTAATCATATCCATCTCGCGCTTGCAGTCCTTGTACTTAAAGGGCTGTTCAACACCGCCGACAATAGCGTTCTGCTCAGCAAGATCCGGGGGAACAACCCAGTCCAAGGTAATGTTGGAGAAGGGAGCCTGTGTACCCCAGCGAGAAGGTGTATTAACACCGAAGATGAAGCTCTCAAGAGCCTTCTTGGTCTGCTCGTAGGTTAAGTTATCTGCCTTAACAAAGGGAGCAAGGTAGGTATCAAAGGAGGAGAATGCCTGTGCGCCTGCCCATTCGTTCTGCATAATGCCGAGGAAGTTGACCATCTGGTTGCAGAGGGTTGCAAGGTGGCTTGCAGGGGAAGATGTAACCTTGCCTGTAATACCGCCGAGGCCCTGCTCAATAAGCTGACGGAGCGACCAGCCTGCACAGTAGCCTGTGAGCATTGAAAGGTCGTGAATATGAATGTCAGCGTTGCGGTGAGCGTTGGAAATCTCATCGTCGTAAATCTCAGACAGCCAGTAGTTAGCTGTGATAGCGCCGGAGTTAGAGAGGATAAGACCGCCTACGGAGTAGGTAACGGTGGAATTCTCTTTAACACGCCAGTCGTTGACTTTAACATAGTTGTCAACGATCTCCTTGTAGTCAAGAATTGTGGACTTAACACGGCGTAATTTCTCTCTCTGGCGTCTGTAAAGAATGTATGCCTTGGCAACATCGCCGTAGCCTGCCTGAATCAAAACATCTTCAACGCTGTCTTGAATATCCTCAACTGCAATTTTGTTGTCAACAATTTTGGAAGAAAAGTCTGCCGTAACCTTCAGCGCCAGCAAATCAATAACAGAGGGGTGAAAGCTCTTCTGTGTTGCTTCGAAAGCCTGCTGAATAGCGGTGGTGATTTTTGATAAATCAAATTCGACAATTTTGTTGTCTCTTTTTATAACTTTATACATAATCCTAAAGCACCTCTTTCGTCACTGTTTTGTACAAGTCATTTTTATCGTGCTCCATAATACTACACAAAAAATTGTGGTTTGTCAAGAGACAAACCACAATATATAGTGACAGTTTTGTTATTCTTAATTTCAAATTAGAATTTTCAGAGCTTCAAAAGCGCAGAAAATCCCATTTCCATCGGCTCTTTGAAAGAACTGACAAAAAACACAAGATATAGTTGTGCATAATGTACAAGACACAAGATAACCTGATTTACAGACTTACTCCGCGAAGCTGGGTGCAAGGCAGTCTGCGCTTGAGTTTTTTGTACATTTCACAGAGCTCTTCGTCGCTGTAGCCTGTTACCTCGGAGTCGATAAGCGAACCGGAGTCTACAAACTGCTGCAGATAGTAGCTGTCGCAGCCGGATATCCAGTCGGCAATCTCCATAAGGTCGTCCAAGGTGTGAAAATTCTTAGTGACGGTTGTGCGGAATTCATAGGGCACAGCACCCGACTTGAGAAAATCAACAGTCTCGTTGACAGCGGAAAGGTCAAAGGCGGTCTTGCCGATTGTCAGAGCGTATTTCTGAGGAGAGTTTTTGATGTCCACAGCCACATAGTCAACAAGCTGTTTTATAACAAGGTTCTTTAGCTTTTGGGGAAAGCTTCCGTTTGTGTCAAGCTTAACCGAAAAGCCCATTGCTTTAATCTCTCTCAAGAAATCCTCAATGTCCTCTTGGCACAGAGGCTCACCGCCTGTGATACACACACCCTCTAAGATGCCCTTTCTCTTGCTTAAAAATGAAAGCACATCTTCGGCGGTGGTGTTCTCCCGGGGAGGTTGAGTTACCAACAGAGAATTGTGGCAGAAGGGACAGCGGAAGTTGCACCCGTAGGTGAATACCGTTGCCGCCATCTTCTGCGGATAGTCCAAAAGTGTAAGCTTTTGCAATGCTTCAATTATCATAACGCAATACCTTCAAAGTAATAAAATAGTTTTTATGCGGAGTTCTCCTGCCCGGCGGCGCAGTCACAGACAAATAAAGGCCGAACTATCTTTTATAGCTCAGAAACCTCTGAAATAAACTTGATAATCTCGTTGTCGTATTTCTCCTGCGCGTGAATTCTCAGGTGAGAGTGTGAGCCCTCGTCAAACCAAACAAGTCTTTTCTTTTTGCTTGAGCACTTTGCAAAGAGTGTTTCGGTTTTTTCGGGAAGTGAGAAAACATCCTTCTTGCCGGAAAGAACCAGCAGCGGCACAGAAATTTTATTTATATTGTTAATGGGAGAATCCTTCTTGATGTTTATGCCGCACTTGATTTTGCAGATAAGCCATATCTCCCAAAGTACGGGATAAACAGGCTTGCCCATATCCACAAGATGGGCGCGGAAGCTTTCGTAGAAAGAGTGGTAAGGTCCTTCGGCGACAATTGCCTTGACGCATTTTGGAAAGTCGGGCTTTGCGGCGGCAAGTATGGCGGCAGCAGAGCCGATGCAAATACCGTGAATATAAAACTCTTTGTTTTGGGGGAAGTTTTCGGTGATGTAGTTAATCCAAACAGGAACATCACGGCTTTCATAAATACCAACGCTTACAAAGCTGCCTTCGCTTTTGCCGTTTGCTCTTGTGTCTATAACCAGAACATTGCAGCCTGCCTTCTGATAGGGAAGTGCAAAATAATAATCGTAGAGCAGGCTTTCGGCTCTGCCCTGCTCGATCAATACGCATTTGTCAAAGCCGAAGTCAAAGTATTCGCCGTAAAGCTTAAGACCGTCGTTTACAATAGAGACTTCTTTGGCGTAGGCTCTGTTTTCCTCGCCCCAGCGCAGACCAATGTTAAACATCTCAAGGTGCTCTGCGTTTTCGGGACAGCTGCATTCCCGTCCCCACTTGTCGGGAGATGTGCGAACAAGCTGTTCCTTAAAAACTCTGTTGGTGATCTTCATTGTAGAGATAAAGATGCCGATAAGAGAAATAAGCAAAAACGCCGCAATACCGATAATAATCCAACCCCAAATAGGCATAAAACCACATCCTTATTATATTTCTGAACAGATTTATATTAACACAAATTATATTATGACTTAATATGAGGAAAAAGTAAAGAGGTAAAAAGAAAAAAGACATCGATGTCGCAAAAACTATTGAAATTTTGTTTTTCTGTGATATAATGAATAGCGTAAATAAAACAGGAAGGTGTTGTAGACATAATTATGGAAAGCAGTTTTGTTATTATTTCAGATTCCTCTTGTGACTTATCCAAAGAGCTGCGCGATCGTTTCGCAGTTGCCGACTATGTACCCGGTCATGTTTTCTTCCCCGACGGCAGCGACCGTCTCGCAGACCTTGACTGGAAGGACATTTCGCCGGAGGAATTCTTCAAGATGGTAGGGGATAAGAAGCTTAATCCAATGACTACCTCTACCCCAAGTATTCCTGAGATAACTGATATTATGGAAAAATATCTCAGCAAGGGAAAGGATATCCTTGCAATTGTACTCTCAACAGGTATCAGCGGTACATACGGTGTTTTTGTAAACGCCAAAAAGGAGCTTGAGACGAAGTACCCCGACAGAAAGATTATCGTTATCGACTCTCTCAGATATTCCACCTCTTTGGCTCTGCTCTGCGTTTATGCCGCAGGACTTCGCAATATGGGCAAATCTATTGACGAGGTAGCACAGTGGGTTGAGGAGAACAAAGAATGTATCCATCAGATTGGCTGGATGGACGACCTCTACTTCTGCAAGCGTATGGGCAGAGTATCCGGTACTGCTGCCGTAATGGGCACTCTGGTAGGAGTAAAGGCTATGGCTGACTTTAACCACGAGGGCAAGAGCCAGGTTATCGGCAAGACAAGAGGTTACAAGAACGCATATAACGCCTGCATAGATTATATGAAGGCAACTATCATCAATCCCGAAACACAGATTGTTTTCATCGCAGAAACCCTGAGAAAGAAAGAGGCAGAGGAGCTGAGAGCTCTGATTGAGGCAGAAATCAAGCCCCGTGAGATTATTATGACCACCGTCGGTCAGAGCTGCGGACCCAGCATAGGCCCCGGCCTTGTGGCAGCCTTCTATTTCGGCAAAAAGATTTCTGAGAATCTTGAGCGTGAGCAGAAAATTCTTGCAGAGATTGTGAAGAAGTAATCGGATATTTTATCCATAACATCAAACCGAAGCCTCCCTTTGTGAAAGGGGAGGCTTTTTTGCACAGAAACGCGGCATATATTTACAAAAAAAGCGATTAACAGCGTGATATTTGTTTACGGAATTATAATTATTCAGCATTTTTTATAAAAAAATAAGGTTTTTTTCTCAAAAAGGTTGCATTTTTTATTTTTTTTGTGTAATATGTATATGATAACCTTGTGATTTTGGTATCATTTCTCCAAATTGTTTGGTATTTTGACTAATTAACGGAGGCAAACTTATGGCTAACAGATTGTTTCAGGGTATTATTCATCAGATGAAGGATGCAATTGACCGAGTCATCGGCGTTGTTGACGAGACTTCGGTAGTTATTGCCTGCTCTGAGCTGGGTAGAATCGGCGAGGTAAACGAGAATATCAATGTCGAGACCTTGGCGGCTACCGTACCTTTTGTAATTAACGGTTACACCTACAAGGCTTTCGGCAACAGTGCCAAGGCTGAGTATGCTGTGTTTGTTTCCGGAGCTGATGAGCTTGCTCAGAAGTATGTTCAGCTTCTTTCTGTTTCTCTTGCGAGTATAAAGCAGTACTACGATGAGAAGTATGACAGAAGCAATTTTATAAAGAATGTTATTCTTGACAATATTCTCCCCGGCGATATCTACATAAAGTCCAGAGAGCTTCATTTTAATAACGAGGTTACGCGCGTGTGCTTCCTTATTAAGATTACCTCCAAGACTGAGGTTTCCGCTTACGATATTGTCCAGAATCTGTTTCCCGATAAGAACAAGGATTTCGTCATCAATATCAACGAAACCGACATTGCCCTTGTTAAGGAGCTGAAGGCAGGTATAGAGAGCAAGGATTTGGAGAAGCTTGCAAGCTCTATTGTGGACACACTTTCCAGCGAGTTCTACACCCACTGCAACATCGGTATCGGTACTTCCGTTACAGGCATCAAGGACCTTGCACATTCCTTTAAGGAAGCACAGGTTGCTCTTGAGGTCGGCAAGGTATTTGATACAGAGCGTTCCATTGTCAGCTATGATAACTTAGGTATTGCAAGACTTGTTTATCAGCTTCCCACAACGCTTTGCGATATGTTCCTTAAAGAAGTTTTCAAGCGTGGCTCTATTGACAGCCTTGACCAAGAGACTCTCTTTACAATTCAGAAGTTCTTTGAGAACAACCTGAATGTTTCAGAGACTTCAAGAAAGCTTTTCGTTCACCGCAACACTCTTGTGTACCGTCTTGAGAAAATCAAGAAGCTCACAGGTCTTGACCTGCGTGAGTTTGAAGACGCAATTGTCTTCAAGGTAGCTCTTATGGTTAAGAAGTATTTGACAGCGAGCCCAACAAAGTACTAATAAATAGCTAAGACTTCGCTTTGTGCGTTTTGTCCCTTTCGGGTAAATGCGTGCAGAGCGATTTTAGAGTTATAAGGAAATTTCCATATTATGGCATTGTGTGATGAGTTTGTGATGCCATACAGGGTTTAGATAAAGGCAGGACAAAATATGATTGAATTCAGAAATGTTTCTAAGGTTTACCCAACGGGTACCCATGCACTTAACAAGGCAAGCCTTACAATTGAAAAAGGCGAGTTTGTTTTTATAGTAGGCTCTTCAGGCGCAGGCAAGAGCACATTCCTTAAGCTGATTATGAGAGAGGAGCTGCCCACTTCGGGAAGCATCATCGTTAACGGTATGCAGCTTGATAAAATGAAGCGCCGCCATGTGCCTATGCTCAGGCGTACAATGGGCATTGTTTTTCAGGACTTCCGTCTTATAGACAAGATGACTGTTTATGACAATGTAGCCTTTGCAATGCGTGCTATCGGCGCAAAGCCCAGAGCTATCAAGAAGAGAGTGCCCTACA
This sequence comes from Ruminococcus sp., assembly GCA_051880855.1. Lineage (GTDB taxonomy): Bacteria > Bacillota > Clostridia > Oscillospirales > Acutalibacteraceae > Ruminococcoides. Next base: position 7,838 of record JBJEOT010000026.1, read on the forward strand.
TCTTAGAGCTTGTCGGACTTGAGAACAAAGCAAAAAATTTCCCGAGCGAGCTGTCCGGCGGTGAACAGCAGAGAGTTGGTCTGGCAAGAGCTTTGGTTAATAATCCTCAGATGATTATTGCCGATGAGCCAACAGGCAATATTGACCCTGAGATGAGCTATGAGATTATCGAGCTGCTCTCTGAAATTAACAAGCGCGGTACAACTATTCTCATTGTTACTCATGAGCATGACTTGGTGCAAAGCTTCAACAGGCGTGTTATCACCATTGACAAGGGTGTTGTGGTTGATGACACGGTAGATATTCAGGCATAAAGAGGAAATCTGTTATGAAGAAGTTCAGTGGATTCGGGTATTTAATTAAAGAAGGTATAAAGAGTATATGGACAAACCGTATGATGAGCATTGCCTCGGTGGGTGTGCTTATCTCCTGCCTTTTGCTTACGGGAGCAGCTGTGCTTTTGTCGATGAATGTAACAAATGCCGTTGACAGCATCGGCGGCACTAATGTTACCAGAGTATTTCTTGAGCAGGAGATTACCGACTTAGAGGCTGTTTATATCGAGGACGGAATCAAGCGCATTGATAATGTAACAGAGACAAAGTTTATCTCGAAAGACGAGGCTATCAAAGAGTATCAGGAAACCCTCAGAGAAGATATCTTTGAACAGCTGTTGGGTGAGGGCAATCCTCTTCCTAACTCAATCGATGTTACAATGACAGACCTTGCTCTCTACGACCATACCGTGGAGCAGATTAAGGAGATAGACGGAGTTGACTCTGTCCGTGATACAAGAGAGGTGGCAGAGAAGCTCACAAGCCTGAATAAGCTTGTTACAACAATGAGCTTCTGGATTGTGCTTGCTCTGACTCTTATTTCGATTTTCATTATCTCAAATACAATTCGTATGACTATGTATGCAAGGCGTTTTGAGATCAGCATTATGAAGTCGGTAGGCGCAACAGATACCTTTGTCAGAACACCCTTTGTTATTGAGGGTATGACCATAGGCGTGATCTCAGGTGTTCTTTCGTCCTTGCTCCTCCTTATTCTGTATGATGTTATTATGAAGGCTGTTCAGAACATTGTTGAATTCAGCTTCATTCCTTATTCCGAGGTTGGCCTTATGGCAAGCCTTGCCTTCATTGCAGCCGGTGTTGTTATCGGCGCAGTCGGAAGCGTTGTCTCTATCGGAAGGTATCTCCGTAAAGAGGGCAACGAGCTTTTGGGTTGGTAACCCTTTTTCTTGATAAGAGGTGTTTTTATGATTAAGAAAACAGTATCCGCCGTTTTGGCAGTTATTTTGATACTCGGCGCGGTTTTTGTTACGAATGCCGATACCTTAAGCGATTTACAGGCTGAGCAGGAAGCTCTTAAGCAAGAAGCAGAGCGCTACCAGGCAATTATTGACGAAAAGCAAAACGACATTGATGAACAGCAGGCATATGTTGACGCAATTTCCGAGAAGGTCAACAACCTTAATCAGCAGATTATGGTGAGCCGTGAGAAGATTGATGTTTTGGATTCTCAGATTGCCGAAAAGGAGGCAGAGATAGATAAGCTCTATGCTAATTCTGAGGAAAATATGAATACCCTCAGAAAGAGACTGAGAACTCTCTATATGTCCGGCGACGCTTCGGCATTAGAGATTATCCTGGGTGCAAGCGACTTCTCCGATTTTGTTGACAAGCTTCAGCTTGTTGAAAGCATAAATGAATACGATGCAAAGCTCATAGACGACATTGAAGCAGAGCTTGATGTAATCAATGCCGATGTGACTGCTCTTGAGGCAGACAAGGCTGTCCTTGAAGAAGAACAGGCAGACCTTGACGCAAAGTTTGCAGAGCTGGATACACTGCTCAAAGAGAACGAAGAGCAGCTTGCTTCTCTTTACACTGAGCGGGAAGAGCTCGACGCTCTGCTTGACTCCAACGAGTCAGAGCAGGCTGAGAACGAGCAGAAGATTCAGGCATACTACGATTCTTTGAATCAGGATAAAGATGAGGACGACAAGCCTTCAAACTCTGTCACCGGCGGCGGTTCCTATGTTTGGCCTGCTCCCGGACAGTACTGGATTTCCTCGCCCTACGGAGAGGACAGAGGCTACTCCCACGGCGGTATTGATATTGCAGGCTCAGGCTTTATGGGCACAACAATAGTTGCTGCTGCATCAGGCACTGTAGTCGACTGCTACAACAGCTGTTCCCATAACTGGGGTAAGTACGGCAGCTGCGGATGTAACGGCGGCTGGGGAAACTATGTCTGGATTGACCACGGCAACGGCAAGGCTACAATCTATGCTCACCTTTCATACCACACAACCTCAATAGGCGCTCGTGTTTCCGCCGGTCAGATTATAGGTTACGGCGGTACAACAGGCGACTCAACAGGCCCTCACCTGCACTTTGAAACAAGATATTACGGCACTCGTTACAACCCTGCTGTTGAATATCCCTCAATTCTGTAAATACATTTTGAGAGGAGAACTGTTATGAGCAAGAAAGTATCGCTTCCCCTTGTTATTGCGATTTCACTTGTTGCTGCGGCTATTGCCTTTTCACTTGGCTATGTGGTGGCTACAAGCAGTGCCAACAAAAAGCTGACCGACCTCAGCGAGAAGCAGGCGCTCTTTACCACCCTTGCAGATGTGGACAGCTATGTCAGAGAAAAATATGAAGGCAAAATCGACAAAAAGGAGCTTTCAGATAAACTCCTTGAGGCGTATGCCGAGGCATTCGGCGGACAGGTAATCTACCTCAGTGCCGAGGAGTACAGGGGCTCAGAGTACACCGCTCAGAACGGATATACAGTTTTGCCTCTTGCCGACGGCTCTGCGGTGGTAGTTCTTAACAGTGCTCAGTACGAGCCGACATCTGCCGGGTCTGAGTAGCAGAGAAAACTAAATAAAATATTATCAAAACCTTTCGCATATATCTATATATGATAGTGCGGGAGGTTTTTTTCTATGCTAACTGTGCTCACCTTAGAGAGTAGGCATTCCGGTTCCTCTGGCAGTAAGCTCAAAAGGCTTGCCGCCTTTAACACCCTGCGTGTTAAAGAGAGGTCTGAGGGTAATCTGAAGGTCAGACATATTCGTTACATTGACCGGCGGGGCAAGGTAAATTGGAAGAGAATCAAAAGAGCCGCAGTAAAGGGAAGTCCCCTTGTTTACAGCGGAAGCGTTCTGCCGAACAGAGAGGCGTCATTGGAGCTTTTCAGTCCCTTGGAGTATCGGTCACGGCTTTGCGAGAATATGGCGCTTACGGTTCTGGAGAGTATGAAGTCTGTGCCAAAAGGACTCAAGGTAGGAGTCTATGACCCAAAGGGAGATTCTGCTGACTTGTGCAGACATATTCTGCGCTATACCGATAACCTTGTGGCGGTTACGGCAAATTCAAAGCTTTATGAGGCAAAGGCGGAGGAGATTATGTGGGAGACAGGCGCAACGCTTGTTTTCAGCCGACGGCCTATGGCGCTTAACAGCTGTGGATTAATCATTGCGCCTCACCTCCTCGACCGAAGATCCTCTTTCTGTCGTAGTTGGTAGGAGCAGCGAT
>JBJEOT010000027.1:0-39016 GCA_051880855.1 Ruminococcus sp.
ACCCTCGGCACGCGGTTTTGGAGACCGCTGCTCTACCAACTGAGCTATACCCCTAAATATTCATATTTGTGCAAGATGCTTGCGACAAAGGTTATTCTATCACGAAGACATGTGAATGTCAAGTACTTTTGAGCTACATGTTTTTGCAAAACCGTTCCCGCCGCTGCATCAAAAAAGAGGGCTGAGGTTCATACTCAGCCCTCTGCCTTTCTGTATTTATTTCTCGGCAAGAATGTCGGCGATGACTTCTCTCTCGTCAAGGTGATACTTAACGCCCTTGATTTCCTGATAATCCTCGTGTCCTTTGCCGGCGAGGACTATGATATCGCCCCCTTCTGCGTTCTTTATGCAGTAGCGGATAGCGTCAACGCGGTTGGGGACTATGACATACTTGCCGTCGGTTTTGTCAATACCAACCTTTATGTCGGCGATGATGTCGTTTACATCCTCAAATCTGGAGTTATCCTCTGTGATAACAGAGAGGTCGGAAAGCCTGCCGGATACCTCGCCCATTTCATAGCGTCTTGCCTTGGGGCGGTTACCGCCTGCGCCGAACAGTGTAATAAGGCGGTGAGGCTTATACTCTCTGAGGGTTGTTAGAACATTCTCCATAGAAACAGCGTTGTGAGCGTAGTCGATGAGAATTGTGTAGTTATCCTTAACGGGATAGACCTCAACTCTGCCCTTGACCTTTACGGTATCAAGGCCCTTGAGGATATCGTCGTCGCTTACATCAAAATGCTTCGCAGTGCTTATGGCGGCAAGAGCATTGTATACGCTGAAGCGACCGGGAATGGGCACATTGACACTGAGTTCTTTCTCACCCTTTGTATCAAAATGCACTCCGATATAGCCGGGCTTTGCAATAAGCTCGTCGCCGAAGCCTACAAGGTCAGCTTCCTTTGTAATTCCGTAGGTCTCAACCTTGCAGCTTGCTCCCTCTAAAAGCTTCTCTGTGTTTTCGTCATCGGCATTCACAATGCCTACCTTACACTGTCTGAAGAGCATACTCTTGCAGTTGAGGTATTCCTCCATATCCTTGTGCTCGCTGTCGCCGATATGGTCATGCGAGAAGTTGGTGAAGATGCCTAAATCAAACAGGATGTTGTCTGTGCGGTGCTGTTTAAGACCGATAGACGAAACCTCCATAACAACAGCCTTACAGCCGGTAGTAACCATTTTACGCATTGCCTGTTGGATTTCGTAGCTTTCGGGGGTGGTGTTGGCGGTTTTGTAAATCTTGTCACCGATAATAATTCCGAGAGTTCCTATGGTGGCGGTCTTGATGCCGGCAGTCTCAAGAATAGAACGAATCATAGAGACGGTTGTTGTTTTGCCCTTGGTGCCGGTAACGGCAACTGTGGTAAGCTCCTTTGCAGGGTGAGAGAAGTACTCGGCGCTCATCTTGGAGAGAGCAACTCTTGAGTCGGCAACCTTTACAACGCTGACTCCCTCGGGCAGATCGATTTCATCGGTAACAACCAAGGCGGCTGCGCCCTTTTCGGCGGCATCTAAGGCATACTTGTGACCGTCTGAGGTAAAGCCCTTAATGCAGACAAAGGCACAGCTTTCGATAACCTTTCTTGAATCGTAGATAACATCGGAAATTTCGCACTCGTCGTTTCCCTGTAAAACTGTGTATGAAACACCCCGAAGCAAATCTCTAAGCTTCATACTCTCAGCACCTCCGTATAGTATATATACATTTATAAATGTAATGACAAATTTATATTCTAACTTTACAACTTTTCGCCGGTGTTGTCAATGAGAAAAAGCATGGCGCAGAGAAACTATATTTTGGGGAAAAATTCAAATTTTGAAGATAGATGTCAATATTCTGTGATTTTGACGAAAAAGACGCGGAAAAACGCCCGTTTTTAGGTGAAGCGGTTAAGCCATTTGTAAAAATGACCGAGAGGTGCAGAGAGTATTTGATAAATTGCACAAAACAGCCGTTGTGAATATAACCAAATAATTAACAAGCAATTTGTGCAATGTAAATACAAAGCAAAAAATTCATTGACAAAATCATCAAATTTGAAGAGAAAAATTATTCTTTTAGATAAAAAGTACAAAGGTAGTTGAAATTGTTAACAGAAATATGGTATTATTACTTTAGTGAAATTACGCATATCTATCTATTGGATAAATGATGCGGTGGCACTCGGTGCGACAGTATTACGCGCTGAAAAAATTTTTTTATAAGGAGTTTTTCGCTATGAAAACCACAAAGATTCTTGCTTTGCTTCTCGCTGTTATTATGGCAGTCGGTTGCTTAGCAGCATGTACAGGTGGCGGCAGCACAACCGACACAAAACCGGCAGGAACTGACACAACAAATCCGTCAGGCACAGTTACAACAGCTTCTTGGTCCGAAGAGCAGATCGCACAGATCGGCGAAGCTATCAAGGCAGAGGCAAACGGCAACACCGTTACCCTTAAGCTTTGGGGACCTGAGAAGGCACAGGATGAGTTCAAAGCAGAGGCAGCAGCTTTTGCAGAGCTCTTCAAGGACTATGCAACTATCAAGGTAGAGGTTGCTGTTCAGGGTGAAGGCGATGTTGCAGGTATGGTTATCAATGACCAGAACGCAGCAGGCGACGTATTCAGCTTCCCCTCCGACCAGCTTCTTAAGCTTACAAACGCTAACGCTATCGACGAAGTTTACTTCCCCGAGAATGTTAAGGCTGACAACACAGCAGCATCCGTAGAGGCAGCAACTATCAACGGCAAAATCTACGGTTATCCCGAGACAGGCGACAACAGCTATGTTATCTGCTACGACAAGAGACTTGTAAGCGATGAGCAGGTTAAGACTCTTGAGGGTATCCTCGAAGCTTGTAAGGCAAACGGCAAGAAGTTCATCATGAACGCAGGCGACGGCTTTATGTCCTGTACTTTCATCTTCACCGGCGGCCTTAAGCTCGACGGCTTTGAGGAGGACGGTGAAACTCAGAAATTCAACGATTATGACATTGACCAGGTTACTGCAGCTGTAAAGGCCTTTGCAGAGGCATTCACAGGCGCAGGCAACGCATATGAGTCCAACACTTCCGACCAGGTTGTTGACGGCTTCAAGAACGGCACAACTGCAGCAGGCGTACTCGGTTCTTGGGACGCAGCAGCAGCTACCGAGGTTCTCGGCGAGAATGTCGGTTATGCAATTCTTCCCACAATTAACATCAACGGTACAGATACTCAGATGATCAATATGTTCGGTTACAAGTATCTCGGCGTTAACAGCCAGACAAAGTTCCACATTGCAGCTCAGGCTCTTGCTTACTATATGAGCAACGAAGAGAACCAGATTAACAGAGCATCTGCTCTCGGCTGGACTCCCGCTAATGTTAAAGCTCAGGAGAACGACGCTGTTAAGAGCGCTCCCCACATGCCCGTATTCCTTGCACAGAGTGAGTACTCCGTACCTCAGACCGGTATCGCAGGTACATTCTGGGATCCCCTTGCAGCTCTCGGCAAGTACATCACAGAGGCTCAGAACGACCTCTCTACAGAGGCTATCAAGGCAGAGGTTGAGGCTTGCATCGCAGGTATCCGTGACGAATAATCACATACATTTTATTAATTACATTTTAGCGTGATTTGATAAGTTAAGTCTAAAGGGCAACCATATGGGATGCCATTTGGTTGCCCTTTCACTTTCAGTATCAGATTTATCTAAATTTTTGTTTTCTTTTAGAAATTTTAGATAAAGGAGAGTGACAGAGGTGACATATACCGAATATATGTCGCTGAATATATTTCAGCGTTTTTGGTATAAGCTCAAGGAGTTTTTTAAGGCTATCCCCGGTGCCATCGTTAAATTCTTCTGCTTCATAGGCAGATCTATAAAGAACGGCGCTTTTGCCGTCGGACGAGGTGTCAAAAACTTCGTAATGGGATTCATTAAGGGAGATATCATTACGAAGATTTCATATTTTATTATGGGCTTCGGTAATGTTTTCAGAGGACAGATTGTCAAGGGTATCGCCTTCTTTGCATTGCAGGTTGGCTACATACTCTTTATGGTGTTCTTCGGCGGTTATTATCTCTCTCTTTTCTGGTCCTTGGAGGCAGTTAAGACCGAGACCGTCATTGAGTTTATGGGTCAGCAGATTACCCAGACAACCGTAGAGGCTTACAGTAACCAGATTCTTCTTTACGGTTTGCTTGCTATTATGGCAACAATTGCAATTTTTGCTCTTTATGTAGTAAGCACAAAGTCTGCCATTAAGAACGAGACTATTAAAAAGGCAGGAAAACAACCTCCTACATTCAAAGAGGAATTAAAGGAGCTTTTGGATTCCAAGTTCCATTCAACCATGCTTTCTCTGCCTGTTATCCTTATATGTGTGTTTGTGCTTTTGCCCCTTATCTTTATGATAGCAATGGCATTTACAAACTATTCCGACAAGAACTACGATTCATTTAACTGGGTCGGCCTTGCAAACTTTGAAGAAATCTTCAGCGTATCCGAAAGCGGCGGCGCATCAATGGGTTACACCTTCGGCAAGATTGCAGGCTGGACAATCATTTGGGCTATCGCAGCAACCTTCTCCAACTACATTTTAGGTATGATAGTTGCTCTTATGATTAACAAGAAGGGCATCAAGCTCAAGAAGCTTTGGAGAACCCTCTTCGTTATGACAATAGCTGTTCCCCAGTTCGTAACACTTCTTGTTATTTCCCAGATGCTGGGAGCTTCACAGGACAGCCCCTTGAACCTGATTATTTCAATGTTCACAGGCACTACATCAAAGCTTGACCTTTGGTCTACCGCCAACGACGGCTTGCTTGCCCGAATTACGGTAATTGTGGTCAACTGTTGGGTAGGTATTCCCTACACAATTCTTATGACATCCGGTATTCTTATGAATATCCCCGAAGACCTGTATGAAAGCGCAAGAATCGACGGCGCAGGCCCTGTAAAGAGCTTCACCAAGATTACTCTTCCCTACATGCTCTTCGTTACAACACCGTACCTCATTACCACCTTTATCGGAAACATCAATAACTTTAATGTTATTTACCTGCTTTCCGAAGGCGGTCCCAAGGTTAGCGAGTACAAGTACAGCGCAGGTAAGACGGACCTTCTGATTACGCTGCTCTTCAAACTGTCGGTTAACCAGAACAAGTACGGCTTGGGTGCGGCAATCGGTATTTTGGTATTTATTGTCTGCGCCACACTTTCGCTGATAACATTTAACATGACTAAGTCAGCGAAGAATGAGGAGGAATTCTCATGATAAAAAGCTATAAATTGAGAAGAGCCCTTGCAAATACTTTTATTTACATTGTGCTTGCAGTTATGGGTCTTATTTGGATTTTCCCTCTCGTTTGGTTGGTTCTCCACTCCTTCAGAGTTGACCCCAACGGAGGAATTCCCGCTATACTTACCGACCATCTCTTCCCTCATTTGAATGAGTACGGTCTCGATAACTACATCGGTCTTTTCAAAGAGACAATGTTTATGCGCTGGTTCGGCAACACACTCCTTGTTGCTACTTGCTCATGTATCATCTCAACACTTTCTGTTTTGATGGTAGCTTATGCATTCAGCCGTCTGAGATTTAAGGCAAGAAAGCCTTTCATCAATGTCGGTATGATTATGGGTATGTTCCCCGGCTTTATGACCACCATTGCTCTTTACTACATTCTGAAGATGATGGGCCTTACCCAGACGCTCTTAGGTCTTATTCTTTGCTACTCCGGCGGCGCAGGTCTCGGTTATCTCGTTGCAAAGGGATTCTTTGATACAATCCCCAGAGCGCTTGACGAAGCTGCTACCATCGACGGTGCTAACAAGAATCAGATTTTCTGGAAGATTATTCTTCCTATGTCTAAGCCTATCGTAGTTTATACGGTTCTTACTTCCTTTATCAGCCCCTGGTGTGACTTTATTCTTGTCAGAATCCTTATGGGTACTGAGACGGAAATGTATACGGTTTCAAGAGGACTGTGGATGTGGACGGACAAAGAGTACAAAAACAACTATTACCGCTACTTCCTGTCAGGCTCCGTTATAGTAGCAATTCCCATCACCGCCCTGTTCCTGTATATGCAGAAGTATTATGTTGAAGGCGTTACCGCCGGCGGCGTAAAGGGCTAACCGAAGAACGCGACATAAAGCGCGGGCTTTAATGTCCGAAACTTTTATGCGAATAAAGGCGGCTGCAATGCAGTCGCCTTTTTTTGAAAAAAAGCTGCTTGAGAAGATTGGCTGTTCCTTGTATAGCAGCGAGCTTAAATATGAAAGCACTGCTTGCGGTAACAGACGGTTAAGGCGATAGAATTGCCCGATCTCTTAAAAAAACAGCTTAGTATCACCGCATAATTTCTGAGCCTAATCACCAATTTACACAGGAGAAAACAATGAAAAAATTAATTTCACTGCTTTTGATTACATCGATATTGATAGCTTGCTTTGCTTTGACAGCCTGCACAGGCGGCGAAACTCAAGAAGGCTACAAAGACCCCACAGAGGAGCTTGTGGTAAATACCTCTGAGGATAAATACAGAAACTTCTATCATATTTGGGTGTGCTCCTTTGAGGACACCGACGGAGACGAAACCGGCGATCTAAACGGCATTATCGAGAAGCTGGATTACCTCAACGACGGAGACCCCGATGGCGGTAACGATTTGGGCATCGACGGAATCTGGCTGTCTCCCATTATGCCCTCTGACTCATACCATAAATATGATGTTGACGATTATATGGATATCGACCCCGAATTCGGCACCCTCGAAGATTTCGACAGGCTTATATCCGAGTGTGACAAGCGCGGAATAACCGTCATTCTTGACCTTGTGCTTAACCATTGCGGTACAGGCCACGAGTTCTTCCAAAAGGCAATGGCAGAGGCTAAAGAGGGCAACCTTGACGGCTATGCCAGGTACTACAAGTTTGCAACAGGCGGTTTCCCCGGCGAGGGTTACAGAAGTGTTGTCGGTGCGCCTTCGCTTTGGTACGAAGGTCAGTTCTCCTTTGAAATGCCCGATTGGAACCTTGCTTATGAGGGTACAAGAGAATATTTTGAGGAAGTCGCCAAGTTCTGGCTTGACCGAGGCGTAGGAGGATTCAGACTTGACGCAGTTAAGTATATGACAGATGATGAAACCGACGGAGTTGAGTTCCTCAATTGGTTTTACACCACAGCTCAGAAGTACAACCCCGATGTCTATATGGTCGGAGAAAATTGGCAGGGTAACTCTGAGCTTTACAAGACCTATGAGTCGGGTATCGACAGCCAATTTGCATTTTCCTTTGCAACAGCTTCCGGCAATATTGCCACCGCAGTCAATTCCGGCAACGGCAAACAGCTATCGTCTAAGCTTAAAAAGTTTGAGGACAACTCAAGAAAAGCAAACGAGAATGTTATCCACGCAATGTTCCTTTCAAATCACGATACAATGCGAAGTGCCAACTACTTCCCCGCAGGGCTGAGCAATCAGAAGATGGCAGCCGCTGTATATATGCTTATCCCCGGCAACTCCTTCACCTACTACGGCGAGGAAATCGGTACAATGACTCCCTCCGGCTATTCGGGTAATGACGCTTATTTCAGAGCACCTATGAATTGGGACGACGATGTTGAGCCTGAGATTTGGTGCACAGGCAACGCCTTTGCGGAGTACGACTACGGCGGTGTTAAGCAGCAGATTGACGACCCCGATTCACTCCTCAGCTTCTACCGCAGAATTATTAAGATTAAGAATCAGAATCCTGAGCTGGCAAGGGGAGAGATAACCGAGGCTTTAGACTTTGACAACAGCTCAATCTGTGCATATAAGGTTGAGTATGAGGGCAAGGAGCTTCTGGTTATTCACAACCTTGATAAAGAAAACAGCGCAACAGTTTCGGTTACAGAAGATATGCTGAAGAATCCTGTGATTAGAGGAGACCTCTACGCACAGACAGCCGAAAGCACCCTTGCTGAGGGCGAAACCTCTTCAGCCGAGGCTGCAAACACAGCAGAAACAGACACAGCTGCTGTGCTTTATGTAACTCTCAAAGGCACTGAGCTTTCTCTTCCTGCACAGTCCAGCGCAGTGCTTATGGCACAGTAAGACGCCATTTTGCAACACGAAGTTTGTGCTGTGCCCGAATTGTGGGCACATAAATCGGATTTCAACAAAAGGCTCAAAAAAATCAAAGAAACCTTCAAGGGCAGACAGCTTGTCTGCCCTTTGCTTTTTTATTATTCCCTTTTTACAAAACAAGAGAGAAAAACCTATGCAAACAGTGACAAAACAATTGCCACTTGGCCTATATAATAATACTTGTCCATAAAAAATACTTTGAGGACAAGCTGGAATTATAAATGACAGGAATGAAGTCTATGGAAGCCGTAAGGACAAGAAAAACTAAAAAGCAGGATTTGAATTTCACCGACCTTACCAAGAGCTTGATTATGCAGGGAGTGTATTTTCTTTTGGGCTTGCTTGTGTCCAGAGGAGCGGTGCTGGGAGAGCTGTCTCCCTTCGGCGCTTCTCTTGTGGCAGGAGTACCCCTTAGGTTTATGGCGGCGTCGGTGGCAGGAAGCTCTCTGGGTTACATATTGCTTTCGCCTATGGATTCGTTCAGGTATATTGCGGTTTTGGCGGCAATCGGTGCCCTTAAGTGGCTGCTGAGCGACTTCGGAAAAATATCAAAGAGTCAGCTTTTTGCACCGGCGCTTGCCTTTTTGCCTATGCTCTTGACAGGGGTAGCTCTGCTCTTTGTAAGCAGCAGCAAATTCTCCGATGTTACAATGTGTCTGATAGAGGCCTTGCTTTCGGCTGCCGGAGCATATTTTATCTCTCGCACCGTTGCTCTCAGTGCGGTAAAGCGAAGCATAAATAGTTTTTCTCAGTCAGAGGTTGCCTGCCTTGCGGTTACCTTTTGTATACTGATGCTCTCTTTAGGCTCGGTGTCGGTGCTGGGAATATCCGTAGGCAGAGTATTGGCGGTGATAGCGGTGCTCCTTTGCGCTCAATACGGCTCGGTTGCCTTTGGAAGCATCAGCGGTATTGCAACAGGAGTGGTGTTCAGTCTCGGCAATAATGATATGGCTTTTTTGTCGGGAAGCTACGCCTTTGCAGGTCTTGTTGCAGGACTGTTCTCAACGCTCGGCAAGCTCCCTGTGGGAATGGCTTTCACCGTGACAAGCACCTTGATGTCGGTTGCTTCAGGCGACGGCTCTCTTGTGCTGTCGCTTTTCATAGAAGCGCTGTTAGCTTCGGGACTTTTTATGCTCATACCCAAAAGCTTCGGCAATACCCTGCGCTCTGTGTTCATAGGAAAAAACGAGAGCTTGGACGAAACCCTGCTGAGAAGAAGCATTACAGCTCGGCTTGAGCACACCTCTAAGGCGCTCAGCGGTGTTACTGAATGTGTTACCGCCGTATCGGAAAAGCTCAGCAAAAACTTAAGCAGTCAGGGAGAATATCCGCTGTTTCAGCAGGTTTCCGAGAAAACCTGTAAGAACTGCGGACTCAGAGCTTACTGCCTTGATAGACAGAGGGAGGTGACAATAGACGATTTTTCACGGCTTCAAAGTATCTTGGAGGTTGAGGGCTTTGTTACCGACAGGGATATAGAGAGTACATTTACAAAGAAATGCTGTAAACAGAGAGAGCTTGCAAAGAGCATTAACGAAAGCTTCAGGGAGTATTTGTCGGCGCTTTCCGCAGAGCGCAGGATAAGTCAGGTCAGAGCCGCTGTGGCAGGGCAGTTTTCGGGGCTTTCCGTAATGCTGTCCGATTTGTCCGAGGAGTTTGAAAGCTGTGAGAGCTTTGACCGTGAGAGCACCGAGCGAATAGCCGAAGCCTTCAAAAATCAAGGTATAGTGCTTATAGATTCAAGCGTTAGGAGGGACAGTCAAAACAGACTCAGCGTTGAACTGATTATGGCGCGGGGAAGCAAAAAGCTTCCCGACAGGACAGAGCTTCAGCAGCTTGTGGCAGACTGCTGCGGCAGAAGGTTTGAGAGAGCGGTGGAGAGCATAGAGGGAGACAGAGTAAGGTTTGTTATGTCCGAGCTCTCAACCTATGATGTTGATATCGGTTCATCACAGCATATCGCAGGAGCGGGCAAGCTCTGCGGCGATTCACTTACTTACTTTGCAAACGGAATGGGCAGTATGGTTGCAATTGTCAGCGACGGTATGGGCACAGGAGGTGCCGCGGCAGTTGACTCAAATATGGCGGTGAGCATTTTCACAAAGCTTCTCAAAGCAGGGCTTTCCTATGACTCGGCTCTGTCCGTTGTTAATTCCTCTTTGATGATAAAGTCCGAGGAGGAGTCGATGGCGACTGTGGATATTGCAGACATTGACCTTTATTCGGGTAAACTCAGCCTTTTCAAGGCAGGCGCTCCCCTTACACTGGTCAAGCGCGCAGGCAGAATTCTCAGGCGTGAATTCCCGTCTTTGCCGGTGGGAATATTAAGCGGAGTAAAATTCAGGAAGGACAACCTTACCCTGCACGAGGGCGACGCAGTGCTGATGATATCCGACGGCGCACTTTCAGGCGACGACAAGTGGCTTGAGGATATGCTCCGTTCCTGGAATGAGGCTTCGGCTCAGGACTTTGCCTCTATAGTGGTAAACGAGGCAATCAAGCGCAGAAACGACGGCTACGACGACGATATAACCGCAATAGCCGTGAAGCTGATAGCAAATTAACATAGATGAAGAGCTGCGGGGAGACTTCTCCGCAGCTTTTTGACAGTTTGAACGGACTTTTCTCAAAATTTACCGATGACTGAAAATCAGAGTTCAGACAGTAAAACAGCAGAAATAAATATTGGACATCAGAAAGATTATTATCAAAAATTAACAAATTGCAAAAAGATACTTTGTACAGTTCTTTGACTTAATTTGATTGTAGATTGCCGCTTTTTATGATAATATGTTATTGTAATAATATTATATAACATAGGTGGATTATGACAGAGTAGCCGATGCAGTGCTTAGTCAATTGTACTTTTGCTGCATTATATATAAAATACGGAGGAGCTTATCTATGAAAACAAACAAGAGAATTTTATCATTTACCCTTGTGCTTTGCCTTATGCTTTCACTTGTGTGCGTTTCCTTCTCTGCTTTGGCTGAGGAAGCAGCCTCTGAGGTATATAAGCCGTATTTTGAAGCTTACTTAAGTGATAATCTAAAGGAAGGCGAAATGGGTTTATACAAGGAACTGTATTCACACGGGACCGCTTCTGCCACTCCCGATTTCGTTCTGGTACAAATGCATGCAAATATGCTCTCACCTATGCGAAGCTACGATGTGTTCGGTGACTATATCGTATCGGCAGGCTGTGAGTATCCTTACACCTTAGGATACTATATTTTGACTCCGGAAAACGGTCGGATATACACCCTCAGAGAGGCTTATGATTTACCTGTTCCCGAAGTGGAAGCAATCTTCACAGAGAAGATTCTGGGTGTTCGCTTGGGTGATATCAATTTAGACGGAGATCTTAATGTAAAGGACGCAACACAGGTGCAGAAATGCTTGGCAGGTCTTGAGCGCTTCCCTGACTATGACCTGCAAGAAGGCTTGTATGCTTCACAGAAGCCGAATACTTATTTATCTTTCTACTATTCAGACGCAAATCTTGACCACAAGAGAGATATTAAGGACGCAACAGCAATTCAGAAAGCCGTTGCCGGAATTGAATGAACAGCGAATGACTGAAACAAAAAAGCTGCGGCGAGATTTCGCCGCAGCTTTTTGCTGTGTAGAATTATTTTGTACGAATGATTGCAAAGGAGGAGGGAGAGAGGGTGGCGGCTTTGCCGTCGCAGGCAACGCTGTTGACAGCGTAAACTGTTTCAAGCGCTTTCTCCTCAAAGGGGATTGTGACCTCGTTTGCAGAGGGATTTATAAAGACAACATAATCGCCTCTGCGGTAAACAAAGGGATATTTTTTCTTTTCGGCGTATACAACCTCAAAGTCTGAGCCGTTGCCGAGCTGAGGAATTTTGTGGCGAAGCTCAATGAGCTTTACTGCATTTTGGTAGATGCCGTCGCTGAGCTTTGACTCACTCTCAACACAGGGTGCGTCTTCTCTTGAATCTACAGGGAGGTAGAGCTTGTCCGCCTTTGCCTCGGAGAAGCCTGCGTTTTTGCCCTTTGTCCACTGCATGGGAGTACGGGAGCCTGTGCGGGAGAATCCGCCCTCGCGGGAAATAAGCTCCTCCTGATAGCGCATACCTATTTCGTCGCCGTAGTAGAGGAAGGGTACACCGGGCATAGTGAACATCATACCGTGAGAGAGCTTTACGGTTTCCCGGTCCATATAGAAGGTGCCTCGGGGCATATCGTGGTTGTTGGTCATAAAGGAAATATAGCCAAGGTTTTTTGTAAGCTCGTAATTCGGAACATACTCATCAAGGAAGGCGGTGATATCGCCCTTTCCCTCTTTTGAGAAGAAGCTGTGATTTTCGCCGTCAACAAGGTAGCGGAAAAGTCTGGAGTAGCCGTTGCCGTAGTGGTCGAGGTAGAAGTCCATATGGAAGCCTGCGTTTTTGATGGCGCGCTCGGGATGACACCATTCCGCAACAAGGGCAGCTTCGGGGTAGTCCTTATCAAGCATCTCTCTCACACCGCGCCAAATCTTAGCTGTGGAGATTTTTTCGTCGTCATTCTTAACAAGGGAGTCTGCCATATCAACTCTGAAGCCATCGGCACCCATATCAAGCCAGAAACGCATAATGTCTTTAAGAGCTTCGGCGGTTGCAAGGCAGTCGGGATGGTCGGCAGGAAGCTGCCACTGAGGATGAGTTATCTTGTGAAAGCCGTAGTTGAGTGCAGGCTGAGAGGAGAAATAGTTAACCATATAGTTGCCGTCTCTCTCGCAGATACCGCACATTAAGCGGTACTCGGGGGGAGCTTCCCATACGCAGTTTGTGAAGATATAGCGGTTGGTGTACTCGCTCTTCTTTGCCTTTTTGCTATCTAAAAACCAAGGGTGCTTCTCGGATGTGTGGCCGGGTACAAGGTCAAGGAGCACCTTGATGCCCATGCTGTGGGCAGTTTCAAGAAGCTCTTTCATATCCTCGTTGGTACCGTAGCGCTTTGCAACCTGCTTATGATTGCTTACATCGTAGCCTGCGTCCATAAAGGGTGATTCGTAAACGGGATTGAGCCAAAGGGCGTTACAGCCAAGGGATTTTACATAGGGAAGCTTGCATATAATTCCCTGCAAATCGCCTATGCCGTCGCCGTTTGTATCATAGAAGCTTTGGGGGTAGATTTCGTAAAAAACTGCATCTTTAAGCCACTGCGGCATAAATTATTCCTCCTTGGAAATATATTTATATCATACTCAAATATTAACACGATACCCTTTATTTTTCAACAGAAAAGCAATAAAATTCCAACCAATTATATACACTTGCAAAAACAGGCTTTTGAGAATAGTATGTATATAGAAATCTCTTTAGGAGGACGGCTATGACCATTGAAAAGCTTGACAGGGAGAAGGTGCTAATCTCCCTTTGCAACGAGGATATGGAGAATTTTTCAATCAGCTTTGAGAGCCTCAGCTTGTGCGACGAAAGAGCAAGGACAGTGCTCACTCGTCTTTTGCACCTTGCCTGCAATAAAGCAGGGGTCACTTACTCAAAGAAGACTGTGCTTGTTGAGGCAATACCTCATCAAAGCGGCTGCCTTATACTTGTTACCCTTATGGAAAAGCAGAGAGTCAGAAAGGTTTACAAGGTTAAGCGTATGAAGGAATCTCCCTGCTTCTGCTTTAGCGATGCAGAGGCTGTGCTCAGCGCATCCGAAAGGATAAACAAAGAGGGAGTGTTCCTTTACGGCAACGAGCTGTGGCTCTGTGATGACAGGTATTATCTCATATTTGATTATCCCGTGATATCAAAGCGTGCGAAGGGACTTTTGTCGGAATACGGACAGAGCCTCAAGAGTACACGGGTGTTTATATCGCGGATAAAGGAGAGCGGAAAACTGCTATTGGGAGTTAATGCAATGAACACAATCGGAAATATCGTATAGAGTTTTGCTCACTTGACAGAAAGAATTTCGCAATAAAAAAAGCAGCGCGGCTTATGAAGTAAACTCCAAAGTCAAATGATTTTGAAGTATCGGTCATAAGCCGTGCTGTATTAATATCAGTGCTCTTTATTCCTGTGTCTGGCCTTCATCTGCCATGAGGGTAATTTCTATCTCAAGATTATTCTGAGTTTCCATTCGGTAAACCGAGAGGGTTACCTTGTCGCCTGCCTGATGCTCGCCGAGTATAGCGTAAACATCCTTGAAGGATTCCACTTCGTCGCCGTCGATGGCATAGATGATGTCATTTACCTTAAGCTCTGTGCCGTCGCAAGGACCGTTCTCGGCAATCTCGCCAACAAGAATTCCCTTGGGAACATTGTAATAGTCGGACATGGTACTGCTCACAGCCTGACCTGAGATACCGATGCGGACTCTGTTGCTGACATAGCCTTGGCTGATTAAATCGTCAACAATTTCCTTGACGGTTGTGCTGGGAATGGCAAAGCCCATTCCCTCGTATGCCTCGCTGCTTATTTTTGCGGTGTTGATGCCGATGACCTGACCGTATATGTTCGAAAGAGGTCCGCCGCTGTTTCCGGGATTAATAGCGGCATCGGTCTGAATGTAGGTAACCTGAGGCGAGGTGGAGAGCTCTCTGTTAACCGCAGAAACAATACCCTTGGTCAGAGAGTTTTGGAAATTGATACCGCCCGGATTGCCCACGGCAATAACATCGTCGCCGATTTCAACAAGCGAGGAGTCGCAGAACTCTGCCGGTGTGAGGTTTTTGCCGTTGATTTTCAAAACAGCAAGGTCTGTTCTGGAGTCAAATCCCACAACAATAGCCTCGTAGGTTGTGCCTTCAACTGTGACAACTCTGGTCACATAGTCGCGGCTGTCCAGAATAACATGGCTGTTGGTTACTATATAACCGTCCTCGGTGATTATAATGCCTGTGCCTTGGGATTTTTTCCCGGTCTCAAGATCCCGGTAGCAGATAACCGTTACGGTTGACTCTGCAACCTTGTTGTAAGCGTACTTTGTGTTGTACTTTTCTGAGTTGCTCTTGTCACTCGGGAGAGAGTTGAGCTCAAGAGCTTTTTCAGAGGAGTAAACGCTCTCGCCCGGCTCAATCTCATTGGGGATAACGCTTTCGTCTTCGGAATAGCTCTGGGTTTCGCCGGGGTTTTCTTCGGGTTTGGTGGGCTGGGTCTCCTGGCTGTATAGAGTGGGAGCGGTTGTGCCTGTTTTGTCTATGCCTTTTGCACCGACATAACCGCAAAGCACAAAAAATCCTATTGAGAAAAGTCCCAGGAGTACCCAAAGGCAAATCATAAATGCGGTTGCGCCCTTACTGCGCTTTTTGGGAGCAGGAGCCTGAGACGGATAGTAGTACTGAGGAGCTCCGGGGTGCGGCTGTGCGCCTTGATATTGTGGCGCTTGAGGCTGATAAGGGGGTGCCGCAGGTGTAGGCTGAGGTGCCTCATAGGGAGGAGCGTAGGGCGCGGAAAAAGGAGCAGTATCGGGTGCAGAGGGTATCTCTGCCGACTCTGTTTGCTCAGGTGCTTCGGCTTCTGCGGATTGCTCTAAAGAAGCTCCGGCGTTAGCAGGCTCCTCTGCGGCAGCGTCACCTTCTGCAGAAACAGCGTCCGCAGTCTCAACCTCGGGCAAATCCGCACTATTGCCCTCGCAAGGGGTTTCACCGTGGTTCATAATGAGTTCTTCCGCGGAGGTTTTCTCCTCAGAGGAGGGCGTGTTGTTATCGGGAATATTCATTGGTTTTCCTCCTTAATTGAATCGGGAAGCTTCTTAAGCTTTCTGAATCCGCCGGGCGGAGTGGGCAAATAGAAAACAAATCTGCAGTACTTGCCGGGTTCGCTTTCGGCGGTGATGCTTCCTTCGTGTAATTGTATGATGGTTTTGGCGATGTAAAGACCGAGTCCCATACTGTTTTTGTGGGCGCTTCTGGACTTGTCGCCTTTGTAGAATTTATCGAAAACAAGGCGAAGGTCCTCGGGAAGAATTCCCGCACCGCTGTTTTCGATGTAAACGCAGGTTTTTTCTGCCGTATTCGAGAAGCCGAAGCGGATGTAACCGCCCTCGTTTGTAAACTTAACGGCGTTCTCAACCAGGTTGTAGATTACCTGATAAATCAGGTCTTTGTCGCCATAGGCGTAGGTGTCGGTGTCATCGGAAAGTCCCTCAACGGTAATGTGCTTTTGAGAGAGGCTCTGGTCAAAGCCGAAAAGCACGCTGAAAACCGTGTCTTCAAGTATGAATTTCTCTTTGTTTACCTTGATTTCTCCGCTGTCGATTTTTGAGAGAGATATCATTGATGTTACAAGCCGTGAAAGACGCTTGACCTCGGCAGAGACAATCGCAAGGTAGCGGTCCTGCTCCTCTTTATTGATAGTTCCGTCGAGAATTCCGTCGATGTAGCCTGCAATGGTTGTCATGGGAGTTTTCAGTTCGTGAGATACATTGGAGATAAAGTTTCTCCTCATTCCCTCCGAAGAGGCAAGGGAGTCGGCCATCTCGTTAAATGCGTTGGCAAGCTCGCCCATTTCATCGTTGCTTTTTACTTTGACCCGGCTTGTGAAGTCGCCTACGGCAAAGCTCTTTGCCGCTGCTGTAAGCTGTTTTAAGGGCCTTGTTGCGTTATATGCATAAACTGCCGAAAGAATGAAAATTACAATGGCGGCAATGAGGATTAAAACTATCAGTACCGTAAAGACAGAGGGAGTATAGTTTGAGGTCCAGAGTGTGGACTGCGCCACAAGCAAGTAGCCCGTTACCTTATCGGTTGCAGAGTCGGTAACAGGTACGGCAGAGATATAGCGTTTGCTGTCGGTGGCGTTTCCCAGGTTGCCGTATTCAAAATGCTCTCCGTCGGATATGTGCTCCATAACCCTTGAGGGAAGCTTGTCCCACTTGTGAAGAAAAGCCTCGGAGGAGGAGTAGACAACCTTGCCGTCTGCGTCGGCAAAAACAACTACTGCGTGCAGAGAGTCGGCATAGGCATCAAGGGATTTTGTGAAAATCCTGGATTCATCCTCGTTTAGAGAGCTTATATCGCCTTTTGCGGCGTCGCTGATGTATTGGGCAATGCCCCGGGCATTTTTATCAAGTTCAAGCCGTCCCGACTGCTCAATAAATTCCGAAACAGGAAAACTCAGTATACCCGTAACTATCAGCACGCAAATAAACGCAGCACAGAGACTGAAGAATAAAAACCGTTTGAATACAGTTCTTTTCATAAGTATTATTCCTTAATATTGTTATTGAGTATTATTCCTTAGTTACGAATTTGTATCCTCTTGCCCATACGGTGCAGAGCTCCCATTTGTCGGAGGCACCGTCTATCTTTTCGCGGATACGCTTGATGTGCACATCAATTGTTCTGCTCTCGCCGGGATAGTCAAATCCCCAGACTTCGTTCAGAAGCTGGTCGCGGGAGAACATAACATTGGGATTGCTTGCAAGGTGATAAAGAAGCTCAAGCTCCTTGGGCGGAGTGCTTATGAGCTCGCCCTTAACCCTCAGCTCGTAGTTAGTCATATTGATAACAAGGTTGTCAAGACGAACCTCCTTGGGAGCTTCATTCTCAGGGGTGGCTGTACGGCGAAGCACAGCGCGGACTCTGGCAACAACCTCTTTTGTCTCAAAGGGCTTTACGATATAATCGTCGGCGCCAAGCTCAAGTCCCAAAACCTTGTCAAAGGTTTCGCTTTTGGCTGTGAGCATAATGATGGGACACTGTGAGTCTTTGCGGATTTCTCTGCATACCTGCCAGCCCTCAAGTCCCGGCAGCATAATATCCAGCAGGACAAGGTCGGGCTTCTCCTCGGAAAAAAGCTTAAGAGCCTCAAGTCCGTCGTAAGCAGAGACTGTATCGAAGCCCTCTTTCTCTAAATAGAGCCTCAGTAGGTTGCATATGTTTTCGTCATCGTCAACGATAAGGACTTTGTACTTAGACATAGTGTTACCTCCTTATGTAACTTTGGTAAATTTTTCAAAGCTTTATACTATTATACAACAAATTACCTTGTAATTAGTGAATAAATTTGAAATAAAACCCTTGATTATCTGAAATTTTTGTGAACAAAATGCTCTTTTAATTCAAAAACCGCCGCAGGAAAAACCTTACGGCGGCTGAGTCTTAAAATCGGATTGACACTACCTGCCGGAAAACTCAGTAGGGCTGAGCAATGCATCTGCGGAAGGTGTCGATAATGTACTTGGCGTCTTCGTCAGTAAGAGTTGTGTTAAGAGGAAGAGTAAGCTCGTTTTTATACATATCGTAGGCGTTGGGATAATCCTTGATGTCAAAGCCTTTCTGCTTGTATGCGGTCAGCAGAGGCAAAGGCTTGAAGTGTACATTGCAGATAACTCCGTTTTGCGCCATTCTTTTGAAGAAGGTGTTGCGATAATCCTCGCCTTTGCCTGTAAAGCGGACAAAGTAAAGGTGGCCGCTGCTTCTGTGACTTTCGGATGCATGGTCAAGAACCTCAACAGGAAGGTCGGCAAATGCCTTGTTATACATTTCAATAAGCTCGTGACGGCGGGCAAGAGTTTTTTTGTAGCGGTTAAACTGGGCAAGTCCGAAGGCTGCAAGTATATCGGGCATATTGCACTTGTACTGAGTGTCAACTACATCGTATTCCCAGGATGTGCCCTTGTTCTTTGCGTAGGTGTCCTTGGTCTGACCGTGAAGGGAGAAGAGCATATACTGGCGGTAGAGCGCATCGTTGTCAATGCCTTCCATATTCCTCCAGGTTACTGCTCCGCCCTCGGCTGTTGTCAGATTCTTAACAGCGTGGAAGCTGAAGTTTGTAAAGTCGGCAACCTCACCGCACATCTTGCCGTGACGCTCTGCGCCGAAAGCGTGTGCGCCGTCGCTGACAACAATAACTCTGCCGTATACTCGCTGAAGGTCGGAGTTGGGCCTGAAGAGAGATTTCTTTCTCTCGACAATCTCAAAAACTCTGTCGTAATCACACATAACTCCGGCAAGGTCAACGGGAATAACAGCCTTGGTGCGCTCTGTGATAGCTTGCTCCATTTTGTCGTAGTCCATCTCAAAGCTGCCCTTTTTGCAGTCAATCATAACGGGTGTTGCGCCGATGTGACAGACAACGGATGCAGTTGCTGTGTAGGTATAGGCAGGGACAATGACTTCGTCTCCGGGGCCGATGCCCAGAATACGCAAGGTCATCTCTGCACAGGCGGTCTGCGAAGAAAGGCAAACAGCCTTATCTGTGTGACAGAACTCTGCAATTTTACTTTCAAAAAGCTTAGTTTTCGGTCCTGTTGTTATCCAACCGGATTTAAGAACGGCAACAACCTCATCGATTTCCGCCTGTGTAATCTCCGGCGGAGAGAAGGGAATATTTTTCATATTGCTATCTCCGAATTCAATAATAGAATAATCTTATAGTTTTAATACAACACAAAATTATACTACATAAATTCGGTTATGTAAAGGTATTTTTGATTTTGGCGGTTCTATCTGTTTTTTGACTCTCTCATTTCGGAAAGCTTAAGATATTTGTTCCTTGTGGCAATACCGCCTCTAAGATGACGCTCCTGCTTGTTTTGCTCCAAAACCTCTTTAACCTTACTGTAAAGTCCCGGATTTACCCGCTGAAGCCTTTGGCTTACATCTTTGTGCACGGTGCTCTTGCTTATGCCGAACTTTTTTGCGGCAAGTCTCACCGTGGCCTTGCTCTCCAAAATATATTCCCCAAGCTCCACAGCGCGCTCTTCCACAAATCCTTTCATAGCATAGCCTCCCAGTAGTTAATACTCAAATATATGCCCGAAAGCAGGGAAATATTTATTTACAGAACAAGGTTTTTATGGTAAGATAAAATCGCGTATAAATACCAATCAGACAAATAAGTGATGCAATTTTTTAGTATTTTCGGAGAAATCAATGACAGAAAGTAAAGTCCAAACCGGTGCAGAAGCTCCAATGGAAAGCTCTGCAGCTCAGAAAAAGAGAATATATCCCGGAGTAAAGCGAATTTTAGATTTATTCTTTTCATCATTGCTGATTTTGCTTTTGTTTGTGCCGATGGGAGTAATAGCCCTTCTTGTTGCGCTTACAAGCCAGGGTCAGCCCTTTTTTACACAAAAGCGTGTGGGTAAAAACAAAAAGCTTTTTACAATCATAAAATTCAGAACAATGTATCCGGATACCGACAGCAATGTACCCACGCATCTTCTGAGCAATCCGGAAAAGTGCCTCACTCCCTTCGGAAAATTTCTGCGTAAGCTGAGCCTTGACGAGCTTCCTCAGCTATTCAACATATTTTTGGGACAGATGTCCTTTGTAGGTCCCAGACCTGCTCTTTGGAATCAATTTGACCTTGTTGCTATGCGTGATGTCTCAGGGGCAAACTGCCTTGTTCCCGGCTTGACAGGTTGGGCGCAGGTAAACGGAAGAGATATGATTACTATGGAAGAAAAGGTGAGGCTTGACGGGGAATATGCCGAGAAAATCAGTTTTTCTTTTGATGCAAAATGCCTTTTGAAAACAGTTGTATCTGTGGCTTCAAGAAAGGGCATCAAGGATGGCTCTTTGCAGAGTACCCAAGAGGGAACAAAAAAGATATGTATGGTTACGAGTATCTCCAAGGCCTTCAATTGGTTTGTCTCCGATTCTGCAAAGAATTTTGCCCGTAAGGGCTTTGAAGTTACGGTTATGTGTGGTGCGGCGGACGAGGAGTTCATCAAAAAGCACGAGAAGTTTGCCAAGGTGAGACCTCTGCCTTTGGTGCGGGGAGTGAATATTCCCGCTATGATTAAGACCACAAGGGAAATGAGCAGGATTTTCAAAGAGGAACACTTTGATATTATTCAGTATGCAACTCCCAACGCCTCTCTCTGTGCAAGCCTTGCAAGAGGTTTTAAGAAGATAGGCGTGCGGGTTTACGGCCAGTGGGGACTGAGATATGTAGGCTTTACGGGCTTTAAGAGATTTTTCTACAAAGCAATAGAGAAGTTTATCTGCAAACGGGCAACAAATGTTATGTCCACAAGTCCAAAGAATATGGAGTTTGCCATAGAGGAGCGCCTTTGTCCCAAGGAGAAGATTGAGGTTGTGGGCAAGGGAGGCACTATCGGTGTTGACTTTACTGTTTACGATATAAGCAAAAAAGCGAACAACCGCAAATCAGTCCGTGATGAATACGGAATCGGTGAGGATGAATTTGTTTTCGGTTTTGTTGGCAGAGTAAACAGAGACAAGGGCGTAGGCGAGCTTCTGAGCGCTTACAGAGCATTGCTCTATGAGTCTCCAGAGACTTGGCTTTTTCTTGTGGGCATGATTGATAACACAGACCCTCTCTCGCCGGAGCTCCTTGAGTGGGCAGAGAGCTGTGATCAGGTGATAATCACCGGCAATGTGAATCCAAAAAGAGTGGCAGAAATTATGTCGGCAATCGACATTTTGGTTCATCCCACATACAGAGAAGGCTTTTCAATGGTGCTTCAAGAGGCAATGGCAATGGCGTTGCCTATTATCACCACAGATGTTCCGGGACCCAGCGAGGTAATCGAAGACGGCAAATCGGGTGTGCTTGTGCCGGCAAAGAGCGACAAGGCTCTCCTTGACGAGATGAAGGCTCTTATGAATGACTCAGAGCGTATGGCTCGGTACTCCGAAAACGGACGCTTCAGAGCCGAGCGCTATTTTGCACGCCCGATAATGCTCAACAATATTTACACAAGGTACTCAAGCTTTTTCGGAGCAGACAGCAAGCGAATTAAGCTGATGTACCTGACCTCTGACTCCGAGTCGGCTCTGCTTGCAGAGAGCGCAGGGGCAGACAGAATTTTTTTGGATTTAGAGGTTTTGGGCAAAGAGGAGCGGCACGGCCATCTTGATACCGTTGTTTCTCACTCAAGCCTTGACGATGTAAAGCGGCTGCGCGAGGCAATTACCAAGGCGGAGCTTTTGGTAAAGTGCAACCCTGTCCATTCTGCACTTAAAGAAGAAATCGACAGAATGATTGCCGACGGAGCAGACATAATAATGCTTCCTTACTTCAAAACGGCCGGGGAGGTTCGGTACTTCCTTGACTGCGTCGGCAGAAGAGTCCGCACGGTGCTTCTGTTTGAGACTGCCGAAGCGGTGGACGCTGTTGACGAAATCCTTGAAATGTCGCGAATTGACGAGGCGTACATAGGACTTAACGGCCTGCACTTAAGCTGCAAACAAAGTTTTGTGTTTGAGCCTTTGGCAGAGGGCACTGTTGATATGCTCTGCGAAAAATTCAGAGCAAGGGGAATTCCTTACGGCTTTGGCGAAATTTCAAGGATTGGCGAGGGGCTCATCAAAAGCGACGACATAATTGCCGAGCACAAGCGTTTAGGCTCAACCTGTGCAATTCTTTCACGAAGCTTTATAAACGAAGCGGATACAAGCCGTCCCGTTGAGGATATTAAGGACGAGATTGCACTTATCAGAAAAAGAGAAAATCAGGTTAATGCTTGGAGCGAAGCTCAGCTTGAAGAAAACCGCAGTAAGGTTAAGACGGCGGCAGCTCAGATTGTCAGGGAACTTAAAGGCAAGGCAGAGGCAAAAGGTTAGAATTATGGAGAAAAAGCTTCCCAGGGTATTGGTGCCCACAATAAATGTTTGGCAGGATAAGGGCAGTGTGCGTACATTGCCGGAGATATTCTCCTGCTGGGATAAGGAGTCGGTTGCTCAGATTTACACAAGGGCTGCGCTGCCCGATACCGAGGTCTGTGACCGATTCCTCAGAATTGACGAGGGCGCAGTGCTCAAAAGTGTTTTCAAGCGGAGCACCTTAACCTCGAAGCGTGTTGAAAACTCTCACGGTCAGGAGTCGCAAGAGGCAAAGCAGGAGCTTCTCTCTGAGGAGAAGCGATACGCAAGAGCCAAGAAAAGACACAGCTGGTTTATGACCTTGTGCCGTGAGATGGTTTGGCTTTTGGGCAAATGGAAAACTCCTGAGCTCGACAAATTCACCGAGGAATTTGACCCTCAGATTATTTTTGCTACGGTTTATCCCTTTGTGTATATCGGAAGAATACAGCTTTATCTCATCAAGAAAACAGGAGTACCTGTGGTGGGATACCTTTTTGATGACAACATTTCATATAAAGCCTGCGGTGCAAATCCCTTTGCCTATATTCACCGCTTTTGGCTGAGAAGATATACGGGCAAGCTGCTAAGCGCCTGCGACAAGCTCTTTGTCATTTCGCCTATGCTCCAAAAGGAGTGCAAAAGGCTGTATAACAAGGACAGTGTTATCCTTACAAGACCCATTGATTTTTCTCAGAAGGTGCAGGAGAAGAAACCCTCTGAGCCCATTGAAATGATATATACCGGCAAGCTGATTTTAGACAGAGATAAGACGCTCTTTGAGATAGCAAAGGCGGTTAAAGACATTAACAAAAACGGCGGGAAGATTCACTTTGAGATTTACTCTGCAGACACCCCAAAGGAGAAGTACGCAGAAGCCTTTAATGAGGGAGGCACGCATTTTTGCGGAGCTGTTTCGGCAGATAAGATAGCCTTGCTTCAGTCAAATGCCGATATTACGGTTTTTGCCGAAGCGCTGAAGGGCAAACACAGGTACAGCGCAAGGCTTTCTTTTTCTACCAAGCTTACGGATTACCTTGCATCGGGAAGGTGCATTTTTGCTGTGGGTAACAGTGACATAGCGCCTATGGATTATCTAAAAAGAGAGGACTGCGCTGTCTGTGTAAACAGCGCTGCGGATATTGAAGCAAAGCTTAAGGAGCTTGCTGAAAATCCCTCGCTTATTGAAGAGTACGGCAGAAAAGCCACAGCCTGCGGACAGAGAAATCACCGTAGAGAAAAGGTCAGCGAGACCTTTAAGAGCGTGATGTGCAGCGCAGTAAAGAAGCAGTAAGTGAGCGAAAGGAGGGGTAAGGATGAAGGTGCTTCAGATAAATTCGGTTTATAAAATCAAAAGTACTGGCAGAGTGGTCGATGACCTTTGCGATTTGCAAAGAGGTTCGGGAATAGACTCTGCCGTTATAACAGGCGAGGGCACTTTTTCATCTCCTCATGTTCATGTTATGAGCTCAAGAGCTTATCAGAAGTTCAATATTCTGAAGACGAGGCTTTTCGGCAGACACGGATTTTACAATAAGCTTGCCACTAAAAAAGCACTTAAGTTTATTGAAGAAGAAAAACCCGATATCATTCATCTGCATAATCTCCACGGGCACTACATAAACATTAAAACTATTTTTGAATATATCAAGAGCAAAAACATCCCGGTGGTTTGGACTCTCCACGACTGCTGGGCATTTACAGGACACTGTCCCCATTTTGACCTTATAGGCTGTGACAAATGGAAAAGCGGTTGTTACTCCTGCCCGCAGCAAAAGGGTTATCCCTGTTCGCTCTTTTTCGACAGGTCAAAGGAAAACTATCAAAGAAAAAAGGAGCTTTTTACAGGCGTTGAGAAAATGCATATTGTCACTCCGTCAAGGTGGCTTGCCAACCTTACAAAAGACTCTTTTTTAGGTGAATATCCCATAACCGTTATTAATAACGGAATAGACATCGAGGCTTTTAAGCCCTCTGAGTCGGATTTCAGAGAGAAGCTTGGGCTTGAGGATAAATTCATTATTTTGGGGATTGTAAGCAATTTTACAAGCACCAAAGGAGGAGAGTATTTTCTGAAGCTTTCGAAGCTTCTTTCTGCGGATGAGCACATCGTTCTGCTTTCTGTGGAGGAGGACTCTGAGAAGCTTCCCTCAAATATTACCGCTCTCAGCCGTGTAGATGACAAAGAAGAGCTTGCAAAAATTTATTCACAGGCAGATGTCTTTGTTAACCCGACAATGCAGGACACCTTCTCATCGGTGAATATGGAGGCGATTGCCTGCGGTACTCCGGTTGTCACCTTTGCTACGGGCGGCTGTCCGGAAGCGGTTGACAGAAGCTGCGGAGTGGTTGTTGCAAAGGGCGATACAGAGGCGCTCTACAATGAGATACAGCAGGTAAAAAACGGCAGGTTTAAGGATGCTGACTTTGATAAAAAGCGGCTTGAGCTCAGCTCTGAAGAGAGGTTCAAAGGCTACTTGGATATATATAAGGATTTGTTGAAATAAAAGGGATATTTTGAAATTACGGCAGGACTTCTCCTGCGGTCAGGAAGATAAAGATGTGGGTTTGGCTTTGGATGCTTGCGAGCATTGTCATTATCAGATTTTTGGTATCCGACGGCATCGCAAGGAAAAAGAAAAACTTAATATTTCTGATTCTATGCTTTGCAATAATCGTCTTTGTTGCGGGAAGCCGAAGCCCTCACCTGTCACAAAGCTCGGACCTGTATAACTACTTCAAGTGGTACGGCAGGGCAATGAACCGATCAATGTCGGAGTTGCTTCGAAACCCGCCTATGGAAGCGGGGTATCTTATCCTTAACAAGATACTTGCATGGATTGTGCCGTGGAATTACTTTATTATTTATTTTGAAGCGGCCTTCTGCACAGGTGTTATGCTCTGGTACATTTACCGCAATGCAGACAGTGTTTTCCTTGCTGTAATTATTTATATCTGCGTAGGTCCCTGGCAGTTTTTTCTTACGGGATTCAGGCAGTCGATAGCTATATGTATCTGCTTTATTGCTCTGGAATTAGTCAAAAAACGCACTGCTCGGTGTGATGTGTTTGCGGTTTTGCTTATACTCCTTGCCACCGCAATGCATACTACCGCATGGGTTTTCCTCGCAGTATTTGTTTTGAGGAGGATGAAGATTTCAAAAAATCTCTTTCTTTATTTCGTAATTATGATGCTTTTGATTTTCATTTTCAAGGACGAGCTTTTGAAATTCGGCAACGATGTTCTCGGCAGAGGCTACACAGACGCTTATAAGGGAAGCCCCTTGGCAGGAATCATTCCCATAACAATCTACGCAGGCGCCCTTGTGCTTCAATACCTGCTTTACCGCACAGATAAAGAAGTGCTGAGTAGGAACGAACAGCTTGAGTTTATCATTCTTATGGCAGGTATGTGCGTGTATGCCATGAGGTATAACCTGCACATTATGGAGCGAATAAGCTTCTACTTTACTCCGGTGATTTCCGTTGTGCTTACAAACGGTATTACAAGGCAAAAAACAAAGGCACTAAAATACATCTCATATGCCGTTTGCCTTTGCCTGTGCATAGGACTTTATATGTACCGCACTGTTGCACAGTACGGCGATTACCATTTCTATTGGGAGTATCTGGAGCGGATTATAACTATTTAGCGGATTTGATGTGAATTTAAGGTGGTGAGGAAGATGGCGTCAAAATCTCAGAAGTTCATTGGAGTAGTGCTCTCTTACGGAGGAACATTGCTCCTTATCGCAGTCAATATTTTCCTCACACCTTTTTTGGTTTCGTCTTTGGGAGAGGCCGAGTACGGAGTTTATCAGATGATGAATTCCTTTGCAGGATACCTTGTGCTGATGAATTTCGGCATAGGCGTTGTAATGACCAGATACATCTCCGTATACCTCGGCAAAAACGATAAAAAGGGTGAGCAGAATTTCATTGCAATGGGGCTTATAATAGCCGCCGTGCTTATGACTCTTATCCTTTTGGCTGCAACTGTAATTTACTTTTTTATCGACAGCATTTATTCTCACAGCTTAAGCACGGCACAGCTTCAAAAGGCAAAGGTGCTTTACATAATAGTTGCTGTCAATATGTCAGTAACCCTTTTGGCGCAGGCGTTTCAGGGTATTATCTCTGCTTATGAAAAGTTCATTGTAATCAACAGCTGGAGTGTTGTAAGGACGCTTGTTAAGCTCATACTTATTCTTGTGCTTTTCTCCTTTAAGGCAGATTCGGTTATCATCGTTTCTGTGGATTTGTTTATATCGGTGCTTCATCTGTTGCTTTGCGCGTTTTATTCCCAAGGCGTGCTAAAGGCAAGACCTAAACTCAGCAAATTCGACAAAGCGGTGTTTTCGTCAGCAGGAGTATTTGCCGTTGCGATTATGCTTCAAGCCCTCGTAAATCAGGCAAACGCCCGAGTTGATACCACAATTCTCGGTATTATGATAGGCCCTGAGAGTGTTACAACCTACACCGTTGCAATGCAGATCTTCACTATATTTACTTCTCTTTCAACAGCAATTGTGCCGGTGTTTTTGCCGAAGTTTTCAAAGCTCGTGGCGTCGGGAGAGCGGCGCGGCGAGGTAATCACCGCCGAGATGATTGCCCCAAGCCGACTGCA
Organism: Ruminococcus sp.; assembly: GCA_051880855.1. GTDB lineage: Bacteria > Bacillota > Clostridia > Oscillospirales > Acutalibacteraceae > Ruminococcoides. The sequence continues at coordinate 27,248 of JBJEOT010000027.1, forward strand.
GACCCTTGTGTCAGGTGCAATCCTCTTCTGTTTCTTCTTGTGCGGCAGGGATTTTATCAGAGTCTGGATGGGCGAGGGCTTTGAGCTTTCTTTCATAATTGCGGTTGTTGTAATGATACCCAACTTTCTGGTTTACACAAACTGCGTAATTGAGTCTGTGCTGGACGCTATGCAGAAGCGATTGGGCAGGTCTGTTGCGCTCTTTGCGGTTGCGGTATGCAACATACTTCTTTCAATTGTGCTTGTCGGTATCTTTGGTGAGATCGGCGCTCCCATAGGCACGGCTGTGACAACCTTTATCGGCGCGTTTATCATTTTGAATATATACTACAAAAAGGCAGCGGGAATAAAACTTCTGATGCTCTTTAAGGGTGTTTTCAAGGGAATACTGCCCTCGCTGCTTATAGCCTTCCTGATTGCTTTGCCTGTGGCGATATTTATGCCTGTGGGTATTTGGGGACTTATTGCAAAGGGCGGAGCTTTTGCTTTGTCGCTTGCAGCAATGCTTCTGCTTTTCGGACTGAATAAGGATGAAAAGCGGATGATTAAGAATCTGTTTCATAAAAAATAAAATAAGCACTTAAGCTAAAAGGGTTGATTGATATATGAAAATACTTGTTACGGGTGCAAAGGGTTTTTTAGGGAAAAACCTTGTTTGTGAGCTTGAGAATATCGCAGAGGGGAAAACGGCCTTTGAGGGCGTTGAAAAAGGCTCTGAGGTTTTCTCTGCCGATATTGATACACCCGAAGATGTTTTGAAGCAATACTGTAAGGACTGCGATTTTATTTGCCACCTTGCAGGAGTAAACCGCCCGTTGAGTGACACTGAATTCACACAGGGCAATGTGGATTCCCTTGCTTTGGTGCTTGACTTTTGCAGGCAACAGGGCAATTTCCCTTCAATTGCGCTGAGCTCATCAACTCAGGCTGTCCTCAACAATCCTTACGGCGAAAGCAAAAGAAATGCCGAAAAACTCCTTTTTGACTATTCAAAGGAAACCGGCAAAGAGGTTTTTGTTTTTCGTTTCCCCGGCCTTTTCGGCAAGTGGTGCAGACCAAACTACAATTCCGTTGTCGCAACCTTTTGCCACAATACAGCCATGGGACTCCCCTTAAGAGTTGACGACCCTCAAAGGGAGATAACGCTAATGTATGTTGACGATGCCGTCAGAGCGCTTTTAGGCGCCATAACCGGTAAGGCAGACCGAGACGGCGAGGAAACAGTAAGGGTAAGCCCTGTGTATAATGTGAGTCTTGGGTTTATTGCAGATACCCTTAAGGAGATTAAAAAGGGCAGAGAAAAGCTTGAGCTGCCTATGCTCGGTGATGAGTTCACAAGGAAGCTTTATGCAACTTATCTCAGTTACTTACCCTCCGACGGATTTTCATATCCGCTGACAACACACAGCGACTTCAGAGGCTCTTTTACCGAGCTGATAAGAACCCCCGACCGAGGCCAGTTTTCAGTCAATATCTCAAAACCTCACATCACCAAGGGTAACCATTGGCACCACACAAAAAACGAGAAGTTTTGCGTTGTCAGCGGTAAAGGGGTAATCAGACTGCGCCGTGTAGGCAGTGACGAGGTTATCGAATACTATGTAAGCGGTGACAAAATGGAGGTTGTGGATATCCCCACAGGCTACACTCACAACATAGAAAATTTGGGAGAGACCGATATGGTGACCTTTATGTGGTGCAGTGAGACCTTCAGCCCCGAAAAACCCGACACTTACTTTTTAGAGGTATAAAAAGATTATACACTAAGAGGTATAAAACACATACAAAGAGATGATTGCAGTGAACCGTACAGAAAGCTTTTTTGTGGATTTGCTAAGAGCTTTTGCAGTTGATGGGACACCCCGGCTTTGTACCGAGGGTGTTGACCCGGATAAACTCTTTGCTCTTGCCAAAAGTCAGGATTTGGCGGGAGCGGTGGACTATATGCTGAGAAGACTTGGGCTTTTCAGAGATGAAGATATCGCCGATAGCTTTTCCTTTGAATATGACCGAACAGTTATGCAGATGCTCCGCAGAGGACTAAACGCAAAAAATATATTAGATAAGCTCAGCGAGAATAAAATCCCTCATATTATTTTCAAAGGCTTTGTGGTGAGGGAGTGTTACCCTGTGGCTGAGCTTCGCACCTTCGGTGATGTAGATATAATTATCAGACCGCAGGATACAGATAGAGTTGTGGCTCTACTTGAAAAAGAGGGCCTCAGCCACAAGGTTGCCGACGAAGGTGCGGTACACGAATTCGATAAAGAATATGGGCACTACGAGGTTCATACCTCGCTCAATCTGCCTTTTTCTAACGGAGGCTGTCTTGAAAATCCATGGGAGCACTGTGCAAGGCTTTCGGGCGAAAGCTTTGCCTTTGACCACAGCTTTCATCTGTGCTACCTCATATCCCACATTGCCAAGCATATGACAGGAAGCGGTGCAGGTATAAGAATGTACCTGGATATTGCTCTTTATATTGAAAAGTACCGTGAGGAGATCTCTACCGAAGAGGTAAGAGACAGCCTGAAAGAATACTCCTTGGACGGTTTTTTCTGTACCGTTCTTTATCTTTGCCACAGGTGGTTTTCGCTGACCTTGCCTGCTTGGGTGCAGCCGCTCTCAGAGGAAAGCTACGAAAAGCTTTGCAGTTTAACTCTGGGCGGAGGAATTTTCGGCGAAAACGACGCAAAAAGTCAGATTGAAACCGCTTTGAGGGGTAAGCTTGCAGAGGGCAAAAAAGGCGCAAAGCTGAGGCTTATTATGAGCAGAATTTTTCCGAGCAAAACGGAGCTTTGGAGAATCTATCCCAAGCACCGCAGAAAAGTAGCGATGATTCCGTTCCTTTGGGCAAAGCATATTGTAAGCGTTATTAGGAACAAGAAGCTGAAAAATATAAGAGTAGTGACATCGGCAGACACAAAGGCTCTTGAGACAAAGAGCGATTTTTTGAAGTCTGTGGGATGTAGCCTTGAAAAATAAATGACCGGACAAAAAAACTCCCGAGCTTTGCCATGGGTTAATAAGGAAGTTTTCTTGTATTTCTTATAAAATGTTAAAGAATACGGTGAAATCCTATAAAACAGGGTTGCACCGTTTATTTTTTATGCTGTCAACAATTGCTGTTTTGTCGTAGTGAGCAGACTGTTTTTATTTCTGCTGTTTTGGCAGAGGAGAAAGCTTACGCAACTGAGCGTAACATATTTTCGATATTTTTGTTATCTGCAGTTGATAGATTCTTCTGCAACCATATGTTACAATATTCGTACAAATCGTAATTCAGGAGGTAATTATGAGTATTGCAGAAATAAAAAATCTTAAAAAAGAATACTCCTCATTTTCACTGGACAATGTTTCCTTTAAGCTTGAAGCAGGCAGAATTACAGGATTTGCGGGAAGAAATGGTGCCGGCAAGACCACAACTATAAAGTCAATGCTAAATCTGATTCATTCGGATAGCGGAGAAGTCACTTATTTTGATATGTCGCTGAACGGTCACGAGGCTGAAATAAAAAGGCGCATCGGTTATTCCACAGGCACTGTAAGTTGGTATCCAAGAAAAAAGATAAAGGAGATTGTTGCAGTAACCAAAACCTTTTATCCGAACTGGGATGAAAATGATTATCGTAAATATATGGATTTATTCAAATTAGATGAGAACAAAACGCCTTTAGAACTTTCAGAGGGAATGAAAGTGAAGTTCAATCTGCTGTTAGCACTCTCACACAGAGCGGAAATTCTCATCTTGGATGAACCGACCAGCGGGCTGGACCCCTTCTCCCGAGATGAACTGCTTGATATTTTTATGGGACTTCGCGATGACGGTGTTGCGGTGTTTTTTTCAACACATATTATCTCAGATTTAGAGAAGTGCGCGGATGATATTGTTTATATTTCTGGTGGCAAAATAAAAGCAGCAATGACAATTAAGAATTTTTGCGAAACACATTCACTGCGTGATGAAAGTTTGGAGCAAACCATTTTGCGCTTGGAAAAGGAGAGAACAGTATGAAAAATATATTAAAAAAAGAAATGACACTCAGTGCATCAATTTTATCTTATCTGTTTACTCTCTTTGGGCTTATGTTTTTTATCCCGGGTTATCCGATTTTGTGCGGTACTTTCTTTGTGACGCTTGGTATTTTTCAAAGCTTTCAATATGCACGAGAGGCAAACGATATTGTTTTTTCCGCTCTCCTGCCGGTTGCTAAGAAGGATGTTGTCAAGGGAAAATTTCTTTTCTCCTGCTTTATTGAACTGTGCAGTATGCTTTTGATGGCAATTGCAACCGCCCTGCGTATGACAGCTTTAGCAGATTCAACCGTATACCGAAACAATGCTTTGATGAATGCAAATCTATTTGCTTTGGGTTTTGTGTTTATTATTTTCGGACTTTTCAACTTAATTTTTATCGGCGGATTTTTCAAGACGGCATATAAATTCGGAAAACCTTTTGTCACATACATCATTGTGTCGTTTGTTATGATTGGGCTCGGTGAAGCATTGCATCATATTCCCGGATTGGAGGCACTAAACGCTTTCGGTTTTGAGCATATCTGTTTGCAGTTTGGTCTGCTTGCTTTTGGAGTGATGGTATATATTTCGCTTACCGCTTTATCCTATCGTTGCGCTTGTCGGGATTTTGAACGAATAGACTTATAAGGAGAAAATCTTATGTTACAGGATAATTTGATTGTTCTGAGAAATATGTATGGAATGTCTCAGGAAGAAATTGCAGAAAAAATCGGTATTTCCCGTCAGGCGTATGCCAAATGGGAGAGCGGTGCGACTGTGCCTGATATCGAAAAATGCAAACGCTTGGCGGATTTCTATGATGTCACCATAGATAGCTTGCTCAAAACGGCAACTGAAGATAAAATCGGAATGATTCCGCCTGCGCCAAAGGGTAAAAATATTTGGGGCAGTGTTACAATAAACGAGCGAGGACAGATGGTTATACCAAAAGCGGCAAGGGAAAAGTTCGGGTTAAGCGGCGGGCAGAGACTTATTGTACTTAGCGATAATGACGGCATTGCTTTGATTCCTGCAGAAACATTTGATTCAAAGATGAAAGAGGTTATGAAATATGCTTCGATTACTAAGGAGGAAGATTAAAGCCTGCATAATATGTTAAAGGACTTCAGGACTGCCATAACGAGGTATTTGTTCCGCCTGTGACGCAAATACACCGCGCTCTGAGATGATACAGAATATAAACAAATCAAAAAACAAGGCGTTACTCACGGATAATTCTTCCGTTTGTAATGCCTTGTTTTGCTTTTTATGTGTACTCGAATTGTAATGCCGATGTTTAATGACAGTTACTAATACTGCTTATAAACACAGAGCATTTATTTCGGGGGTTTAGCTTTGTTATCAATTCATAGGTGTTGATATTACGATAAAGGCTCTAATATTACGCTCTGGCACAGGGCTGAGTTGCGGTAGCGCTTGTCTTTGGTAATATCCTTGATTACCTCAATAAAATCGGGTATGGGAGGCTTTGTGTCCTCGGACTGAACCTCGACTTCAAGGTAGGCTCTGTCACTCCAGAAGGGGAAGATGTCTACCTCATAAGTGAAGCCCTGCCACTTGAAGCTGTGGCGGGTTTTTTTAAGAGGAAATCTGGTGGGATTTCGGAAGATGCTCAGCTCCTGCCACTCTTTTTCGGAAATCTCCTGCTCGACCTCTACGCGGGTCATATCCGTGACATCCTGCTTAAAGGTTTTTATGTACCGAGTGCCTTCGTCACTTTTGATTCTGCGTATCCGACAATTTTGAAAACCGCCCTCAGCCACAGGCAAGGCAAGGTAGATTTGGCAAAGCTCCTCGGCTTTGTAGCCGTGTTCCCTGCTCATTCTCTCAAGGTCCGGAAACCGGATTAAAAATTTATATTCGATTTCAAGAGGTTCGTTGCTCATAAGCTCACTCCCTGCAAAACAATCTGTCTGAATTGATTATAACACAAATACACTGAAACGCAAACAGTGAAATTTTAGGCTCTGACGGAGTGCAAACCAACAAAAAACCGCCCTGCATTCCTGAGTTTTTTACTATCGCTAAAGGAAAAAAGACAACAACGGCAATTGACAATAACTTTCTTGTGTAATATACTTATGATGTAATTTTATATATGTGCGAAAATTCGCCTTTGCAGAAACTTGGAGATAGATTATGGGTAATTTTAGTAAAAAAAAGATTATCTTGATGGTTGCAGACATACTTATTGTTGCGGCAGTAGGGGCTTTCACCAATCTTTTGCTTTTGTGGGTAGACATCATCAGGGATGTACCTGCCATCAGGGGCTTTCAGGTTAACTGGTCTACCCTTACTCTGCTTATGGCAATTGAGGTTTTATTCTGTTTCTTTTCTCTATATGTTGCAGGAGCTTATTCCTTCTTCTGGAACAGCTTGGGTAAGCAAGAGTATCTGGCATGTGCAGTCGGAGTTACTGTCGGAATGGGACTGTCTGCTGCGCTGACTGCCTTCTTTAAGGTTTTCGACGGCGATTTTCCCTGGCTTTTCTTCTTGGTACAATTTGCGCTCATTTTGTCAGGAACAGTATTATTTAGGTTCTTTGCAAAGAAAACTATTCTGAAACTTACCGAATCCGGCAGGTCGGAAAACTATCAGCGTACACTTATTGTCGGCGCCGGCCGTGCCGCAATGATGATTCTGACAGACATTGAAAACGCGAAAAAAGATCCCAACAACCCATCGAGGAACCTTTTCCCGGTGGGCCTTGTTGACGACGATCACGCAAAGCACAACAGCAGCATTATGGGTGTGCCTGTTTTGGGACAAACCGATGATATCCCCAAGCTCTGTAAGGAGCACAACATCTCACTTGTGCTTTTTGCGATTCCTTCTTGCACAGACGACGAAAGAAAGCGCATCCTTTCTTTCTGCTCTAAGACTCAGTGCAAAATCAAGATGGTGCCTTATTTGAGCCAGCTTTTCTTTGACGATGAAAAGCCTCAGCTTCTCAGCCAGGTCAAGGATATTCGGATTGAGGATCTTTTGGGCAGAGACCCCATTACCTTTGACAAAACCGCTATAAGTGAGTTTATCAGCGGTAAGGTGCTTATGGTTACAGGCGGCGGCGGTTCTATCGGCAGTGAGCTTGTCCGTCAGATTGCCAAGTACAATCCCAAGCAAATTATCATTGTAGACATTTACGAGAACAACGCATACGATATACAACAGGAGCTTCTGCTGGAATTTGACGACAGCCTCAATGTTGTAACCCTTATCGCTTCTGTAAGAGACTACGATAAGATGGACAAAATATTCAGCGAGTACAGACCTCAGGTTGTCTTTCACGCTGCGGCTCACAAGCATGTTCCTCTTATGGAGACCTCTCCCGAGGAAGCGGTCAAGAATAACATTTTCGGTACATTTAACCTTGCAACTCTTGCTGAAAAGTACGAGGCAGATAAGTTTATTATGATTTCTACCGACAAGGCGGTAAATCCCACTAATGTTATGGGCGCTACCAAGAGATGCTGTGAGATGATTGTTCAGTATAAATCTCAGCACAGCGAAAAAACAGAGTTTGTTACAACCAGATTCGGTAATGTTTTAGGTTCAAACGGTTCGGTTATTCCTCTTTTCCGCCGGCAGATTGAGAGCGGTAAGCCCGTTACCGTTACACATCCGGACATTATCCGTTACTTTATGACAATTCCCGAGGCTGTCTCGCTGGTGCTTCAGGCAGGTGCGATGGCACAGGGAGGCGAGATTTTTGTTCTTGATATGGGAGATCCTGTTAAGATAACAACCTTGGCTGAAAACCTTATCCGTATGTACGGAAAGGTTCCTTACAAGGATGTTGAGATTAAGTTCACCGGTCTTCGTCCCGGAGAAAAGCTCTTCGAGGAGCTTTTGATGAACGAGGAGGGACTGAAATCCACGGCTAACAAGAAGATTTTTATCGGCAACCAGATTGCTATTGATGAGGCAGACTTGCTCACAAAGCTTGAGAAATTGCAGGAGTACGCCGATAGAAACGACAGTGAAAGTACTGTGGCAATGCTCAGCGAGATAGTCCCCACCTTTACTCATAAAACAAACAAATAACAACATAAGGCTTTCATACAAAGGAGAATTTTTATGTGTGGAATTGTTGGATATGTAGGTAATAAAGATTGCAGCGATGTTTTGGTATCGGCTTTAAGCAAACTTGAGTACAGAGGTTATGATTCTGCCGGCATTGCGGTTTGCGCTGACGGCAAAATTGAGATAAAGAAGTCTGTCGGCAGACTTGCAAGCCTCTCTGAGAAAATGGAGCAGGAGGGCAAGCCTTCGGGTCATGTCGGTATAGGCCATACCCGTTGGGCAACCCACGGCGTACCCTCAGAGGTAAACTCCCACCCTCATTCAGGCGGAGAAAAAGTTACCCTGGTACATAACGGAATTATCGAGAATTATAAGGAACTCAAAGAAGAGCTTATCGCCCGCGGCAGATTTTTTAAGAGCGAAACCGACACAGAGGTTGCGGCTCAACTTCTTGACTTAAACTACTGCGAGCTGGGAGACCCCGTAAAAGCCATTGCAAAGACTCTGTCTCAGGTAAAGGGCTCGTTTGCTTTCGGCATTATTTTCGCTGACAGACAGGGCGAGGTTTACGCAGTAAGACAGGGCAGCCCCCTTATTGTAGGCGTAGGTGAGGATGAGTCTTTTATCGCCTCCGACGTACCTGCAATTATCCACTACACAAAAAAGTATTACCTTTTGGAGCATGATGAAATCGCAAAGCTCAGCGCCGAGGGCGCAAGCATCTGTGACCTTCAGGGAGTACCCCTGGAGAAGAAGCTCCACACAGCTGATTGGGACGAAGCCGCCGCAGAAAAGGGCGGTTATGACCACTATATGATTAAGGAAATTCACGAACAGCCCACAGCCGTAAACACTACGGTTGCTCCCAGAGTTTTTCACGGTATGCCTTCTTTGGAGGAGTGTTCAATCACTGTTGAGAGCTTGAAGGATATCAATAGAATTTTCATCGTTGCATGCGGTACAGCAATGCACGCAGGTACGATAGGCAAGTATGTTTGCGAGAAGCTTGCGCGGGTTCCCGTAATCGTTGATATCGCCTCTGAGTTCAGATACCGTGAGCCTCTTGTAGGCGAGGGCGATTTGGTAATTATAATTTCACAGTCCGGTGAAACTGCCGATAGCCTTGAGGCAATGAAGCTTGCAAAGCGTTTGGGTGCAAAGACTCTCGGAGTTGTAAACGCCAAGGGCAGCTCAATAGCAAGAGAAGCCGACATGCTGATTTACACCCACGCCGGCCCTGAGATTGCCGTTGCCTCAACAAAGGCATATATGGTTCAGATTGCCGTTATGTACCTTTTCTCCTTCGAGATGGCTTTTGCAAAGGGTATGATTGATGAGGCTGAGTGTAAGAGACTCACTTCCCTACTTATGAATATGCCGAGCCTCATTGAAAAGTCAATTGATATGACCGATGCGTTATGCAAGGAGATTGCAGAGGTGCTTATTGACGCTCAGAGCCTTCTTTACATCGGCCGCGGACTTGACTATGCGCTTTCTATGGAGGGTTCGCTGAAGCTTAAGGAGATTTCTTACATTCACTCCGAAGCATATGCCGCAGGCGAGCTGAAGCACGGCACAATTTCCCTTATTACAGACGGAATGCCTGTCATTGCCATTGCCACCCAGAACGCTCTCTTTGAGAAAACAGTCAGCAATATTAAAGAGGTTAAGGCAAGAGGCGCAATGGTTATCCTCATTTGTGATGAGGAGGCAGAGGTTGCACCCGATGTGGCTGATTATGTTATCCGTGTGCCCAAGACAGAGGAGCTTTTGATGCCTATGGCTGCCGCAGTACCGATGCAGCTTTTGGCATACTATACCTCGGTACGCCGCGGCAACGATGTTGATAAGCCAAGAAACCTGGCAAAGTCCGTTACTGTTGAGTAATTCAGTTCTCCGCTGTCACCTTTTGACAGCGGAGTATTTTGTTCTCCTTATAAATGTAACAAGATTGTTTGTTGACATATTCCGGTTAGGGTAATAATATTTAAGCATAGCGAGCCTGTCTCCTTTGCAATGAGTGACTGCGACAGGTGAGAATACAGCAGATTTCCCGATTAAACTCAGTATAATAACTTTTAATCCGAAAATTTCGAAAGGAGGTATCATATTGTCTCAATTCCTGGCAGATATTGCTGTTGTGGGCTTGCGGATTCTGCTTGCTCTTTACACAGCTTTTATATTATATCAGTGCTTTGCTTCAATGCGCCGGCAAAAGCGACAGGAAGCACCGCTTGTTATGCTTTATAACGAGACCTTCAGGGAGAAAATACCTGTTCTTTGCTGGGAAAACTCCATAGGCCGCAGCAGAAGCTCGGATATTGTTATAAGCGACCCTACCGTGTCCAGAAATCACTGTATATTGCTCAGGCGTGACGAGGGCTGGTTTGTGTCCGATGTAGGCTCAAAGACCGGAACAAAGGTCAACGGAGAAGAGATAGACTCCCGCTGTCGGGTTCGTATTGACGATACTATTACAATCGGCTCAACTAATCTGCACCTGCGCCGAGGCGAGGAGTACGGCGAGGAAGTAAAGCACTCCTGGTTTTTCTCAAGATCCTCCTCAAAGCCCTGTGTTTCTGCACCCTGGCTTTTGTTTCTTGTCAATCTTTTTCACCTCTTTATGGCGGTGGAAATTTGCATCTCTTACGGAGAGCTGAGGCCCGAAGCCTTTGCGGTGTTCCTTGCCGTAACCGTTTTAGCCTGGGTGGTTTACGCTTTTTCTGCCGGTGTGTTCAAAAGAAGCAACTTTGAGCTTGAGACAATTGCTCTTTTCCTTACGGGAATAGGCGCAATGCTCCTTGCGGCGGAGGATGTAAAGGACGCCTTTGTGCAGGTGATTGCCGCATTTTTAGGCGCTGTCCTCTATATGGTTCTGCTGATTTTTATTAAAAACCCCGACAGAATTGTAAATTGGCGAATTGCCATTATGATTGCTTCCTTGGGCTTTTTGGCGATTAACCTTGTATTCGGTACGGTCGAGTTCGGTGCGGCAAACCGAATTTATATTGCAGGAGTTTCCGTTCAGCCCTCTGAGATAGTTAAGATTGCCTACATCTTTGTAGGTGCGTCTGCCCTTGACCATCTCCAGACCAAGCGAAACCTTATTGAGTTTGTGGTCTTTTCTGCGCTGTGTGTAGGCGCCCTTGCCCTGATGGGAGATTTCGGTACAGCACTCATATTCTTCGTCACCTTTATCGTAATTTCTATCACCCGTTCAGGTGATTACAAGACCGTTATCCTTGCCCTTGCAGGAGCGGTGTTTGCGGTGATTTTGGTGCTTCAGTTCAAGCCTTACATTGCAGAGCGTTTTGCAATTTGGGGCCACGCAATGGACGACCCCTACAACGCCGGCTATCAGCAGTCAGGCGTACTGACCTATATAGCCTCCGGCGGACTTTTCGGTACAGGTGTCGGCAACGGTATTCTCCGTTACTACGGTGCATCCGAGACCGACCTTGTATTCGGTATAATCTCCGAGGAAATGGGACTTATAATTGCAATTGCCGTTGCTCTTGTAATCTTCGGACTTGTAATTTATTCCCGCTCTGTATCAAGCAGAAGCCGCAGTACCTTCTACTCAATCTCCGCCTGCTGTGCTGCTTCGATGATGCTCATTCAGTCGGCACTTAACATTTTCGGCTGTACCGATATTCTTCCGCTCACGGGCGTTACACTGCCCTTTATCAGCGCCGGAGGTTCGAGTAT
>JBJEOT010000028.1:0-2474 GCA_051880855.1 Ruminococcus sp.
CAGTACATTTTTTGATATATTTATTGAGCGCGATATAAAGAACGGTGTTCTTACCGAAGAGGGCGCTCAGGAGCTTATTGACGATTTTGTAATGAAGCTCAGAATCGCAAGACATCTGCGTACTCCCGAGTACAACGAGCTGTTCGGCGGAGACCCGATGTGGATTACCGAGGCAGTAGGCGGAATGGGCGAGGATGGCAGAACTCTTGTAACAAAGAGCAGCTACCGTATGCTCAATACTCTTTATACATTAGGCTCTTCTCCTGAACCGAACCTTACTGTTCTCTGGTCAAACGCATTGCCTGAAAACTTCAAAAAGTACTGTGCAAAGGTTTCTGTTGATACCGATTCAATTCAGTATGAAAATGACGATGTTATGCGACCTATATATGGAGACGATTATGCAATTGCTTGCTGTGTTTCTGCCATGAAAATCGGCAAGCAAATGCAGTTTTTCGGAGCAAGATGTAATCTTGCAAAGCTTCTTCTGATTGCAATTAACGGAGGCTTTGACACAACGAGCGGTATCCATATCGGTCCACAGATGGATGTATTATGCAAAGATAAGCTTAGCTACGATGAAGTTATATGCAGATACGGAACATATATTGAATGGATAAGTAAACTCTATGTAAATACTATGAATGTCATTCATTATATGCACGATAAATATGCTTACGAGAAAACTCAAATGGCACTGCACGACACAGATGTCCACCGTTTTATGGCATTCGGCGTTGCAGGTCTTTCTGTAGTTGCCGATTCGCTCAGCGCAATTAAATTTGCAAAGGTTAAGCCAATTACAGATGAAAACGGTTATGTTGTTGATTTTGAGACTGTGGGCGATTTTCCCAAGTTTGGCAATGATGACGATAGGGTAGACGAAATAGCAAAGGAGCTTACTCATAAAGTGATTACCGAGCTCAGAAAGACTCCCACTTATCGCGGTGCAGAGCACACCTTATCCGTGCTGACTATTACTTCAAATGTTATGTATGGCAAAAATACTGGCGCAACTCCCGACGGAAGAAGAGCATCTGCGCCCTTTGCACCGGGAGCTAATCCAATGCATAACAGAGAAGAAAACGGAGCCTTAGCATCCCTTAATTCCGTTGCAAAGCTTTCATATGACGATTGCCGTGACGGTATTTCCAACACCTTCTCCATAACTCCCGAGGCTTTAGGCAAAAGCGAGAAAGAGAGAATTGATAATCTGGTTGCAATTTTGGACGGATACTTCGCAAAAAAGGCACACCACATCAATGTAAATGTTCTCAACCGTGAAACACTCATGAAGGCTTACGAAAACCCGGAGACTTATCCCAACCTTACAATTCGCGTATCGGGTTATGCTGTTAACTTTCACAAACTCTCCCGCGAACAACAGCGTGAAGTTATAAGCAGAACCTTCCACGAAGCAGTATGAGCGAATCAGTAAAGGGAAGAGTGCATTCAATACAGAGCATGGGTACCTTAGACGGTCCGGGCGTTAGGTATGTCGTGTTTTTTCAGGGGTGCAATCTGCGTTGTAAGTGTTGCCACAATCCGGATACATGGGATACTATCGGCGGCAGCGAGTGTTCAGCACAAGAGATTGTTGCCAAAGCGGTTAGGTATAAGGAATACTTCGGCAATGTTGGCGGTATCACACTGTCCGGAGGTGAGCCACTGTTACAGCCGGAATTTGCCTTAGAAATATTCAAGCTTTGCCGCTCAGAAGGTATCAATACCTGCTTGGATACATCGGGAAGTATACTCAGCGAAAGCACAAAAGCTTTGCTGTATGAGACGGACAGAGTTCTTCTTGATATAAAATACACATCTGATGAGTTATATAAAGAAAATGTCGGGTGCTCTATTGAAACACCGATAAAATTTCTTGACTATCTGAATTCAATGCATATTCCCACAACAGTCCGACAGGTGATTATCCCCAAACTCAATGATGACGTTCGAAGTATAGCAAGCCTTAAGAATCTTATAGCTAAGTATCCATGTGTTGATAAAGTAGAGCTGTTGCCTTTTAGAAAAATATGCATGGAAAAATATCAGAGATTAGGCATCGAGTTTCCTTTTTTCGAAGTTAGTGAAACAACAGAACAGAAAATCAATGAGCTATATCAAGTTTTTTATTCGTTGTAGATAGTCCTGATTAATAAGCAAACCCATCAGCATAAATATCATCAAAATAATCTACCTCAGTAGCGATGGATTGTTTTTTCACTATCAGATTTTAGTTATATAAAATGCAGAAGGCAGTAAACAAGAATGTTTACTGCCTTCTTGGCGGAGAGTTAGGGATTCGAACCCTAGGTCCCTTTCGGGACACAGCATTTCGAGTCTTTTAGTCAGCGTGTCAAGAGCTGGTCGTTTCGTGTCACTTTCAGGTCATCTCGTCTGCGCCGAAAACCGCATAAATTAAGGCTTTTTCGCCCTTAAAGCCTTGTTACAACTGCATTTTTTCAAAGTGGGTT
>JBJEOT010000029.1:0-38602 GCA_051880855.1 Ruminococcus sp.
TAGGTGCTTTTCGATTGATAGGCTTTGGCTGAGCTGACACATCTTTTGCCCGCAAATCAAACTGTGCAAAGGGGTTCTTTGGAACTTCGTGTGCTTTAAGCTCAGCGACTTTTCTTTGATCGCCCTTATAAAGAGCCGACTTAACAGCGTGATAAACCGCATCAAAAAGCGGTCGCTCGTTTACAAAGCGCACTTCAATTTTTGCCGGGTGTACATTGACATCAACGGCTGAAAAAGACATTGTTATATTCAGCACGCAGCAGAGAAACTTGCCGACCATAACCGAACCTTTTGCGGCTTCGTCTAAAGCGGCTCCTGCTGTTCGGCTTCTGACATATCTTTGATTTACAAAGAAAGTCTGCATAGTGCGGTTAGGCTTTGCATATTCAGGCCGCGAAATAAAGCCTTGAACCTTAATGCCGTTGAGCTCGTAATCAACTTCGACAAGGGAACTCGCAAATTCTCTGCCAAACACAGAGTAAACAGCAGACTTTAGCTTGCCGTCGCCTGAGGTCTTAAGCACCTGTTTGGAATCACGGATAAAGGTAAATGCAATCTCAGGATGAGAGAGAGCTATTCTGTCAATAACAAGAGAAACAGAGTTACCCTCGGCAACATCTTTTTTTAGAAACTTTTGCCTGGCAGGTATGTTGTAGAACAGGTCACGAACAATAATGGTTGTGCCCTTGGCACAGCCGGCATCCTCCATTCCTTGCTCATCTCCGCCGTAAATACGATATGATGTACCAATCTCCTCACAGTCGGCACAGGTGATAAGCTCAACCTTGGCAACAGCAGAAACAGAAGCCAAAGCCTCACCGCGAAAGCCGAGAGTTGATATGGTCTCTAAATCGGATTCAGTAGAAACCTTACTTGTTGCGTGACGCAAAAAAGCATTCCTTACATCTTCACGCATAAATCCGCAGCCGTCATCGGTGACACGCATAAAGGTAGTACCGCCGTTCTTAATCTCAACAGTTATAGTCTTAGCACCGGCATCAATTGAATTCTCTACCAGTTCCTTGATAACAGAAGACGGTCTCTCAACAACTTCGCCTGCCGCAATAAGCTCAGCGGTGTGCTTATCAAGAACATTGATTCTACCCAATTTTGTCACCTCCCCAAAAATTAATTCAGTAACTTCTTAAGTTCATAAAGCAGATTGATTGCTTCAATCGGCGTTAATGTATCAATATCTGCCCTGCGAAGGCGCTCAGCAACTTCGTTATCGGCAGAAGGTAAAAGCGAAAGGTGTAAATCGTCACTCTCACAAGTATCTTTAACCTTTCTCACATTATCGGCAATACTGTCGGGAGCGTTTGAGGTAAGCTCGTACAATATTTCCTTGGCACGCCTGATAATAGAATCAGGTACGCCTGCAAGCTTGGCAACCTCAACTCCGTAGCTGTCATCAGCCCCGCCGGGAACAATCCGTCTTAGAAATGTAATATCGTCACCGCGCTTTTTAACGGCAATGTTGTAGTTCTTAACGCCGTCGATAAGCTCTTCCAAAACCGTGAGCTCGTGATAATGGGTTGCAAAAAGTGACTTTGCGCCCAAGCGCTTTTTATCTGCCACATATTCTAAAACAGCTCTTGCTATGCTCATTCCGTCATAGGTAGAAGTACCTCTGCCGATTTCGTCAAAGACAAGAAGGCTCTTAGACGAAGCAGACTTGACAATATTCGCAACCTCGCTCATTTCAACCATAAATGTTGACTGGCCCGTCGAAAGGTCGTCAGACGCGCCTACTCTGGTGTAAACTGCGTCCACAATGCCGATTTGAGCGCTGTCGCAAGGAACAAAGCTGCCTATCTGCGCCATAATCACAATAAGAGCAACCTGACGCATATATGTAGATTTACCTGCCATATTGGGGCCGGTGATGATTGCAACGCGGTTCTGTTCATCGTCAAGATAAACATCGTTAGAGACAAATCGCGAGGAATCAAGTAAAGCCTCAACAACAGGATGACGGGAACCTTTTAGAATAATCTTTGAAGAAATGTCTACATCGGGACGAACATATCTGTTATCAGACGCGACATTTGCAAGTGAACAAAGGACATCAAGAGTCGCAAGAGCATCGGCAGTCTTCTCAATTCGGGGAAGATTCTCTGCAACCTTGCTTCTGATTTTTGTAAAAATCTCATATTCAAGAGCAGTAGTTTTATCTTTTGCGCCGAGGATCTTACCCTCAAGCTCCTTCAACTCCTGAGTTATATATCTCTCACAGCCGGAAAGCGTTTGCTTTCTTATGTAAGTTTCGGGTACCATCTCTTTATAGGAATTGGTAACCTCGATATAATAGCCGAAGACTCTGTTATATCCTACTTTGAGCTTAGGAATACCTGTAAGCTCTCTCTGCTCTGCTTCTATTTTGGTAAGGAGCGAGGTTGAATCACTCATATATGCAGAGATCTCGTCAAGCTCATTGCTAAAGCCACGCTTAATCATTCCGCCTTCACGGACTGTAAAGGGCGGGTCATCAACAATTGCTTCGTCAATAAGCTGATGGATGTCCTCTAAAGTATCAAGTGAATTATAGATATCCTTTAAGAACGCTGAAACTGCATCGGACAGAAGCGTCTTAATATCAGGAAGATGCTCAGCAGCGCTTAGTAGAGAACGAAGCTCACGGGCATTAGCAGAACCGTAAACAATTTTAGTCATAATTCGCTTGATATCGAGAATACCCGTGAGAGAAGCCATAAGCTCCAAACGAAGCACCGTATTATCCACAAGCTCGCCCACAGCCGACTGACGGTGAGAGATAACTCCTACATTCATAAGAGGATTTTCAATCCAGCTTCTGAGCAGTCGTTTGCCCATAGCTGTCTTGGTGTTATCAAGTACCCAAAGCAAAGAGCCTTTTTTATCTTTGGAAATCATAGTCTCTGTAAGCTCTAAGTTTCTTCTTGTGTTGAAGTCAAGCTTCATATACTGGGCTTCACTGTAAAGTGAAACATCACGGATACGCTCAAGACCGGTCATCTGAGTTCTGCCGAGATAACCGAGAAGTGCGCCTAATGATGAGACAAGCTCAACCTGCTCTTTGACAGCAGACACAGTACTTTCGGGAAACTGACGGTTTAGCACATCAAGGCAATCTATGTACGAAAACTCGCTGTCTGAAAGTTCCTGCGGAATACAGCTGAGCTTTTGAGAGATAAAGCTTACTACTGCTTTAAGCTTAGAAGAAAATCCGCCGAGGAGTATTTCTTTAGGGTTATAGCTGACAAGCTGATTCTTAAAAGCGTCGAGGGAATCCTTTCCCTTCAAAGAAGTAGCATAAAGCTGACCTGTTGAAACATCGCAAAAGCATACGCCTATTGACTTTTCCCTGTAATATGCACAGCAAATGTAGTTGTTTCTGCTCTCGTCAAGCATAGTTGACTCAACTACTGTGCCGGGAGTAACAACACGGATTATATCGCGTTTTACGATGCCCTTTGCTGTAGAAGGATCTTCAACCTGCTCGCAGATGGCAACCTTATAGCCTTTTGAAACAAGCTTTGCTATGTAACCCTCACAACTGTGAAAAGGTACTCCGCACATAGGCGCGCGCTCTGCTTGTCCGCAGTCACGGCCGGTCAGAGTAAGGTCAAGCTCTCGTGATGCAAGCTTCGCATCATCAAAGAACATTTCGTAAAAGTCGCCTAATCGGAAGAATAGAATGCTGTCCTTATTATTCTCTTTTATTTCGAAATACTGCTTCATCATCGGAGACAGCTCCGCCATTGTTCACACTTCCTTATTCGTTACCAAGTAAACCTGAGTTAATATATAGAAATCAAATTAATCAATCAAAAAATCAGTGACAGCCTCCGCAAGTACTGCAGGAGCCTGAGCAAGCGTGATAATCAGTTGTATTGGGATCTTCGCCGTTTGCAGAATTTGAAACAATTGCAAAGACTCTCTGCATAACAGCGTCAAAAGCTGTCTTAGACTCGTTGAGCTTAATCATTGAGGGATTAACCATTATATCAGCATAAAGCTTACGCATCTTTTCGTTAAGAGCTTTGATTTCCTCATCGTCGCGGTTTTCTGCGGTAAGCTTCTCGTTGAGCTTGAGCTTCTGAAGATTAAACTCTCCGATAAGTGTCTGGAGTGCCTCGTCTTTATCAACCTGTGCGGTAGCTTCCTGCATTGCAAGGTAGCTTTCTTCCTGCTGAATCTTTCTGCCGAGCTCTCGTGAAAGTTCGATAATATCCATTTTCTTTCTCCTTAAATAATAATATTTATTGTATTATAAAAACTCGCCTCTGAGTATCCAGTTGCGCGCTTCTGTAATCTTAACATTCTGAAAAGTACCCACCATACTTTCATCGCCCTTAGCTTCGACAATTATATTGCCTGAAGTGCGTGCTGTAAGCAAACCGTTCTTCTCGTTGACTTCTTCTACCAACACACGCTCCGTGCTTCCCACCATTGAAGCACAGCGCTCTGCGGCAATTGACTCCTGGGTTTTAAGAAGCTCATTAAACCACTTGCTCTTTTCCTCGTCTGTTGCTACATCCGGAAGCTCGGCGGCAGGTGTGCCGGGCCTTCGGGAATAAATAAATGTAAAAAGTGAGGTAAACTCAACTTCTTTTATCAGGGACAAGGTTTCTGTGAAATCCTCATAGGTTTCACCGGGGAAGCCTACGATAATATCGCTGGTGAGAGAAACATCCTCAATCTTCTCTTTTGCATAATTTACAATACTCAGATATTTTTCTCTTGTATATCGACGGTTCATTGCCCTCAGAATCTTATTACTGCCGGACTGAAA
The DNA here is from genome assembly GCA_051880855.1 of Ruminococcus sp. Taxonomy (GTDB): domain Bacteria; phylum Bacillota; class Clostridia; order Oscillospirales; family Acutalibacteraceae; genus Ruminococcoides. Next base: position 4,775 of record JBJEOT010000029.1, read on the forward strand.
AGGAAGATGAAGATGCTTTGAGATATGCTTTGAAGACGCAATAGTATCAATAAGCTCCGTAGTGCAGTCCTTAGGATGAGAAGTCATAAACCGAAGAATGTAATCGCCTTCTATAGCATCAATCTGTTTTAGAAGCTCAGCAAAGGTTATATCTTCGTCAAGACCTTTACCGTAGGAGTTGACATTCTGACCGAGAAGTGTAATCTCCTTGTAGCCGGCATCAATCATCTTGCGGGCTTCGTCAATAATGGCTTTGCTTTCTCTTGAGCGTTCGCGCCCTCTTACATAAGGCACTATGCAATAAGAACAGAAGTTGTCACAACCGTACATAATCGGCAGCCAACCCTTAAAGCTCTTATCCCTTAATGTTGGAATGTCCTCACGGATAGTATTGTCATCCACACCCCGTTCTATTACACGCCTGCTGTTAAGCAAAACATCCAATAGAAGCTTAGGAAAATTTTGAAGACTGTGAGTACCGAAAACAAGGCTGACAAAAGGATAACTCTTGTAAATTCTGTCAGCAACCCTCTCTTGCTCCATCATACATCCGCACAAAGCAATAATAACAGAGGGATGTCTGCGTTTGATATTCTTAAGTGCTCCTACATTTCCGAAGACTCTGTCTTCGGCGTGTTCCCTTATGGCGCAGGTGTTAAACAGAATAAAGTCAGCGTCCTCTGCTTCTTCAACAAATTCAAAGCCTGCAAAAGAAAGCATACCCTTGATTTTTTCGCTGTCAGCAACATTCTGCTGACAGCCGTAGGTATGAATAAAAGCTTTTGGCGCATCAGAGCTTTTTCTGACTTCCATTATTTCAGCAATGTGACTTAAGTCAGTCATCATTTCTGCGGTCATTTCCTTATACTGATAGAACTCTGACAGGACATACTCCCCCAATGTTATTATTATACTTCATAATATCACAACCGACAGTTTATTTCAAGAGTTTTCGACTATAATTATACAATATATTGGATGGATGCAATCGCATCTCCACAAAATAGAAAGTTATCTGATATTTCCGTAGAATTGCGGTGTTGCACCGACGATAACCGTCTGACACAGTTCATACTCCGTCTCAAATTTTGTATCATAATCAATTATAGGACAAGTCAGACTGACATCAGCGCTTACAAGCAGGTAAATTCTGTGCAGAGTTTGGTTTATTCCAGCCGATGAAAAGTCGGATTTTATAGTAATTGTGACACTTCCTCCCAGGGTAAGCGAAACCTTTATATCGGGTCCGAAGTCTGAAAGGAGTACTAATCCTGTGAAAGCACCGGCCGGTACGCCTACGGTTACCTTCTGATCCTTGCGGATTTTATCTGTTATCCTCAGTGAAAGCTCAGACTTAAGCTTATTGACAGCAGATGTATCTGTTTGCAGCGAGGTAATACTTCCCGACTCAGAAAAATTCGCTATTATTAAGCTGTCGTACTGCACATCAACCTCATCAAGCACCTCCCCTACTGCTGAGTCAATCGAGGACATAGCCTGTATTTCCAGCTCGTTGCCTACCAAGTTATGTACCAAATCTCTTGCCTTGTACTCAAAGATTGCAAAGAAACCAATACACAAAATGAGCAATATTGCTGATACTGCTAAGAGTATTTTTTTGAGTTTGCTTGTTTTTTTCGGCACAAGCATAAAAAACACCTCCTGTGTATCATACACAAGAGGTGTTGTCCTTGATAAAATAATGTGGTTTTAAGCTTAAGCTGATTACTGATCGTCTGAGCAACAATCACAGCAGCAATCGTCATCACAGCAATCTTCCAAGTCGCTGAAATCAAACTCAAGAAGCTCTCCGCACTGAGGACAGTTAATCTCACCTTCAAGAAGAACATCTTCATCAACGCAGATAACCTCACCGCATTTACCGCAGGTTACTTCATAGTAAGCGGTGTCGGTGTCAAAGTCATCTTCTGAACAGCAGTCATCGCAATCGAACTCATCGTCACAATCACAGCAGCCGCATTCATCATAGAAGTCTTCCTCTAAGGCTGCAAGGTCCTCGTCAACCTCGTCAATGTAATCAGACATCTCATCATAAAGATCCTCAAGGTCAGCTACGGAAACAGCCATATCCTCAAGAAGCTCCATAATAGCGTTAAGAACCTTAACCTCGTCCTTGTTTTCGTCAAGCTTTAAGCCGTCAGCTAAGCCACGGATGTAAGAAATTTTCTCTGTAAGTGTCATTATAAATACCTCACTCAATTATGCACGGCCGATATACTCGCCTGTGCGTGTGTCAATCTGAAGAAGCTCGCCTTCCTCAATAAAGAGAGGAACCTTAATCTCTGCTCCTGTCTCAAGTGTTGCGGGCTTAAGTGCGTTGGTAGCGGTGTTACCTGCAAAACCGGGATCTGTCTGAGCAACAACGAGCTCAACAAAGTTAGGAGGCTCTACACCGAAAACATTGCCCTTGTAAGAGAGAACCTTGCAAACCATGTTCTCTTTAACAAACTTGAAGGAGTCGCTGAGAACATCCTTACCGATGGGAACCTGCTCCCAAGTCTCTGTATCCATAAAGTAGTAGAGATCGCCGTCATTATAGCTATACTCCATATCTCTTCTCTCAATAAATGCAGTGGGATACTTATCGTTGGGGTTGAAGGTTTTTTCAACAACTGCGCCTGTGATAACATTTCTAATCTTAGTTCTTACGAATGCTGCGCCTTTGCCGGGCTTAACATGCTGGAACTCAACAATGGAAACAACCTGTCCATCCATTTCAAAGGTAACGCCGTTTCTAAAATCGCCTGCAGATATCATAAATGATTCCTCCATAATGTTAGTGTATGCAGATTAGTTCAGCTTAATCCGCCATTATACTTGAATATTATACATAAAATACGGTTATATTGTCAATAGCTATTAAAGAATTAATAAATCTTTTGGTATTGAAGCGAAGGTTTCAAATCCGCTTTCGGTTATTAAAACGGTGTCCTCTATTCTGACTCCGAATTTATCAGGCAGATAAATACCTGGCTCAACTGTGAGAGTCATACCGGCTTTGAGAATATCTTTAGATTTAATGCTTGCATAAGGAGCCTCGTGGATTTCAAGTCCTACGCCGTGACCGGTGGAATGACCGAAATACTTGCCGTAGCCGGCTTCTTCAATAATATCTCTTGAGGTCTTATCTACATCAAAGCCTGAAACTCCAGCCTTAACAGACTGAAGACCTGCGTGGTGAGCCTTCAAAACAATGTTGTAAATTTTACGCTGTTCATCGGTTATTTCACCAAAGGCAACCGTACGTGTCATATCGCTGTGGTAGCTGTCGTAAACTGCGCCGATGTCAAAGGTGATGAAGTCACCCTTATGCACTTTATTGTCAGAGGGTACACCGTGAGGTAATGAGGTTTTCTTTCCTGCAACCGTAATAAGGTCAAAAGCTACCTTCTCGGCGCCTTTCATTTTCATAAGATACTCAAGGCGTGCTGCAATCTCTTTCTCGGTTATACCTTCCCTGACATCGTTGAGCACCTCAAGATAAGCTGCTTCAGCTATTTTTTGAGCTGTTCTCAGCTTATCTGCTTCACTCTCAGATTTAATGATTCTAAGCTCAGAAATGCATTTTGAAAGTCTGTCGTCTGTATCTATATTTGCATTGATTTTATCGGAAAATTCCTTATATCTTGCCAAAGATACAGAATCGCTCTCTATAAGCAATGACTTAATTCCCTCTTGCTTTACAATTTCGTTGACAGTATCGTAAACATTTGTGAACATAGCAATGTTCATATGCTTAACCGACTTCTCGACAGCCTCTACATAACGGAAATCTATAAGAAAATAGCTTGCATTCTTTGTTACAATAGCAAGCCCCTCAGAATGAGGAAAGCCTGTCAGATAAGTCAGACTTATATCAGAGGTGACAAGAGCGCCCTCGCCACAGGAGAGAATATCGGCAACATTTGAGATTCTGTTTAACATATCAGACATAATATCAAATCCTTTTCAAAAAAATGATGATGTGAAAAGGCGGACAGAAAACTGTCCGCCTAAAAAGATTACCTATACTTACGCTTGCGAGCTGCTTCGGATTTCTTCTTGCGTTTTACGGAAGGCTTCTCATAAGCTTCTCTCTTGCGTACCTCAGCGATAACGCCTGCTCTGGCACACTGCTTCTTGAATCTTCTTAAAGCATTTTCAAGAGACTCGTTCTCTTTTAATCTAACTTCTGCCATCTTTCTTCCCTCCCATCCGAAATACGGGATTGTACAAAATACTTCAGTAATTATACACAAATAAAAAAGTTATGTCAATAGAAAAACTCAATAAATAATAAAATTTGTCGAATTTTTCTTAGGGCTTAACAACAATATTAACAAGTTTACCCTTAATATAGAATTCTTTTACAATGTTCATATCGCCAATTGCTTTGACTACATTTTCATTTTCATGGCAAGCAGACAGCACTTCGTCCTGCTCAGCGTCAGCAGGAACATTGAGCTTTGCTTTGATTTTGCCGTTAACCTGTACTGCAATTTCAACGGTTTCTTCCTTGCACTTGGACTCGTCATAGAGAGGCCATGTCTGCACAGCTACAATACCCTCGCCAAGAGCGCAAACCTCCCACAGCTCCTCGGTAACATGAGGTGCAAAGGGATTCATAAGAATTGTAAATACAGCAAGCTCACATTTATTAATTGAGCCTGTGGCGTATATATCATTGATAAGAGCCATCAAAGCAGCAATTGCTGTGTTGAACTTAATGTTCTCAATATCCTCGGTAACCTTCTTGATTGCCTTGTGGAAAGCACTCTCAAGCTCAGGTCTGATGCTGTCGCCGTCTACAAGCATTGCCTGCATGTTCCAATACCTTTCGATAAAGCGTCTGCAGCCGCGTATACTTGACTGACTCCAGGGAGCAGCCTTCTCAAAATCGCCGATAAACATTTCATACATACGAAGAGTATCGGCACCGTACTCATTGACAATATCATCGGGATTGACAACATTGCCTCTGGACTTGCTCATCTTCTCGCCGTTTTCTCCTAAAATCATACCGTGAGAGGTACGCTTTGCATAAGGCTCGGGAGTAGGAACAACACCGATATCATAGAGGAACTTGTGCCAGAAACGGCTATAAAGCAGATGGAGTGTTGTGTGCTCCATACCGCCGTTATACCAATCAACAGGGGTCCAATAATCAAGAGCCTCTTTGCTAGCAAGGGCATCGTTATTATGAGGATCGCTGTATCTGAGATAATACCAAGAAGAACCTGCCCACTGAGGCATGGTGTCGGTTTCTCTGCGAGCTTTTGCTCCGCACTTGGGACAAGTGGTTTCTACCCAATCTGTAATATTAGCAAGAGGAGATTCGCCAGTATCGGTAGGCTCGTAAGAGTCAACCTTCGGAAGGAGCAAAGGCAGCTCAGATTCATCAAGGGGAACATATCCGCACTTATCACAGTGAACAATCGGAATAGGCTCTCCCCAATAACGCTGACGGGAAAATACCCAATCTCGAAGCTTAAATACAACTTTCTCGTGACCAAGCTTATTCTCGGCAAGATACTCGATAATCTTCTTCTTAGCCTCTTCAACGGTAAGGCCGTCTAAAATACCGGAGTTTACCATAACACCTGTTGCACAGTCCGTAAATGCCTCTTTCTCAACATTTCCGCCCTTGACAACCTCGATAATAGGAAGACCGAATTTCTTAGCAAACTCCCAGTCACGGGTATCGTGAGCAGGCACAGCCATAATTGCGCCTGTGCCGTAAGAAACAAGTACATAATCAGAAATGAAAATGGGAATTTCCCTGCCGTTTACAGGATTGATTGCAAGTACGCCCTCAAGCTTTACACCTGTCTTATCCTTGGCGACCTCAGTACGCTCAAAGTCGGACTTTTTAGCGGCAAACTGCTGATACTCACGGACAGCGTCAATATTGCTGAGCTTATCGCTCCACTTCTCGATAAGAGGATGTTCAGGAGAAATAACCATATATGTAGCACCGTAGAGAGTGTCGGGCCTAGTTGTATAAACAGTCAGAGTATCGCCGAGAGTTGTTGCGAAATCCACCTCAGCGCCGGTGCTTCTTCCAATCCAGTTAATCTGCTGAGCTTTAACACGCTCAGGATAGTTTACAAGGTCAAGGTCGCTGATTAATCTGTCTGCATACTCGGTAATCTTAAGCATCCACTGAGTTTTGTTCTTGCGGATTACTTCACTGCCACAGCGTTCACAAACGCCGTTGACAACCTCCTCGTTTGCAAGTACGCACTTACAAGAGGTACACCAGTTTACAGCCATCTCTTTCTTGTAAGCCAATCCATGCTTGAAAAGCTGAAGGAAAATCCACTGAGTCCATTTATAATACTGAGGATCTGTGGTATTAATCTCACGGCTCCAATCAAAAGAAATACCAAGAGACTTAATCTGCTCGCGGAAACGATCGATATTATTCTTGGTAACAATTTCGGGATGGATATGATTCTTGATAGCATAGTTCTCGGTAGGAAGACCGAATGCATCCCAACCGATGGGATAAAGAACATTGTAACCCTGAAGTCTACGCTTTCTTGAGACTACATCCAAGGCAGTATAAGGACGGGGATGTCCCACATGAAGTCCCTGTCCGGAAGGATAGGGAAACTCGATCAGAGCGAAGAATTTTTCTTTATCAGAATTTTCTTCGGCGTGGAATACACCCTTCTCCTCCCATATTTTTTGCCATTTAGGCTCGGTAATCTTATGATCGTATTTCAAAATGAGTCCTCCTCATTAAAGTATGCAGTGTAAATTATTCCTCTGAGATATACTGAGAAAGGTCTATCGGCTCGCCGTCCTGCCATAGACGGTCAAGACTGTAGTATTCTCGTGCTTCGTCGGAGAAAATATGAACAATAACATCAGAGTAGTCAAGCAAAATCCAAGAATCGCTTCTGTATCCTTCGATGTGATCGGTATGTCTTCCCATACCTTTGAGCTGATGTTCAAGCTCATCGGCAAGAGATTTTACATGTGTTGAGTTGTTACCTGTTGCAAACACCATATAATCGGCAAGTGTGGATACATCGGTAATCTTAATTACCGAAATATCTCTTCCCTTTTTATCCGATAAAATCTTTGCAGCTTCAATTGCAAGTTCAAATTCTGTCATAATGAATTCCTTTCATTTACAGCAAAAGTGCCATAACGACTTCGTTATATGCACCTAATGCGTCAGGATGCACGGTGCGTCTTTTCTCAATTAAATCGCTGATGACATAGCTAAGCGCATACCTCATACCGTCCTCCAAGGATTTTTCGGCTTCGGCTCGCATAATGTCAACATCGCTGTAATCTCTTTCTTCGCTGATAAAATCAGCTATGTAGATAATCTTTTCAAGCAAAGACATTTCTGCCCTTGCTGTAGTATGATAGCGAATTGCAGTTAGTATACCCACATCGGTAATTCCCAATGTGTCACGGGCATAAACCATACCCGAAACAGGATGGTAAAGCTTAGGCGACCGCTCGGTCACAATGTCAAGTATTATACCACCATCATTTATTATTTGCAACTGCTTTTCGGGATTTAATTCCTTTGTGATATCGTGAAGGATCCCTGCTGTTTCTGCTCTTTCGGGATCTTCGCCGTACTTTTCGGCAAGCTTGGCGGCGCAAGCTGCTACATTTCTGCTGTGGATAAATCTTCTTTCGCTAAGTGTCTCCTTAGCAAGTGCATAGTAATCTTCAAGCTTCATAGTCATCATACCCATATAATTTATTTTTAACTATATAATCCGCTACATCAGAAGATACTAAGGATGAAAAATCCCCGCCGTCTGACACAGAGGCTCTGACCTTAGTCGAAGAAATAAGTGAAAGTGAATTTTCGATGATTAATACTGTTGCGCTGTATTTTTCTTTATATGTCTGTGCAAGCGAAGAAAGCCTCATTGCATCAACCTCATCCCTTGCCACAGCTATGATTTTTGCAAGAGAAAAAATATCCTCTGCTCTGTGCCAAAGGGGAAGCTGTTCAAAAGAATCACCGCCGACTACAATGTGAAAGCACATATCAGAATCAGCTTTCAATAGTTCTTCAACGGTATCAACCGTGAAGCTTTCTCCCTGCCTTTTAATCTCAATATCAAGAACATTGACTTTATCAATATCCTTAAAGGCAAGGCGGCACATCTCAAGCCTGTCGTCGGCAGTTGCCATATGAGAATTATCTTTGAGAGGAGTAACAGCGGTTGGGATAATATAGAGTCTATCGAGACAAAACCTTTCGATAACTTCACAGGCAACCTTAATATGTCCGAGATGAACAGGGTTGAAGCTTCCTCCGAACATAGCTACTCTTCTCATTTTTTCGCCGGTTTAGGAAGCTTAATCTGAGGCTCGTCGGGATTCTGCTTGAAAAGAATAAATTTATAGCCGATAACCTGTACGACATCACAGCCGATATGCTCCGCAATATTTTCGGCAGCCTCTCCGGCAGAAAGCTCGCAAGTCTCTAAAACCTTGCACTTAATTAGCTCTCTTGCTTTTAGAGCATCTTCTGCCTGCTTATAAATTGTATCTGTAAGACCGCCTTTTCCGACTATTAAAATAGTGTCGTATGAATTAGCAAGGCCTCTTAAATATGCGCGCTGTTTACTCGTAAGCATTATAGCAAATCCTTTCTGTTCATAAGTCTCTCTCTTAGCTCTCTCAGGGCAATTCCCCGGTGACTCAAGCTATCTTTTTCCTGAGGGCTTATAGCTGCGAAGGAGCGGCCGTCCTCGCAAAGAAATACAGGGTCATATCCGAATCCGCCCTCACCTTGAGGTTCAAAGGCAATATAGCCGCTGCATTTGCCCTCGACACGGATTATATCCTCCTCAGACAAAATACAGCAAATGCTGCACATAAAGTATGCGGTACGCTGTTCAAAAGGAACATCTTTGATATTCTTAAGAAGCAAGGCTGTACGCTGTGTCTGAGGAATGTCCTCTCCCCCGTATCTTGCCGAAAAAATCCCGGGAGCTCCGTTGAGCGCATCTACACAAATGCCTGAGTCATCGGCAATTGACGGAAGCTTCGAGAGTTTATAGGCAGACATAGCCTTGATATAAGCATTATCTGCAAAGGTTTCGCCGTCTTCGACAACATCGCCTAAGTCAACTCCTGCTTCCTTTGCAGAAAGCACATTTATTCCTAAGGGCAGAAGTATTCGCTTGAACTCATCTACCTTGTGGGCATTGTTGGTTGCAATAAGGAAATCAGTCACCTATGTCACCTCTGTCAAAAAGAGCCTTTGCAAAGCTGTCTGGGTCAAAAGGCTGAAGGTCGTCGATCTGCTCTCCTACACCGATGTACTTAACGGGGATTCCCAAGCCGTCGCGGATTGCAAGGACAACTCCGCCCTTTGCTGTGCCGTCGAGCTTGGTAAGAACTATGCCTGTGATACCGGTAGCTTTTGCAAACTCAGAAGCCTGCACAACTCCGTTCTGACCGGTTGTGGCATCAATAACAAGCAAGATTTCTTTGTCAGCTTCGGGAAGCTCTCTGTCGATAATTCTATTGATTTTTGAAAGCTCGTCCATAAGGTGCTTTTTGTTGTGAAGTCTTCCGGCAGTGTCGCAGATTACAACATCACTGCCCTTTGCCTTGGCAGAAGAAATTGCATCGTAAACAACGGCAGCAGGGTCTGAACCTTCGTTTTGCTTTACAATATCCGCACCGGCTCTGTCAGCCCAAATCTGAAGCTGGTCAATAGCAGCTGCTCGAAAGGTATCCGCCGCCGCAAGAGTGACCTTTTTACCTCTTTTTACGAGGTCATTGGAGAGCTTGCCGATAGTGGTAGTCTTGCCCACTCCGTTTACTCCGATAACAAGGATAACAGAAGGCTTTGTTGAAATATTCAGCTCCTGATTGCCTCTGAGCAATTCTGCTGTAACCTCTGTAAGCAGCGAACGAATCTCAGCAGGGTCTTTGATGTTATCCTTCTTAACTCTGTCTCGAAGCTCATCGCAGATTTTTTCTGCCGTTGAAACGCCGACATCGCCCATTACAAGAAGCTCTTCAAGCTCCTCAAAAAGCTCTTCGTCAATCTTTTTGAAAGACTTGAGCATTGTATCAATCTGAGATACCACATTATCTCTGGTCTTTTTTAGACCTTCTTTAATTTTGCTGAAAAATCCCATAGTAATTTCCTTTGATTGTAAATTTATGTTGCGGTCATCTTAAGTTTTTCGGCAACCTCGGTAGCCTTAAGCTCAAGAAGCTTTGAGATGCCCTCTTCCTGCATTGTAACGCCGTAGAGTACATCGGACTCTTCCATTGTACCTCTTCTGTGAGTTATGGTTATAAACTGAGTTTCATCGGTGAGGTTTCTCATATACTTCGCAAATCTGTCAACATTTACTTCGTCAAGTGCAGCCTCGATCTCGTCCATAACGCAGAAGAGAGCAGGTCTGACCTTCATAATAGCAAAGTAGAGCGCAATGGCAACAAGTGCCTTTTCACCGCCGGAAAGAGCATCAAGATGAGTAACAATCTTGCCCGGAGGATGAACGGAAATATCAATACCGCAGTTGAGTATATCCTCGGTATCGGTAAGCACAAGCTTAGCGCTTCCTCCGCCGAAAAGCTCGGTAAAGGTCTCGCCGAAGTTTTTATTGATAAGAGAAAAGCTCTCAACAAAAGAGTCCTTCATCTTCTTAGTAAGCTCAGAGATAAGCGAGATGATTTCCTTCTTGGATTTCTCAACATCATGTACCTGCACAGACATAAACTCGTATCTCTCAGATACTTCCTTATACTCTTCAATAGCGCCTACATTAACATTGCCTAACGCCTTTATCTTCTGTTTAAGCTCAGCAAGTCTCTTCTGTGCCGTTGTGACATTCTCAATCTCAGCGGCGTGTGCCTCAGCCTCGTTACGGGTAAGCTCATATTCCTCCCAGAGCTTTGAAATTATTGAGTCGTACTGACTTTGAAGATTGAGCTTTCGTTCCTGAAGTCTTGCAAGCTCGGCAGAAGCAAGCTCACGCTCAGACATCTTGTCCTTCTCAAGCTGTCTCATACGGATGTTTTCTCTCTCGATTTCATCCCGCCTGAGACCTAAAGCCTCAATCTCGCCTTTTGAAGCGGTGATATGCTCCTCTAAAGTCTTGATCTCAGTCTCAAGCTCTGTGATTTTTGCTGAGATTTCAGTATTCTGACGCTCTGATTCTTCAATTTCTTTAAGAAGCTCGGCTTTTCGTGACTCCTGATTGCTGCCCATATTCCGCGCAGTGTCAATCTCAGAATTGATATTCTCAATATCTTTTTCCAAGGAGACAATCTCAAGACGAAGCTCCTGAAGCTTTAGGGATAGCTCTTCACGCTTCTCTTTCAGGCTCAGTCTGCTGCCGCTGATTTCGGCGGCTCTTGCCTCTTGCAAGGCAATATCCTCTGCGAACTGTTTTATGACAGTATCTGCATTCTCGCGCTCGGTCCTGAGGTTAGCAATTCGGTCTTTACAGCCTTCAATTTCGCCGTCAATACCGAAAATATCATTCTCTGCCGATGAAAGCTCATTTGCACAGGCTCTGGACTCTGTCTGAATTCTGACAAGCTCCTGTGAAGCCTTGGAGAGATCAGCCCTGAAACCGAGCAGAGATGCTTCAAGTGCGGAGCTTTCGCCCTGTGCATTTGTAAACTCAGCCTTCGCAAGATCGGCTTTTTTCATTAGCTCCTCTGCTTCCTGCATAATCTTAGATATTTCCGCAGAACGGCTGAGTAGTCCTGAATTTTTCTGGAATGAACCGCCGGTAAGTGAACCGCCCGCATTGACAACCTGTCCGTCAAGGGTAACGACCTTGAACTTATAGCCGTACTTTTTTGCGGCAGCGGCGGCTGAATTAATATCCTCAAAAATCGCAATTCTGCCTAATAGTGACAAAAGAATCTCGTTATACTGAGCATCGCATGAACAAAGGTCACTTGCTATTCCCACAAAGCCGTAGCAATCATCAAGTCCCTTTTCGCTGAGGTACTTACCCTTGATATTGGTAATGGGCAAAAATGTTGCACGGCCTGCGCGCTTATTCTTTAGGTAAGTAATTGCGCGTTTTGCGTCCTCTTCGGTTGCAGTTACGATATTTTGCATTGCATAGCCTAAAGCTGTTTCAATAGCAACAGCATAATCGGAGGGGACGGTTATAATTCTTGAAACAGGTCCGCGGATACCCTTGAGAGTGCCGGCCTTGGAGGCTTCTACAACACTCTTTACAGACTGCGAAAAGCCCTCCATATTCTGCTCTAAATCACGAAGCACCTTTGCCCGTCTTGACTTCTCCATTGAGTCAAGAGTAAGTTTATCTGCTTTCTCTTTAAGTTCACTGATCCTATCCGACTTAGAGCTTAATTTAAGCTCAAGTCCCTTAATGGAATTTGTAAGCTGAGTTATTAACTTCTCGGCGGACTCAAGATCTTTTGAGTAAGCATCAGCCATTTCTCTAAGGACAGTAATCTGCTCATTTTTCTTTGCTTTATTATCGTTTAATACAGTGATTCTGTTCTCAAGCTCAGACATAGAAGATACACTTGTCATAAGCGTGACTCTGGCATCAGCCTGTTTTGCGCTCAAAGCGGCAACTGCAGCGGTTATCTCCTGCAAAGTGTCGGAGCTTCGGCTGGCGTCTACATTGATGCTGTTGAGGATATCCGCAGATTCATCATACTCTTTTTGCTTAGAGGCTATAGTCTGCTTGAAATTCTCAATTAACTGAAGCTTCTCTTCAATCTCTTTCTTTATATCAACAGCGAAAACATCAATTTGCTCTAAATTCACCTTGATTCTGATAATGTTCTCTTTGTTGTGCTCTATGTCGTTATTATATACGGAAACAGCAGACTTTTTATCGGAAATCTCGCTCTCGCAAGCAGAAATCATTATTCTAATCTGCTCAAGCTTTGATGAAATGCTACCGCTCTCGCTATACATAGCATCCGTATTTTCTGAGATTTCACTCAAAATCCGGTCAATATCGGCGCACTGCTGTTCGCTGATAGAGATTTTATCCTCGTGCTCTTTGATAACGCCGGAGGATTTATTGAGTGTATCAAGCCAAAGGGCAATTTCAAGTCCACGCTTCTCCTGCGAAAGCTCAATGAAGCTCTCGGCTTTTTTTGCCTGTGCCTTAAGAGGACCGACTCTTGTTTCAAGCTCGGATACAATATCGCGCAGACGGATCAAATTTTCCTCTGTATGGCTAAGCTTGCGCTCAGCCTCGGTCTTTCTGTAACGGTAGCGGGAAATACCCGCCGCCTCTTCAAAAATCTCGCGTCTGTCCTCGCTCTTTGAAGAAACAATACTGTCAATCTTGCCTTGACCAATCATTGAATATCCGTCTCTGCCAAGACCGGTATCCATAAACAGCTCGTTAATATCCTTGAGTCTGACCTGAGTTTTGTTTATTAGGTACTCGCTCTCACCGCTTCTGTAGTAGCGTCTTGTAACAGAAACAGTATCACCGTCAAAACGAAGGACTCTGTCGGAGTTATCTATTGTCAGGGTAACTTCGGCAAAGCCCTGCTGTTTTCTGCCTGTTGTTCCGTTGAAGACAACATCTTCCATTCGCGAGCAACGAAGGCTCTTAGGTGACTGCTCACCCAAAACCCAACGGATAGCATCACTGATATTGCTTTTGCCGGAGCCGTTAGGTCCTACAACAGAGGTGATACCTGTGTTAAAGGTTAATTTAGTTTTATCGGGAAAGGTTTTGAAGCCTTGAAGCTCTAATGATTTTAGGAGCATAATTTTAGCCTTCCTGTATTTCTATCCGGCAGTCCTTGAGGTATTCTGCACCTTGCACCTTAGGGTTATATCCCAACTCGCAAAGGCGGTGCAGATTACTCTTCTTCTGCCCAATTACTTTTGATATATTCTTCAGCGGTACCGATATTGTAATATCACCGCTCTCAATTTCCATCTCTTTTAGCTTATCCAAAATAAGATGCAGGTAGATTTTGCTCTCACACAGTTCTCTGAACGCAGGATGATAACCGCCGGCAACCATACTGTCTTCAACCTCCTTGCTTGCGTGGAGTCCGACACGGATAACGGATATTCCTGCCGACTCAAACATCGGTATAAGCTTACTGCAAAGCTCTGCCGATGCTTCAACACTCGAAGGTTTGTATAAGCCTCTTTCATAGAGTAAGCACAGCTCTGTGCCTTTAAGCACTACGGTAGGATAAATCCTTACGGTGTCGGGCTTAAGCTTAATGAATTCTTCGGCAGTGAATATGTCTTTACTCTCAGTTGCGCCGTAAAGGCCTGTCATCATCTGAAGTCCAAGAGAAAACCCGTATTTGTTAATAAGCTTTGACGCTTCTCTTACGCAATTTGAATTGTGACCTCTGTTGTTAAGAAGAAGCACATCGTCGCACATCGACTGTGCGCCGAGCTCAATAGCTGTTACGCCGTAGCTTTTAAGCATTTCAAGCTTTTCTTCATCGATACAGTCAGGTCTGGTGGATATTCTTATGCCCTTAAACTGTGATAAATATTTTTGTGCTGCTTTAAGCAGAGACTCCATATACTCTTCTTCAATTGCAGTAAAGCTTCCGCCGAAAAATGCAATCTCAGAAGACTTGCTGTCAATACCCCCTGATGAAAGCGCAGTTTCTATCGCAAGTCTTACATCCTCAGGAGTTGTCTTATTAACTGTACCTGTTATCTTGTTTTGGTCGCAGAAGCTGCAGCGGTTAGGACAACCGGCAAAGGGTACGAAAATCGAAACATTAGACCGTTTAATAGCCCATCAGCTCCAATGCTTCTCTTGCTGCTTGCTGTTCTGCTTCCTTTTTGCGTCTTCCTCCGCCCTTACCGATGGAGTTAGAATTGAGCAGAACCTCAGCTACAAAATGCTTGTCGTGGTCAGGTCCGCTTTCGCTTATAAGTCTGTACTCAAGCTTCTCTCCGGGATTTTTCTGAACAATCTCCTGAAGAGTTGTTTTGTAATCATTGACAGGCTTTTTGCGGAGATTTTTAATTTCTACACTGATAAAGCCCATAACAAACTCTCTTGCCGGCTCAAAACCTCCGTCGAGAAAAATGGATGCAATCAAGGCTTCGAAGGCATCGGAGGCTATAGAAGGTCTGTCTCCTCCGCCGCTTTTGAGCTCACCGTTGCTGAGCTTGATAAATTTGCCGAGACCAATCATTCTGGCAAACTTATGCAGAGTCTTCTCGCAAACGAGTGCGGCTCTCATCTTTGTAAGCTCGCCTTCGGGCAAATCCGCATAGTTAAGGTAAAGATGATTTGTAACAACAAGAGAAAGCACAGAATCACCTAAAAACTCAAGTCGTTCGTTACATTCTGAGCTTGATTTTTTATGCTCATGTGCATAAGAGGAATGAGTCATGGCAAGGTTTAAGAGACTTATGTCGTTAAACTCGTATCCGATTAGTTTTTCAAGTTCTGTCATATCAGCTTTCCTCTTTTTTTGCTTCTGCCTTTATCTTCTGAAGAGACTCGGAAATCTCCTCAACTATACCCTGGTTAACATACTGAATTGTAAGCTTGATTGCGTTCTTGAAGGAAGTAGCGTCAGAGTTGCCGTGAGCCTTGAAAACAGGCTTCTTGACGCCTAAGATAGGAGCTCCGCCAAGCTCTGAATAATCGAACTGCTTCTTAAGCTCCTTAACATCAGAAAGCACCATAGCAGCTGCAAGCTTATTCTTAATATTCTTAGTGAAGATACCCTTGATTTTCTTCATCAGGGCAAGGGCAACACCCTCATAGGTCTTGAGGATAAGGTTTCCGGTAAAGCCGTCGCACACCAAAACATCACAGACATCTGCCGCAATATCCCTGCCTTCGATGTTACCGACAAAATTAAGGTTTGAGTTTTTCAGTAGCTTAAAGGCCTCCTGCTGAAGCTCGGTACCCTTATGCTCCTCTGTGCCAACATTAGCAAGACCCACACGGGGATTTTCAACACCCTGCACCTTGTTCATATAGATAGAACCCATCATGGCAAACTGACGGAGCATCTCAGGTCTGCACTGAAGATTAGCACCGCTGTCAATAAGCATAAAAGCACTTGCAGCACCTGGGATAACAGGAGCAAAACCGGGTCGGGAAATACCCTTTATACGCTTGACTAAAAGTGTTGATCCAACGCACAAAGCACCGCTGTTGCCGGCTGATATAAATGCGTCACCCTCACCGGAAGCTAAGAGCTTCAAACCAACAGCCATAGAGCAATCGGATTTGCTCTTCATAATCTCAGAGCCTGCCTCTTCACCAGTGATTACAGACTCGGTATGTACAATAGTGAACTGATTTGCATCGATATCATTTTCATCGCACACCTTTTTAATTATGCTTTCGTCGCCGGTTAGAGTAACCTCGCAGCCAAACTCACGAATGGCATCACCACTGCCTTTGATAATCTCCAGAGGAGCATTGTCTCCTCCGAAGGCGTCAACGATTATTCTCATTTATCCCAAGCACCTTTCTCTTATAAATTCATCAAGTACGGAAAGCGATCTTTCTGCGTACTTTTCACCTCTCAATTTTTTGTCACGAGGTCTGTCGATAAGCTCCGGCAAAAGTCCGAAGCTTGCGCCCATAGGCTGGAATTTTTCAATAGTTTTATCTGTTATGTAAAGTGACAGCGCACCTAACATAGTCTCTTTAGGAAAAACCAATGTGTCTCTGCCCAAGACTCTGTTGACGGCATTGATACCGGCAACAAGGCCTGAAGAACCAGACTCCATATAGCCCTCGACACCTGTAAGCTGACCTGCAAAAAACAGATTTTTGCTGTCCTTTGCAGAATAGTCAGGCAAGAGCACTTTGGGACTGTTGATAAAAGTATTTCGGTGCATAACGCCGTATCTGACAAAATCTGCATTTTTAAGTGCAGGAATAAGCCCGAAAACCCGCTTCTGCTCACCGAATTTCAGGTTTGTCTGAAAGCCTACAAGGTTATACATAGTTCCGGCGGAGTTTTCTTTTCTAAGCTGAAGCACCGCCCAAGGTCTGTGGCCTGTCTTAGGGTCTCGAAGTCCAACCGGCTTCATAGGACCGAAGCGGATTGTATCCTCACCTCTTTGCGCCATAATCTCTATGGGCATACAGCCCTCATACACCTTAGGATCAGCGACATCGAAATCGTGCAAGGGCGCACGCTCAGCAGAAACAAGCTCCTTATAAAAAAGCTCATATTCCTCTTTATTCATAGGGCAGTTGATATAGTCGTCCTCTCCGCCTTTTCCGTATCTTGAGGCCGCAAAAGCTGAGTTCATATCAATGCTCTCTGCTGTTACAATAGGTGCTGCCGCGTCAAAAAAAGATAAACTGTCACCCATCTTATTTCTGATATTTTCGCAAAGTGCGTCAGAGGTAAGCGGTCCTGTGGCGATAACCGTCACACCTTCAAAGGGAATTTCGGTAATCTCCTCTTTTACCACGGTGATATTGGGATTGCTGAGAATTTCTTCTGTAACCGCTGACGAAAAAAGATCTCTGTCAACTGCCAAAGCACCGCCTGCAGGTACTGAGCATCTGTCGGCACACTTAAGAAGCAGAGAGTCAAGATGTCTCATCTCCTCCTTAAGCAAACCTGCAGCAGATGAGCTGCGCTGTGCCTTAAAGGAATTAGAGCACACAAGCTCAGCAAAATTATCGCTGTGGTGAGCAGGTGATTTCTTCAGCGGCTTCATTTCATAAAGCTTTACCGGTATTCCTCTTTTGGCAATCTGATAAGCTGCTTCACAGCCCGCAAGACCAGCGCCTATAACACTAACAAAATCAATCATTCTTCTTCACAAAGCCACAACCGTCTTTCGCGCAGTACAGTGTAGGCTTCTTACCTTTTTTCTTATAAAGAATATCTCCGCACTGAGGACACTTTTCCTCTGTAGGCTCATTCCAAGAACTGAAGTTGCAGTTGGGGTAACCCTTACAGCCGTAGAACACCTTGCCCTTCTTAGTCTTTCGAGTGATAACATCGTTACCGCAAAGAGGACATTTCACACCTAAAGGCTTAGTAAAATCTTTAGTGTTCTTGCAATCGGGATAACCTGAACAAGCAATAAACTTGCCGAATCTGCCGACTTTTACAACCATAGGCTTACCGCAGAGCTCGCAGACCTGGTCGGTTTCGTCCTCTTTGAGGTGAATTTTAACACCCTTCATATCGGCCTTTGCCTTGTTAAGAGCCTTTTCAAAGTCAGCATAGAAATCAGCTAAAAGCTCATGCCATTCGACATTACCGCTTTCTACGGTGTCGAGATCCTGCTCCATCTGTGCCGTAAATTTAACATTGACAATCTTGAGGAATTTTTCTTTCATAAGCTGTGCCAAAGCTTCACCCAGCTCTGTGGGCTGAAGCAGCTTGCCTGAACGCACAACATACTCTTTGTTAACAATTGTTGAGATAGTTGCGGCATAGGTCGACGGTCTGCCGATACCGTTTTCCTCAAGAGCTTTGATAAGAGAAGCCTCTGTAAAGCGAGAAGGCGGCTGAGTAAAATGCTGATTGCCGGTAATCTCTTTAAGATTGAGAAGTGCACCCTTCTCCAAAATCGGCAATGTGCTCTCCTTCTCTTCTGCTTCGTCTTTAGATTCAACATAAAGCTTGGTGAAGCCGTCAAAATCCACACGGTAACCGCTTGCCTTGAACACATAGCCTTTGGCGTCTATATCAATCTGAGTTGTTTTCTGAATACTGTCAGCCATCTGAGAAGCCATAAAGCGCTCCCAAATAAGCTTATAGAGCTTGTATTGGTCTGAGGTAAGATTTTTCTTTACTTTGTCAGGGGTAAGTGTAACAGAAGTAGGACGGATAGCTTCGTGGCCGTCCTGTGCGTTGTTTCTTGACTTAAAGAATCTCGGCTTTGCAGGAACATAATTATCTCCAAAGATATCTGTTATATATGACCTTGCATCGTTCATTGCTTCGCCAGAAATACGGAGAGAGTCAGTTCTCATATAGGTTATAAGACCGGTAGGACCTATTCCCTCAATATCGACACCTTCGTAGAGCTCCTGAGCAACCTTCATTGTTCTTCTTGCCTGGAAGCTCAGCTTTCGAGATGCCTCCTGCTGTAAGGTAGAAGTAATAAATGGAGGTGCGGGAGATTTCTTTCGGGTTCCTGATTTCACCTTGGTTACAGTATATTCAGCGCCTTCAATATCTGAAAGAATCTTATCTGCCTGCTCTTTATTATCAATCTCAAGCTTGCCATCTGCGTTGCCGTAAAGAGACGCAGAGATAATTTTACGGCTTCCCTTGGGAGAAAGCTTGGCATCAATACTCCAATACTCCTTTGGCTTAAATGCGCGGATCTCATTCTCTCTGTCAACAATAATTCTTACAGCGACAGACTGAACTCGTCCTGCGGACAGGCCGCGGTGAATCTTCTGAGAAACAAAGGAGCTGAGCTTATAGCCAACCAGTCTGTCAAGAACTCGTCTTGCCTGCTGTGCATTCACAAGGTCAAGGTTTATGGCTCTGGGATTGCTCATACCTGTTTCTACGCCGTGTTTTGTAATCTCGTTAAACTCAACGCGGTTTA
This sequence comes from Ruminococcus sp., assembly GCA_051880855.1. Taxonomy (GTDB): domain Bacteria; phylum Bacillota; class Clostridia; order Oscillospirales; family Acutalibacteraceae; genus Ruminococcoides. Next base: position 24,291 of record JBJEOT010000029.1, read on the forward strand.
CATCGTCAAGGTCAAGACCGAGAATATATGCAAGATGCCAGGAAATTGCCTCACCCTCACGGTCAGGGTCGGTTGCAAGGTAAACCTTGTCGCTCTTTTTAGCTTCTGCTATAAGTTCATCAACAAGCTTTTCCTTTCCTTTTATTATTTCATAGCGAGGTGCAAAGTTGTTCTTTACATCAACGCTGAGCCGTGCTGAGGGCAAGTCGCGGACATGACCCATTGACGCTATAACATCATAGTCCTTTCCGAGATATTTTTTGATTGTTTTCGCCTTAGCAGGAGACTCAACAATTACAAGATTTGACATATATACTATGCCTCCGTTAGATTTATTTTAGTATACGATTATTTGCTTGAATACGGTATTTTACTTAAGAATGTAGTTTTTACTGCCGACATTTGAAATAAGGTCGCTAAGCTCTAAGGCAGATATGATTCTGATAACCTTGAAAGCCGGCAAAGATGAGTGCTCTGTAATATAATCAATATGCCGTGGCTCATTATCAATAAGATAGTAGACGGCCTTCTCCTCATCGGTAAGTTGTATATCCTTACGGTGAATTTTTACAGGATGATTTTGGCTATGAGCTTCAGTTGTATCTTTTCGAAGCTTTGTGGGCACCGAGCTTACAACAACGTCGCTGAAAGTATCAGGACAATCTTCTTTGCTGTCTACTCCAAAATAATACTCATAGACATCCTTATATGAGGTTACAGGAATTGCACCCTCTTTGATAAGCATATTTGAGCCTTCGGAGTAAAAAGAATCAACATTGCCCATAACAGCGAAAACATCTCTGCTCTGTGAAAGCGCAAGGTTTACTGTTATCATAGAACCGCTTGCTTTAGGCGCTTCGACAATAATCACACCCTGAGCAAGACCGGAAATAATCCGGTTGCGCTGTGGAAAATTTCTGGGTGCAGGCGAAGAACCAGGAGGATACTCAGAGATAACAGCGCCGTTTATTGCAATTTGATTTCTCATAATCTTGTTCTCTCTGAGATAATCATAGTCAATACCGCATCCGAGAACACAGACAGTAACGCCCTCTGACTGCAAAACTCCTCTGTGAGCGGCACAGTCAATACCCAATGCTCCGCCACTGACTACAACAAAGCCCTTTCTTGAAAGGTTTGCGCCAAGCTCAAAAGCAGTTTTAACACCGTATACTGTAGCCTTGCGAGTGCCCACAACAGAAACTGTCGGAAGACTGTCAACATCGGGGATTTTACCGGAAATATACAAAACGCAGGGTGGATCGTCAATTTCTCTAAGTCTTTCGGGATACTCTTTCTCGGAGATATCAACAACATCAATTGAAAGCTCCCTGCATCTGCCAATAATACTTTCGGCATCCTTCAAGGTGAACTTATTAAGGCGGTTTATCTCACTCTCGGTGAATATACCGCAGTAGCGAAACTCCCTCTCTCCGCCGTCATAAAGAGTTTTAATGTCGGGATAGAGAGAATGTACTTTCATAGGCTTAGCCGAACAGAAGCCCAAGCCCAAAGACAACCATATATAGTATTTTGTACTATCTGTCATTTCATCATTTCCCACATAAGAATTCCGCCTGCAATTGCAGCATTAAGTGATTCTGCATTGCCGTTCATAGGTATTGTAACCCTTTCGCTGCACGCAGATACAGTTGCCTCGGTAAGTCCGTTACCCTCGTTGCCGATAGCAATAAGAACATTACCGCTGAAGGAAATATCAGATAGTGCCTTGGCATCTCGCACAACTGCGGCATAAGCCTTGCCGGTATGCCTGAAGTTCTTGATAAACTCCGGTGCGCTGCGGACAATCTCAAAAGGCACTCTGAAAAGTGCACCCATTGCGCCTCGACAAACCTTAGGAGAATACACATCACAGCAGTCATCTGTCATAATAACGCCCGAAACCCCCAGAGCATCTGCTGTTCTGAGGATGGTTCCCAAATTACTTGGATCTTGTATATTCTCAAGCAGGACATACTTATTATTAATTGTATCAGAACAAATATGATTGTCAAGTGCTTTTACAACACAAACTACTCCCTGGGGAGTCTTTGTCTCGCAAACAGCCGACATAGCTTTTTGGCTTACCTTATAGACATCGCATCCAAGGCTGAGAAGCGGCAGAAGCTCATCATAATGCTTTGAAATAGCTTCCTCCGAGAGGAGTACAGTGTCCACACATGCACTGCTTTTTACAGCTTCAAGCGAGACCCTCAGCCCTTCTGCAACAAACTTTCCCTCTTCCCGCCTGAATTTTGCAGAAGACTGAAGTTTAGATATGTATTTAATTGAGCTATTATCTTTGCTGGTGATTTCTTTCATCATAAATTCACCTGTTATTTACAGAATTAATAAGAAGAAAAAAGTTGCGTCGGAGTAAATCCAGACGCAACTTGAGCTTTTTTATTTTACCTGCTCTACGAGCTTTGTGAATGCAGCGGGATCGGAAACTGCAATCTCAGCAAGCATCTTACGGTTGAGGGCGATATTAGCCTTCTTGAGACCGTTCATAAACTGAGAGTAGTTTGTGCCGTTTAATTTGCAAGCTGCTGAAATACGGGTAATCCATAGACGACGGAAATCTCTCTTCTTCTGCTTTCTGCCGATATATGCATAGTTGCCGGACTTCATAACAGCCTGTTTAGCCATTTTGAAGTGCTTACTCTTGGCACCGTAGTAGCCCTTAGCGAGCTTTAATACCTTTTTTCTTCTTTTGCGAGTCATCATCGCGCCTTTTACTCTTGCCATTTTATATTACCTCCGAATAGTTGTTGTTAATTACTGGTAAGGAAGAAGACGCTTAACCTGCTTTACGTTTGTTGCGTCTGCTACTGCGGTCTGTCTGAGACCTCTCTTACGCTTGGTGGTCTTCTTATTAAGAATGTGGCGTTTGTTAGCATGTGCGCGGATAACCTTACCGTTCTTTGTAAGCTTGAAGCGCTTCTTTGCACCGCTGTGTGTTTTAATTTTAGGCATGTTAAAAATCCTCCTATTATGATTTTACCGGTTTTGGGGCTAAGAACATCAGCATATTTCGTCCTTCGAGCTTTGCGGGCTTCTCAACAGAAGCTACCTCACTGCAACCCTCTGCGAAACGCTCCATTAAATCGTAGCCGTACTTTGAGTGACCCATCTCTCGGCCTCTGAAACGGATAGAGACCTTAACCTTGTCGCCCTTGGTAAGGAACTTAATTGCGTTGTTGCGCTTGGTGTCAAAATCGTGAGTGTCAATATTCAGAGAAAGCTGAACTTCCTTGACATTGATAACCTTCTGGTTTTTGCGAGCTTCCTTCTCACGCTTAGCCTGCTCAAAGCGATACTTACCGTAGTCCATAATCTTAGCCACGGGGGGCTTTGCCTGTGCGGCAATGAGGACTAAGTCAAGATTTTGCTCAATTGCAAGACGCTGAGCGTTGTCGGTAGGCATAATGCCAAGCTGTGAACCGTCAGAAGCGATTACTCTAAGCTCATCACAAGTAATATCTTCGTTGATGAGAGTTTCTTTCTTGCTAATGTTAAAGCACCTCCAAAATGATATAAAATAATGCGGACAGAAAGCTCCGTCCGCATCACAATACCAAAGAAATACCCAAAGGGTAACTCAAAATATTGACCCGTGCAGACGACACCCCACAGGTGAAAACTTTATGTCTTGCTTTATTGTACGCACAAAATTATAGTTGTTTATTAGCCGATTGTCAAGTGTTTTTGAGAAATTTTTCATTTTCATTGAAAAAATGTGCACAAGTATGATATAATATCAAAAACTATAATTTTGGGAGATTAAATATGGTCAATCTTCAATATGACAATCAATTTGTACCTAAGCAGGTATACAGTGCTCCTGAGCCTTCTGAAGACCCAAGAGAGCTAAAGTTCAAAGCAGAGAAAAAAGATTTCAGAAAAAGAGCTAACTTAGCAGGACTTACTACCCTTGTTTCGGCAGTGGCTTTCGTTTTTGTCTTCTCTGTCTTATCAGTTATATTCGATTATTTTGTTACTGATTACAACATATTATCTCAGTCTATAGACTCAATACCCGACAACATAATAAACAGCATTACTTCCCTTACCGTGTTTGCGGTAGTAGGCATCATTTTTCTGAAATTCGGAAAACGCTCATTTTCAGAAGCATTGCCCTTCAAAAGAGTAAGCTTCAGAAAGCTTATGGCGTTGACTGTAATCGGTTTCTCGGTTTGTATGCTGTCTAACTACCTGCTGTCTCTGTATTTGCAGTTATTCAAAAATATCGGAATAGATCTGAACCCTTCATACATTTCTCCGGTAAGTGACTCGTCAATTGAAATTTTGGTTTACTTTGTCTCCACGGCAATTGTGCCTGCCTTTTCCGAGGAATTTGTATTCAGGGGCGTTATCCTCTCTTCCCTGAGAAAATACGGCGACAGCTTCGCTGTATTGGCATCAGCTGTTTTATTCAGCATTATGCACGGCAACTTCGTGCAGATTCCCTTTACATTTCTTGTCGGTATGATACTCGGATATATTACAGTATATACCGACTCAATGCTTCCGGCAATAATAATTCACGCCTTAAACAACGGATTCAGCGTATTGTGCGATGTAATGTATTCAAACTCCGCAAGCATTGGAATTTCCGAAACTTTAATAGACATTGTATTTATGATAGTAGTTGCTGCCGGCATTGCTCTGAGTCTCTTCTTCGTAATGAAGCTTTCAAAAAGAGACAAAAACTTCTTAAAGGATAAAAAATACGAGGGAGAGCTTGATACACAAACACGCTTCAAGCTATTCTTTACAAGCCCATGTGTTATTATTGCCGGCGTATTTCTTGTCCTTGAATCCGTCTTAAACTATGTTGCGTTACTGTAATGGACAGATATGACTATATGAGCAAGGCAATCCGCCTTGCAGAAATTGCCAAAGATAAGGGTGAAATCCCCGTTGGATGTGTTATCGTAAAAGACAGCATAATAATCGCCGAAGGATACAACGAGTGTGAGGCAAAAAGCTGCGCGCTCAGGCACGCCGAGATAGTCGCTATTGAAAAAGCGTCAGAATATCTTAATTCAAAGACGCTGGCAGGCTGTGAGCTGTATGTGACTTTAGAACCCTGCATAATGTGCACAGGTGCGATTATCAACGCTAAGATCAGTAAGGTTGTTTTCGGGGCTTTCGATATTAACTACGGTGCTTGCGGTACTGCCTTCAATCTTTTTTCATCAAGTAATATTCGTAAGCCCCAGTGCTTTGGCGGAATTATGGAACAAAAGTGCAGTGAGATAATCTCTGAATTCTTCAAAGATATTCGTAAGAGCACAGAGGGCAATTGAGGTATACCATGAGAAGAACATCTAAGACAGAAAGCTGTGTAATTATTGGCGGAGCCGAGATAAAAAACTATGATGAAATCCGCCAATATATCAGTAAAAACGACTTTGTTATCTGTTGCGACAGCGGTCTCAAGCACTGTGAAAAGCTAAAAGTTAAGCCTGAGCTTATTGTCGGTGACTTTGATTCATACGAACAGCCTCAAACAGATATAGAGACAATTGTTCTTCCCGCCGAAAAGGATGATACCGACACGGTTTTTGCCCTTAAAGAGGCACTTAAGAGAGGCTATGATAACTTTATTATTCTCGGCGCTGTGGCAGGTAGATTTGACCACAGCTTGGGAAATTTATACCTGCTGATTTCACTTTTCAATCAAGGCAAAAAGGGAATAATCGTCGACGATTTCTCGCAGATGGAGATTGTGTCTGAAAACGAGGTTTACATTGACGATTCATACCCCTATTTTTCACTGCTTAATATTCACGGCAAGGCAAAGGGAATCACCGTTGAAAACGCAAAATATCCCCTAAAAGACGCCGAAATAACAGCAGAATATCAATACGGCATCAGCAATGAAGTAATTAAAGGTAAAACAGCAAAGGTGAGCGTTAAAGAAGGAAAGCTTCTTTTAATTAAAATCAGGCACGAATAAGACAGTTCACATATAAAGTACCGGCAGTAGGTTTTCTATCCTACTGCCGATATTTTATGCCTTATTTCTGACTCTGTCAGCGGCAAGCATTATGCCGAGCTTGCCGGCATCAAAGTCGTGAGCGCCCTGCAGCCAAACGGCGTAAGGCTCACGAATAGGTGCATCACAGGAAAGCTCAATAGAAGATCCCAGAGTAAACGAACCGGACGCCATTACAACCTTGCAGTCATAACCGGGCATATCCGAGGGTTCGGGCACAGCAAAGCTGTCAACCGGTGATGCCGACTGTATTCCACGGCAAAACTCTACAAGCTCAGCTGCTGAATTCAGCTTAAGCACCTGAATGATATCTCCTCTATTTTCGCTGTATTTTGGTGTTACCTCATAACCCAAAAGCTCAAAAAGAGCCGAAGAGAACACTGCTGTTTTTAGTGCTTCGCCTGTAATATGGGGCGCGTTGTAAGCACCGAGGAAAAGCTCTCGCGTCATATCAAGAGTAGCTCCGAGCTCTTTTCCTGTACCGGGTGTTGTAAGTCTGAAGGCTGCCTGCTCGATTAAATCCCGTCTGCCGGTAATATACCCGCCTGTGCGTGCAATTGCGCCGCCGGGGTTTTTTATGAGAGAACCTGCCATCAGGTCTACTCCGCAGCTGTGAGGAGATTCAAACTCTACAAACTCGCCGTAACAATTATCAAGCATAATCACCGAATCGGGAGAAACCCTCTTTGAAAGCTCACAAAGCTTTTTGATATCATCAAAAGTCAGAGACGGTCTGAGCTCATAGCCGCGAGAACGCTGAATATATACCATCTTGGGCTTTTCTGAAAGCTTCTTTTCAATGGCATCGTAATCGGGAGTACCGTAAGTTGACATAGGTACTTCTTCATAAGATACACCGAAATCCTTAAGACTTCCAGAATAACTCGAATCAATTCCGATAGTTTCCCTAATAGTGTCGTAAGGTGTACCGGTGACGCAAAGCATAGTGTCGCCGGGACGCAATACAGCAAAAAGCGCTACTGCCAATGTGTGGGTACCGCTTACAAAATTATGTCTAACTAAGGCATCCTCAGCATCAAAAGCATAGGCGAAAACCTCGTCAAGAGCATCTCTGCCCCTGTCGCCGTAGCCGTAACCGCTGCTGCCGCCGAACATTGATTCGCTGACGCGGGCATTTTGAAAGGCTTTGAGCATCTTTAGCTGATTGTACTCTCTAACCTCATTTATGTACTGAAATTGCTCTTTGCAAAGCTCTAAAGCCTTGTTCGAAGCAATTTCGATACTGCTGTCAACATCAAATAATTTTTGCATATTAACCTCACAAAATATATTTATAACATTTGTTCGTTAATCTGAAACCGCATTTCTCGTAAAATCTCCTATTTTCACTCTCGCACATTAAGAGATACTCGACCTCAGAATTATTACACACTGACTTCAAAACCTCTCGGCTATAACCATTTCCGCGGAAATATTCATCAGCTGCAACAAAAGAAATGTATGAACAGCCACCATGCACAGCAGTCACTCCTGCAACAGAAACTGGCTTATCTCCCAAGAAGCAGGCATATAAACTTAATCCACGGTGACGGTGCTGATGAGCAGTATTGAGGAAAAAGTCAGTTTGCTTTTCCTTAGATAGACCTTTACACACAACATCAGAAACCGATTTAATATCATCGGTCATGTAAACATTTTCTGATATGTTATCCGAAGCATCACCGAGCTTTGACATAATAAAAATCTCATCTCCGTCACTCATGACAGAAACATCCGAAATAACAGTACAGTCGGTAAAACCGCAGACAAATGCAGCTAATTCCTCGGTACCACCGCTCTCATCTGCAGCAATATAGATAAGCTGATTATACCTGAGAATAACCGAAGCAGGAATGCCTAAGCCGTCAGTCTGAACATAAAACTCAAGGAAGTCATAATCTGTACCGTAAGAATCCAGATAGAGAAATATAACACTCTTGATGCAAGCTGAACCAAAATTCCGGCTCAGAGCTTGCAGAATCTGCTCACGGTCTTTTATCAAAGCAATCATTTCAGTGAATTAACGATGGAAATAAAATGGTCTCCTCGCTGCTCAAAATCCTTATACATATCAAAGCTTGCAGACGCCGGAGAAAGGGCAACAATATCGCCGAATGTTGCCTTGCTGCGGCAGATATCCACCGCTTCTTCCATAGTGCTTGCACGGAGAATCTCAGGTGAATTATCTCGGTATTCGGCAGAGTTTCTTACAGCCAGTTCAATTTTGTCAGAGGTAGCTCCGAGCAGCACAAGGGTCTTGACCTTGCTGCAAATAACAGGTCCCAAAGGCTCATAAGGAATGTGTTTATCGTACCCTCCGCAAATAAGAATAATCTTCTGTGAAAATAGCAATAGCATTCCGCAGGCTGTTCTTGTGGGTGAAGAAGCAATAGAATCATTATAGTACTTAACACCGTCAAGCTCACGGACAAGCTGTGCTCTATGCTTAACACCTGTGAAGGTTCTTGCAACTTTTGTTACGGTTTCCTTCTTTACAAGCGTCTTTGTTGCACAGATAGCAGCCATATAGTTCTCTACATTATGATGACCGGGAATAGCAATATCGGAAAGCTTTACTATCTCTTTTGCTCCGTTTTCATCAGCGTAATAAATAGCACCGTCAGAAATATAAGCGCCGTTATTAACGCTGACTGAAGAAGAAAAGAACTTAACTTCTGCTTTAGTATCGCCTTCAAAAGAAGCGGTGATTTCATTGTTAAGGTTAAGAACCGCAACATCACCCTTATGCTGATAAGCCAATATATTTCTCTTGGCGTCAATATACTCATCCATATCCTTATGGACATCAAGGTGATTGGGAGCAACATTGGTAACAACTGCTACAGAGGGACTTTTCTTCATTGAAATAAGCTGGAAGCTTGAAAGCTCAACAACTGCTACATCCTCAGGCTTTATATCGTAAATCTCAGGCATAAGAGGTTTGCCGATATTACCGCCTAAGTGCACATTATAGCCCTCGGCTTTGAGAAGCTCTGATATTATTGTGGTAGTAGTGGTCTTTCCGTCCGAGCCGGTTACAGCAATAATTTTGCAGGGACAAAGCTCAAAGAAGAGCTCCATTTCCGAGGTAATCTCCACTCCCTTGTCACGGAGATTTTTAAGAAGAGGAGAATTATAATTCATACCGGGAGTTCTGAAGAGCACCTCAACATCAAGATTGTTAAGATAGTTTTCGCCCAAAGAAAGGGTTGCTCCGTACTCCTGAGCCAAATCAGCATTAGCACCCAGGGCATCCTTTGTACGGCTGTCACATGCAAAGACCTCTGCACCGGCATCACAGAACATTTTTATAAGAGGAAGGTTACTCCTGCCAAGCCCGACAAAAGCAACTTTTCTTCCCTTTTGATTTTCAAAGTAGGCTTTAATATGTTTCATTTCTAACCTCCAAATAAAAGACAATACTAATAATATAATAATATGGAAAAAATATCAACAGATAAAAGTAAAAGAAATAAAAAAAGACGGCTTCTAAGCCGTCTGAAAATGCAAATATAATAACCGATGTATCAGTTGAAGCTTGAATCTCTGCCCAGAAGATAGTCAACAGAAACCTCTAAAATGTCAGCAAGAGCGACTAACTCGACATCAGTGACATAGCGAATCTGTCCTTCAAGCTTTGAAAGACCGGAAGCGTTCATATCAACACCGTTTACCTGAAGCTGAGCAAGAAGCTCTTTTTGCTTCATACCTCTTTTTTTTCTTGCTGCCTCGACCTTAGCACCTACAAGGTTGCGGTCACCCAGCTCTTGTTTGCGTAATCTCATTTCAATTCTCCTAAGGGATGTAATAAATAAAACTGAATATTAATTCTAAAAAAGAATTCTTATATAACATTAAAATCCGTAGTGTGAATATTATAATACTACATTAGAAAAAAAACAAGTCTTTTTGTAAATTTATTTAAGAATTTGAAATAATTTGGCAAAAAAATATTACAAACGAGTAAATATTTATCTTTTTCTCGCTGTTTTTAACAAATTTATTTTTTTGGACTTTAACATAAAGGTAAAGAGTGATATTATATTTTCAGATATTCTTCGCTAACATAGCAACCAACGGAGGAAAAATAAAATGAAAAATAGTCTTGAGAACCGCAACCTTACTCTGCTGACCGATTTTTACGAGCTTACAATGGCAGGCGGTTATTTTGAAACAAATCAAGCGGACCGAATTGCATACTTTGATATGTTTTACAGAAGCACACCTGACAAGGGCGGATACGCCATTATGGCAGGTGTAGAACAAATGGTAGAATATCTGACAAACCTCAGCTTTACCGATGAAGATGTTGACTTCTTGAGAAGTAAGGGGATTTTTTCTGAGGAGTTTCTGAACTACATCAGAAATTTCAAGTTTGAATGTGATGTTTGGGCTGTGCCCGAAGGTACGCCGATATTCCCCGGTGAACCTATAGTAACAGTCAGAGGACCGCTTATTCAAGCCCAATTTGTAGAAACAATGATTTTGCTTTCAATAAATCATCAGAGCCTTATTGCGACAAAGGCAAACAGAATTTGCCGTGCCGCCGAAGGAAGAGCTGTTATGGAATTCGGTTCACGCAGAGCACAGGGCTTTGACGGTGCCGTTTACGGCGCAAGGGCAGCCTATATCGGCGGATGCGCCGGTACAGCCTGCACAATTTGCGACAAGGACTACGGTGTGCCGGCTCTTGGCACAATGGCTCACTCTTGGATTCAGTCCTTTGACACAGAATACGAAGCCTTCAAAGCATACGCTTTGATTTATCCCGACAACTGCACTTTACTTGTTGATACCTACAACACCCTTAAAAGCGGAGTGCCCAATGCAATAAAGGTTTTTGACGAGATACTGAAGCCTCAGGGAAAAAGGCCAAAAGGCATCAGAATTGACAGCGGCGACATAACCTATCTTTCAAAGAAAGCAAGAAAGCTTCTTGACGCGGCAGGTTACGAGGACTGCAAAATCTGTGCATCAAACTCCCTTGATGAAACTATTATCCGAGATATGCTCATTCAAGGCGCACAGGTGGACACCTTCGGTGTAGGCGAAAGACTTATTACATCTTCTTCATCGCCTGTTTTCGGCGGTGTATATAAGCTTGTAGCCTTGGAAAAAGACGGTGAGATAATCCCCAAAATCAAGCTCAGCGAGAATGTGGGCAAAATCACTACACCTTGCTTTAAGAAGCTTTACAGACTTTACGACAGAGAGACGAACAAGTCAATCGCAGATGTAATCACATTACACGACGAAGTGATTGATGACTCAAAGCCCTATGAAATCTTCGACCCTCAATACACTTGGAAAAGAAAAACAATTGAGAATTTTGTTGCAGTAGATATCCGCAGAAAATACATCGAAAAGGGTAAGCTTATCGAGAAGCTGCCTTGTATTGAGGACATAAAAATTCACTGCAAAGAGCAGATGAAAACACTTTGGGATGAGGTTACGAGATTTGAAAATCCCCACACCTATTATGTAGACCTTTCCGAGAAACTTTGGACAATTAAAAATCAGCTACTCAACAAAACCAAATAGTCAAACGAAAAAGCTCCGACCGATAAGGACGGAGCTTTTATATTGCATGAGTGAATCTATAAGCCGAATTCTGTCTTGTGCAGTTATCTATCTTGGCAGGATGTTGCCACCGCTGCTCAGTGCCACCTCCACAGGACACGCCGAGCAGGCGCAAATGTCCCTCCGCGGTGTTGCTCCGAATAGGGTTTGCAGGGCAATCGGGTCTCCCCGACTCCGGTGAGCTCTTACCTCGCCTTTCCACCCTTACCCGAAAAATCGGGCGGTATATCTCTGTTGCACTTTCCCTAGGGTCGCCCCCGGCGGCCGTTAGCCGCTATTCTTGCTCTATGGAGCTCGGACTTTCCTCGGATACGGCCTTTAGGCGCTGTACCCGCAACTGCCCAATCCACTCACAATTGGTATTCTATAACAGAAAAAAGTATTTGTCAATTATTCTTGAGCATAGATTTTGCAAATAAAATCAATTCGGTTTTGTTGTTTTGAGTTTTTCCGCGTATAACCGAGCGAAGCAAAACCTCAAGTGTATCGCCTATTGACTTGCCCTCGAAGCCTAAATGCTCCAAGTCTTTGCCGTTAACGGCAAGGGTTTTGAGACTGTAACACTCATTTGCCGCTATTATTCGGTTAGCCTCAAGCTCAACGGCAGATAAAAGATTAAGCTTCTCTGACCTTTTATATTCAGACTGTGCCGAAACATCTGCGCGTGAAACCTCCAGCAGCAAAAAAAACAGCTCCTCACCGATTTTATTAAGTACACGCTTTATGTCAGGTGTTCTGTTTGTAAAGCGCTCATCGTGAAATTCAATAAGCTTGCAAACATTATTTATAAATTCCCTCGGAAACGCAAAGCGAGTGAGAACCTTCTCTGTAATCTCAACGCTTTTCATCGGATGCTGTTTGAAGTGGTCAATACCTTTTTCATCAGTGGTCTTTTTGTGAGGTTTTCCGATATCGTGAAAAAACACGGCGACCCTTACAAGCTCATTTTTCGGTGCATTTTTAAGGGCATAAAGGGTATGCGTCCACACATCGTACTTATGATGGGGATTATTCTGAGCAAGATTAAACATAGGCTCAATCTCGGGTATTACCGACGACAAAACATCAGCATACCTGTGAAGCACATCAAAGGCAAAGTCACCCATAATTATACCCATTAACTCCTTTTTGAGCCTTTGCGGATGAACCTGTGAGAGGGTGCTTGATAGCATATGCATCGCCTCGTCGGTATTCTCCTCAACATCAAAGCCTAATGAAGAAGCAAAACGAACACCTCTGATTATTCTCAAAGCGTCCTCGGCAAAGCGAATATAGGGATCACCTGTTGCACGGATTAGCTTTTTCTTAATATCCTCAATACCGCCGTAGGGGTCAATATATCCCCTATCCTCAGAATACGCAATGGAATTTATTGTAAAATCCCTGCGCGATAAATCATCTTCAATAGATGATGAAAATGTGACTTCGTCGGGGTGCCGAGAGTCAGAGTAAGCACCGTCACGGCGGTAGGTAGTTATCTCATAGGTCTCACCCTCTGAGACAACAGCAATTGTGCCGTACTTTTTGCCGACAGTAATTGTGTTGTAATCCTCAAAACAGGCTGTAATCTCATCCGGTGATGCGTTGGTGGAAAAATCCCAATCCTGCGGCAGCTTGCCCATTATCGAGTCTCTGACACAGCCGCCCACAGCAAAGCACTCAAATCCGCTATGCTTTAATTTTTCAAAAATAAACTTACATTTTTCGGGAATAAGGGACACAAAAACCACCTCCGGAACATAATAACACAAACTGCCAAAAAAATAAAGCAGTAGCAAATTTTCTATTATTATTCTCATTTTTGCGAGAGAAAAGGCTATTCGCTGTAAATATATTATTTCAGACTTTTCATTTCCTTATTAGATATTCAAAAAACGCAAAAAATATAGTATGCCCAAAGGAGGTGAAGAATGAAAACAAAAAACAAAATTTTGTGTTTTTCTTTAATTATTTTGATGCTTGTGTTTTCCCCTGTAACCGTACTGGGAACAGACGGCGGAAACTCAGGTATTAATCAAGTTATTCTGGGCGGTGAACCCTTCGGAATTAAAATGCTGTGTGACGGAGTAATGGTAGTTCGGCTTGAGAATGTCCAAAGTGAAAACGGTGATGTAAACCCTGCTGAAGAGGCCGGTATCAGGACAGAAGATATAATTATTTCAGCAAACGGAGAACATCTCGAATCAAGTGAAGAGCTGAAAGAGATTATTGAAGGTTACTCAGGTGTGGCAATTGTGCTTAAAATTATGCGTGACGAGGAATCAATCACCGCGGAGCTGAATCCTGCAAAAGATATAGAGGGCAACTACAAAGCAGGAATGTGGATAAAAGACAGCGCAGCCGGACTCGGCACAGTAACCTTTTACAGTCAGGAGCTTGGAGGCTTCTGCGCTCTGGGACACGGGATATGCGACTCGGACACAGGACAGCTCATTCCTCTTTCAAAAGGCGATGTTAACAGAGCCTGTATATCCTCGGTAACCAAAAGCACTACCGGTAATGTGGGAACACTGAACGGTTACTTCATCAATGAGGATATCGGCGATGCAACAAAAAATCTGGAAAACGGAATTTACGGAAAGTGCACCGTTTCAAGCAGTAATAAAGAAGCAATTGAAGTTGCTGACAAGGAAGATGTTACAACAGGAGAAGCATATATTTTGTGCACCGTCCAGGGTGAAGAGCCGCAGTACTACTGTGTTGATATAGTAAAAGTATCCCCAAAAGA